>NZ_JBHUIZ010000016.1:0-130613 GCF_042683165.1 Tigheibacillus halophilus
GAAGTTAAGCTCTTCAGCGCCGATGGTAGTTGGGGCTTTGCCCCTGCAAGAGTAGGACGCCGCCAGGCATTTGTACTTTCCATTCAGGAAGGAACAAGTTTCCATTTTACACATTTATTATTATCGCGGGGTGGAGCAGTCTGGTAGCTCGTCGGGCTCATAACCCGAAGGTCGTAGGTTCAAATCCTGCCCCCGCAACCAATTTGGTCCGGTAGTTCAGCTGGTTAGAATGCCTGCCTGTCACGCAGGAGGTCGCGGGTTCGAGTCCCGTCCGGACCGCCATTTTAAAAAATGATATACATACACAGCACATGACAATTATAAGTCATGTGCTTTATTTTATGTCGTTACATAAAAAACTACTAAGGATGGATCATTTGGAGACAAATTTATTTCCAGTGACCCAGAAGCGATATGGATAATCTTTCGCCTCTCCCGAGTTATCAATACCTATTCTGGTTCCTATTGATATATCTGGTAGTTTATTGGCTTTTGCGATAAAGAGTCCCGGCTCTGTAAATGAACGGCCATAATCCTGCATAGTGATTCCCATTGCCTGAGTCAATTTTCCGGGGCCGCTAGTAAGGTTTTGAAACTTGCTTACAGGCCTTCTTTTTAACATCAATTCAATTCCGGAATATGGTTCCAGCGCCCGGATCAAAACAGATTCCGGTTCACCTTTTGTTCCGCTGACAACATTGATGAGGCAATGGGTATGCATCACATGCGTATAAGCATATCCGGGCTCTCCAAACATAATTTCAGTCCGTTTAGTCCGACGGTTGCGGAAGCCATGAGCGGCACGGTCTTTTGCGCCAAGATAACCTTCTGTTTCGACGATGATGCCAGAAGTCACGCCATCCTCTGTATGTTTTACGAGCATACAGCCCAGGAGGCTTTTAGCAAGTTCAATGGTTGGTTTTTGGTAAAATGTTTCCGGGAGAGGGTATAGTTTAGATAGATGATTCATGTGGCTGTTTTCCTTTCTATGCGTTGTTTCAATCAATCGTTGTTACGGTTAGGCCGTATTTGTAATATACCCTTAAACAGCAGCGGAAAACAGGGAATTGCGGATTTACCGCAGGTCTGTAATAAAATACACGCTACATTATGGAGGCAGAAACAGCATGTTCTCTCCATCCAAGTAAAGTGAAATGAAAAGCCTGTTAAGAAATAGTTACTGCTAAAAAAAGCTGTTTTGAATAAATACTAACTCATCAATGAAATACTTTTTCCTTTTCGAGTTTTTTTTGCTATCATGAGTATAGTCAATATGCTGATAGAATGGGCAAATAATGTTTTGCCAGTAGATAAAATGAAGCGCAGCTTAAATAAGCAGGTGAAAATATGGGCTATGAATATCGTGCAGATTCATTGGAAAAAACAAAGAATTTAGCTGTCTCATTGGCGAAGTCATTAAGGCCAGGAGATGTGATTACACTGGAAGGTGAATTGGGAACTGGAAAAACAACTTTTACAAAAAGTTTAGCTTCTGGATTGGGTGTAGAAGCTACTGTAAGCAGTCCCACATTTACCATTATAAAGCAATATGAAGGGCGTTTACCCTTGTACCATATGGACGTGTATCGTTTGGAACATGAAGAGGAAGATCTCGGTTTTGAAGAGTATTTTCAAGGTGGCGGAGTGACTGTAGTAGAGTGGGCACAGTTTATTGCCGATTTTCTACCTGACGAATTCTTGAACATTTCCATTGCATATGAAGATGAAAGCTCACGAACTTATTCTTTTACCCCGAGAGGGAAGCACTATGAAGAACTTGTTGATCAGTTAATGTGGGAAATGAAGGAGAATGCTTAAGATGTACATACTTGCAATAGATACGTCTAATCAGGTGCTCGGTGTGGCGATCATGAAGGATGATGAAGTTGTTGGAGAAATGGTGACCAATATCGCCAAGAATCATTCCGTCCGATTAATGCCTGCTATTGATCAATTGATGAAGGATGTACAAATCACTCCTGAACAACTGGAAAAAATCGTTGTAGCGGAGGGACCTGGTTCTTATACGGGTGTCAGAATCGGGATGACAACAGCCAAGACATTGGCCTGGGCACTACAAATCCCTATCACAGGTGCATCAAGTTTAAAGGTACTTGCATATCAAGGTATATACTTTGATGGGTTGATCTGCCCTTTTTTTGATGCAAGAAGAGGGCGGGTATATACTGGGCTTTATCATCCTAGGGATGAGCGTTTACAGCTTGAGAAGGCAGAGAGAAATACAGATATGCAGGGATGGCTCCATGAACTGGCAGTAATTGGCAAGCCTGTGCTTTTCTTAAGCCCGGATATGGAGAAACACCGCGCAGCAATAGCATCGACTCCTGGATTAAATGCATTCATTCCACAAGCCAAAGCTTTACAAACCTCAAATCCTTCTCATCTGGTACTGGCAAGTGAAGAAAATAGTGCCGATGCCGTATATCATATGACTCCCAATTATTTGCGGCTGGCAGAAGCAGAAGCGAAGTGGCTAAAAGCAGAAGGGAAGAAGGTTGATGAATGAACCATTAATTCGACCCATGGCCTTGGCAGATATAGAAGCAGTGATGAAGGTGGAAACAGCAACTTACACCTCACCATGGGAGAGGCATATTTTTTTTCAGGAGCTTTCTCAAAACTTTCATGCGCATTATTATGTGCTTGAATTGGAGGGGGAAGTGATAGGATATGCCGGTATGTGGGTGGTAGTTGATGATGCGCAAATTACCAATATTGCTATTTTACCGGGATATCGTGGTAAAAAGTATGGAGAGCAATTATTCCGTTTCATGGTGGGTAAGGCGGTTATCCTTGGGGCGGTGCACTTATCATTGGAAGTGAGGGTTTCCAACCATATAGCACAGCGAATGTACAGCAAGTTCGGCCTTGTGGAAGGGGGCATTCGCAAAAATTATTATTCAGACAATCAGGAAGATGCGATTGTAATGTGGGTGACATTGAAATGAAAAATGCGACTTATATACTTGGAATAGAGACAAGCTGTGATGAAACTGCTGTGGCGATTGTAAGGAACGGTACTGAAATCGTCGCAAATGTAGTTGCTTCACAAATAGAAAGCCATAAACGTTTTGGCGGGGTAGTTCCTGAGATTGCATCACGTCATCATGTAGAGCAAATCACTGTGGTTTTGGAAGATGCTATGAAGCAATCCGAATTGAATTGGGAAGATATAAATGCAATTGCAGTGACACAGGGGCCAGGCCTAGTTGGTGCATTGCTGATAGGTGTAAGTGCTGCGAAAGCTTTGGCGTTTGCAAAGCAGAAGCCGCTAGTGCCTGTCCATCATATTGCAGGGCATATTTATGCCAATCGGTTGGTCCAGGAACTGGAATTCCCATTGCTTGCTTTAGTTGTATCAGGTGGTCATACTGAGTTGGTTCTGATGAAACAACACGGCCAATTTGAGTTGATTGGCGAGACTCGGGATGATGCTGCAGGAGAAGCATATGACAAAGTTGCCAGAATGCTTGATATGCCTTACCCGGGCGGGCCCCATATAGACCGGCAGGCTGCTGAAGGAAAAATCAGCATCGATTTTCCGAGAGCCTGGCTGGAACCAGATAGTTTCGACTTCAGCTTTAGCGGATTGAAGTCAGCAGTTATTAACACTATTCACAACGCACGACAACGTGGAGATAGATTGGAAAAAGCGGACATAGCCGCAAGTTTCCAGGAAAGTGTTGTGGACGTATTGACGGCGAAAACGCGAAGGGCCGCTGAATTGCACCAAGTCAAGCAGGTACTGGTAGCTGGAGGCGTCGCGGCGAATAGGGGACTTCGTACAGCGCTTGAAAAAGCATTTAAACCGATGGGCATTCCGCTTCTCATCCCACCAGTCAAATTGTGTACAGACAACGCCGCAATGATTGCTGCAGCAGGAACCATTGCATATGAACAAGGAAGAAGAGCTGGACTGGAGTTAAACGCTGATCCCTCCTTATCGCTCCAATAGTTTATGACAAATATATTTACGGCCATCCATGTCATGAAATGATGGCCCATTTTTATGCACAAATGTTTATCCACAGGTGTGTGAATAATAACTGAATATGTGATAAGTAAAGTAATTGTGGGTGTGGACCTTTTTGTGCATAATTTTGCCTTGTTCTGTGGATAATGTGGATTACTTTGTTAATATGTGATTATAACAACGTTCAGTTGTTAATAGGTTTGTGGATAAGTTCAATGATAATGTTCCTAGGCTTTCAGGACATTTCCTGGATCTGGAATGGCGTGAGGAAAATCCAGCGGCTAACCCTTTTAGCACAATGGTTCACTTTATGAAAAATGTGTTTCATATGCTACAATGTCAATATGCATTTTGGAAAAATATTACTGTTTGAATTGAGGAATGAAAGAAACTGGTGATAAGGTATGTCAAACAAACAATCACATTATTTGCAATTTGACTTTATCCTTTTATTCATGCTGTTTGCCGGCGTCAGTCTACTGGCGATTTACAATGCACAGCAGCTGGAACAATATGCTGGCAAAAATTTTGTTGTGTTACAGATTTTTTGGTTTGCAGTCGGAGCAGGTATTGTAGCTCTGATTCAATTGTTCGATTTGGAACAGTTATATAAAATTAGTCTTTTTGCATATATTTTTGGGGTTTTGCTATTGGCCGTTCTCCTTGTGAGTCCGGAAAGCATTGCGCGGACAATTAACCATTCCAAGAGCTGGTTCACTTTGCCAGGATTCTCCATGCAGCCTTCAGAGTTTGCCAAGATATCCACAGTGCTTTACTTTGCGGCAGTTATCAGTAAACATAAAGAAAAATACCCCAAGTCGAATTGGAAAACAGACGTATTTTTGTTGCTTAAAATTGGAATGATTGTCATCGCTCCTGTTTTACTAATCAATATGCAGCCTGACTTCGGTTCTTCCATGGTGTATTTGTTTATCGCAGCTGTTTTTGTACTGTTGTCGGGTATCGATTGGAAAATCATTGCTACGCTTGTTTTGGGCGGAGCAGCAGTGTTATTTTCTGCGCTTTGGGTCATCGTCACCTTTCCGCAGATGTCTGAACAGGTGCTTGGTCTCGAACAATACCAAGTTCAGCGTGTGCTCACATGGTTTGATGCTTCAGGGCAGACAAGTGATGACACGTTCCATTTCGACCGCTCGCTCTCGGCCCTTGGGTCTGGGCAGCTTACAGGAAAAGGGATGAGTGCCCTGCAAGTGTCCTTGCCGGAGGCACACACTGATTTTATCTTTTCAGTGGTGGGGGAAAGCTTTGGATTTGTAGGGTGTGCTATAGTCGTTTTCTTGTATTTTCTATTGCTTTACCGTATGTTGATGCTTGGATTAAATAGCTTCCATTTCACCATGTTCGGCGCTTATATTTGTTTTGGATTTTTGAGTTTGATCTTTATCCATGCTTTCCAAAACATCGGGATGATTGTGGGGATCATGCCGATAACAGGAATCCCGCTCTTGCTGCTGAGCTATGGAGGCAGTTCAGTCATGTCGTCGATGATTGGACTTGGGCTTGTATATCGTGTCGCCGTGGAAAATACGATGCAGAATGATTACTTATTTAAATAGGAATCAAAAAAGGCGGGCCCTATGTTTTGCGGGCCCGCCTTTTTTTAGGAGCAGTGACAGTTTTCTCTACTGTTCAATCTTTTCTATTCTTCCTGCAAAATCTCCCATGCCTGCATTTCTTCCTCTATTCTCGATTTGATTTCTTCGCTTTGACGGGTCAATTTCAACGACATTTCATGATCCTGGAAAATTTCCGGCTCTGCCATTCTTTCTTCGAGTTGGGATAGCTCATTTTCAAGCTGATCGATTTTTTCTTCTATGGCTGCAATTTGTCTTTCTCTTTTTCGTTTTTCGCTTTGCAGTCTTTTTTCTTCTTCAAAGCTAAGCCTGTTTTCAGATGGGGCTGTCTTGCCCTTGCCGTTTGTTTGTTCCAAGGCTGCCATTTCCAGCTCTTCCTGTTTCTTAGCAATGTAGTAATCATAATCTCCAAGATAGATGGTGGCACCGCCCGGCTGCATTTCCACGACATGATCGGCAATTTTATTAATGAAATACCGGTCATGGGATACAAATAAGATGGTACCTTCAAATGCAGTTAATGCAGATTCCAGTACTTCTTTACTGTCGATATCCAGATGGTTGGTCGGTTCATCTAATACAAGCAAATTCGCTTTTTGCATTCGCAGCTTCGACAGGGCCAGCCGGGCTTTTTCCCCACCAGATAAAGAGTGGACGATTTTTAACACATCATCCCCTGAAAAGAGAAAATTGCCAAGCACTGTACGTATATCTTTTTCATTGGTGGTGGGATAGTCATCCCATAGCTCATGCAGCACCGTTTTGGAAGAAGAAAGGTCAGCTTGTTCCTGGTCATAATAGCCGATCTCGACATTTGTACCTACCCGGATTTCCCCGGAAGCCGGTTTCAATTTGCCGATGACATTTTTCAGAAGCGTGGTTTTGCCTACACCATTTGGACCGACTATGGCAAATCTGTCTCCGCGGTGGAGCTGCATATCGAGATGGCGAAACAGAAATTCTTCCGATTCATCATAACGAAAAGAAAGATTTTGTACGGATAATACATCATTGCCGCTGCGCTTATTCGCTTGAAAAGCGATACTTGCTGATGATTCTTCGCCGAGCGGTTTGTCGATACGTTCCATTTTTTCCAGTTGCTTACGCCGGCTCTGTGCGCGTTTTGTAGTGGAGGCACGTACAATATTTTTCTGAATGAAGTCTTCCATTTTTTTAATTTCTGTTTGCTGTTTCTCATATTCATCCAATTCTTGCTCGTATTGAAGAGCGCGTTGTTCCAAATAAGATGAGTATGTGCCGTGGTATTTTTTTATATGATGGCGCGACACATCATAAATGATGGAAACGGTCTTGTCCAAGAAATAACGGTCGTGAGAGACGATGACGACCGCACCCGGATAGCTTGAAAGATACCCTTCCAGCCATGTCAGTGTTTCAATATCCAGATGGTTGGTCGGTTCATCCAATATTAATATATCTGGTTTTGCAAGAAGCAATTTACCGAGTGCCAATCGTGTTTTCTGACCGCCGCTGAGTTCATTGATCACGGTGGCTTCATCGTAATCACCAAAATGCAACCCGTGCAGTACTGTACGAATTTCTGACTCATAATTGTAGCCGCCGGCTTTTTCAAAGGCATGCTGCAGCTGGTCATAATTTTTAAGCAGCTGTTCATAATCATTGGAACTCAAAGCCGCAGCATTGGCCATTTTTGTTTCTAACTCGCGAAGTTTCTTTTCCTGTTGAAGAATATCGGTGAAGACTTCCAGCATCTCATCCCAAATGGTATGCTCTGATTCAAGGCCGGTATGCTGAGATAAATAACCAGTACTGACATCCTTCGGTTTGAAAAATTCGCCCGTGTCATACGATTGCAGGCCGGCCATGATCTGAAGCAGGGTAGATTTTCCCGCTCCATTTCTGCCAACAATAGCCATCCTGTCTTTCATTTTTACTTCCAATTTGATATCGGATAATATTTCATCGGCTCCAAAGGATTTGGAGATGCCGTTGAGTTGCATCAAAATCATACGCTTTCACCTCTATTGATAAATCCTCCCACATCTCAGTGTATCTTAAAGGGAATCAACTGGGCAATCCTTTTGTGAAAAGAATCACGACTTCCGAACGATTTTCTGCTAGAATAGGAATGAGATCTTTTGAACTATTTGCTTTGTTCTTGGTTATTATACATTGGGAACGACAAAATGATATCAGAAATAAAACATATTAGTGAAGGGAAGGATGACGGTACAGATGGCTGAATTCACACATTTTAACGAGCAGGGACATGCCCGAATGGTTGATATCAGCGGCAAAGCGGACACAGAACGTACAGCGTTGGCTGCAAGCAGTATTTTCGTCAATGAGGAAATCCATGAAGGCATCGTGAAGCAAACAATAAAAAAAGGCGATGTACTTGCTGTTGCACAAGTAGCGGGAATCATGGCTGCCAAAAAAACGTCTGACTGGATACCGATGTGCCATCCGCTTTCACTGAAAGGCGTCGATATATCTTTTAGCTGGGAGCAAGCGGGAGATACGTATGAATTGAAAATAGAAGTCTTTGTAAAAACCAAGGGAAGTACCGGGGTGGAGATGGAGGCGCTGACAGCCGCATCTGCGACGGCATTGACAATTTATGATATGTGTAAGGCATTGGATAAAGGGATGGTTATCGGCCAAACATATTTATTGGAAAAGAAGGGCGGGAAATCCGGGGATTTCCATCGGGGCATGAAGGAGGAGTAATATGGAACGCAAAATTCCACAAGCCACTGCAAAGCGTTTGCCGCTTTATTATCGTTTTTTAAATAATTTACAGCATCAAGGCAAATCACGGGTTTCATCTAAGGAGCTGAGTTTGGCTGTCAAGGTTGATTCAGCGACTATTCGCAGAGATTTTTCTTATTTTGGCGCTTTAGGCAAAAAAGGATATGGCTATAATGTAGAATATTTATTGGGTTTTTTCCGTAAAACATTGAACCAGGATGAATTGACGAATGTGGCAATCATCGGTGTTGGTAATTTAGGTACAGCATTTTTACATTATAATTTCTTGAAAAATAATAACACCAAAATCGTGATGGCATTCGATGCAGATCCTGAGAAAGCGGGCCAGGATGTTGAAGGAGTCCCTATTTATTCAATCGATGAGCTGGAAGAAAAACTGAAGGACGTGAAAGTGGCTATTCTGACAATCCCCGCGCAGGTCGCAGATGCTGTCACCGAGCGATTGGTCAATTGCGGGATCGAAGGCATTCTGAATTTCACTCCCGCCAGGATCAGTGTGCCAAGTCATATTCGCGTACATCATATCGATTTGGCGGTTGAACTCCAGGCATTGGTATATTTCCTGAAGCATTATCCTTTAAATGAAAAAGAAGAAATATGAGCATAACAACCTGGCAGCGGATTTTCGCTGCCAGGTTTTTTTATGTACAGGATAGTCATGGGTATTAAGGCTCAATATTTTGAAAAGATGGTACTTTCGACATCTTCTATTCATCGCTTGCATTGGCTATGATGAATTGGTGAGAAAAAGAAAAACGTAGAGGAGAAGTGCAAACAATGTGGGGTAAAAAACTGATGGCTCTTTGCGTGATGCTATTACTGAGCTTGGCTATTGCTGCCTGTTCAGACAACGCCAGCAAAGATAAGAAGGATGAAGACAAAACGAAAACAGAAGAAAAGGGCAGTAAAGTTGCTGCGGCAGAAAAAACAGAGACAGACAAAGAAAAAGAAAATGCTGTCGCTAGCGATGAAGTGTTATTTGCTGTATTGGATGCTAATTTGCAAGCATACAAAGATAAAGACCTTGATGCGTACATGGACACGATCCATAGTGGATCTCCTGTGTTCGATACGACCAGACAACAGATGGAAGCGATCATTGACAAAGATCTGGACATGGAAATCACGGATATGAAAGTAGAAGAGAAAAACGAGGATAAAGCAAAAGTGAGTTATGTGCAACGGACTGTAGCGAAGGAACCAATTCCCGAATTTAAAAACAATGAAGTGAAGGGTTATCATGAACTGCGCCAGGAAGACGGCCAATGGAAAATTTACGCCTCACAGGCGAACGATGTGACGTATCTGGATGAGGATGGCAATCCGATTGATGAAGATACGATTGCAGAAACGCAGGCAAGTGCTGATAATGGTGAAATGGACGGACAATATGCAGATCAGCTAAAGCAGATGCAGCAAACCATCGCCATGAAATTGACGGTAGCGGAATATACTGAAGATGATGGCTTTGCTTCCGCACTTTTCACCATTGCTGATGGGAAATATAAGGATAACCAGGTTACATTGGAATATGTAGCAGGTGCCAAGGGCGAGCTTTCACCGAAGGAATGGATGGAGCTTGTGCGAGAACAGTATACAGCACAGGTCGGCGACAAGTTCGATTTGCAAGTTTACGATACGACGAAGAATGAAACGATGTTCGAATTGGTTATCAAAGCTGACGATGACCAGATCGATCAGGCACAAATCGGCCGTGTTTTCTTTAAAGGGAATGATTTGTACGCAGTGACATTCGGTGCTTCAGGGGCGGATGAAGTCCCTAAAGAAGTCAAACAGGATTTGACAAAGGTATTGAAAAAGGTGAAATAGGAATCGATCAAACGGGTTACTCTGGAAAAGACAGCATGTCTCAATCAAAAGCGAATGTCTCGTTCAACCAAAAAAGCGTCCATCGCCTGGACGCTTTATATAAAAAGTTATTTTTTTTGATCCCGTTTCAGTTTAAAATGCAATCCTATTAATTTGAACCCCATGCCGAAATCCAAGGTGGCAATCACTGCCAATAACATAGTAGTGATATTCCACATCGTGTCATGCGCGCTGCGGACCGCAAAAAATATGAATAAGGCCCCCATGGCGAAATATAAAATAGCCCGGCTGATAAGAGATGAAATCATAAAAGTTATCCTCCAATAATTTGCTGCTGTATGAAATTCATTTGCTGTTCCAATTTTTCCATTTTTTCCGGGGTCAACAACAGCTGCCCCAATACTGCGGTCGTGTTCATCCCCATATGAACAAGGATTGGAACGATAATCCGTTTTGTCTTGACATATAGAAATGCAAATGTGAGCCCCATAGAAGCATACACCAGAATGTGTTTAGGGTCTTGATGGATAACAGCGAAAATGACTGATGAAATCAATGCGGCTATCCAAAAATTGGTGCGGTTATACAATGCTCCGAAGATGATTTTTCGGAACAGGATTTCCTCCAAAATCGGTGCGATCAACACAGGAATGACGTAGAATATTGGAAATGCTTTTGATATATCCATGATATTTTTCGTGTTTTCCGATTCTGTTTTTATACCGAATACATGGATTTCAATATTTGCAGCTAAAGCTTGTGCTGCCAGTGCCATAAATACGCCGCCGATTATCCATCCAACCGTGGTGCCTGTGGCGGATGCGTCCGGGGATACTCCTTCCTTCATATCCGGTTTCATCAATAGAAGGAAGACGACAAGGCCGGCGAGGAAACTGAAAATGGTAAAGTAAATGATTGCCTCGGCCTCTGTCAGTTTAAATAGAAAGTAAAATAAAGGGGCGCCAAGAATTACGGAAAATTGCATAATCACGTAGGAAATGACTACCCACCAATAGCGTTTTGTCAAAGTATAACCGTCCCTTTCGAAATTGGAATCATCTATTCATTGTATGTGCTTGAACATTTTTTATTTCAAATCCAACTTTATTTATCATGCACAATGCTATAATATAATTCATTCTAACATATTACGGATATCGGAGGCGACTGTGGTCATCCAGAGCAAAAAAAGAAAAAGATTTTTCGTTTGGCGATTCGGGAATTGTCAAACGGGTGGCTGCGAGATTTGTCTAAAAAAGCAGAACGAAATTGAAGTGCAATGCTTGCAATTTCAGACAGAATTAATTATTATAATAATGGTGTTAGCACTCAGTTGCTTTGAGTGCTAAATTTAAAAAATACTTTTTGATAGGAATTAAGGAGGTTGTCTACATGATTAAACCACTAGGAGATCGTGTTGTCATCGAGCTCGTAGAACAAGAGGAAAAAACAGCAAGCGGAATCGTATTGCCAGACTCTGCAAAAGAAAAACCGCAGGAGGGCAAAGTTGTTTCAGTTGGATCCGGCAGAGTTACTGACAGCGGTGAAAAAGTAGCGCTGGAAGTAAAAGAAGGAGACCATATCATTTTCTCTAAATTCGCCGGCACCGAAGTGAAATACGAAGGCACTGAATACTTAATTCTTCGCGAAAATGACATTTTGGCTATTGTTGGTTAATAGAACGATTGAAATAAACTTGAATGAATCATAGGGAGGGCATTTTATATGGCTAAAGAAATTAAATTCAGTGAAGACGCTCGTCGTGCAATGGCACGCGGTGTAGATACATTGGCAAATGCTGTAAAAGTGACATTGGGACCAAAAGGACGCAACGTCGTATTGGACAAGAAATTCGGTTCCCCGCTAATTACTAATGACGGTGTAACTATTGCCAAGGAAATCGAATTGGAAGACCATTTTGAAAATATGGGTGCACAATTGGTTTCTGAAGTAGCATCTAAAACAAACGATGTTGCCGGTGACGGTACAACTACTGCAACTGTTTTGGCGCAAGCGTTGATTCAGGAAGGTTTGAAAAACGTCACTTCTGGTGCAAACCCTGTAGGTATTCGCCGTGGTATCGAAAAAGCGGTTGAAGCTGCTGTATCCGAGTTGAAAGTGATCTCCAAGCCAATCGAAGGCAAAGAATCCATCGCACAAGTTGCTGCTGTTTCTTCTGATGATAAAGAAGTCGGCAATCTGATTTCTGAAGCAATGGAGCGCGTTGGCAACGATGGTGTTATCACTATTGAGGAGTCCAAAGGCTTCAATACTGAGCTTGAAGTAGTCGAAGGTATGCAATTCGATCGCGGATATGCTTCGCCATACATGGTTACTGATCAGGATAAAATGGAAGCAGTACTTGAAAATCCTTATATCCTTATCACAGATAAGAAAATCACAAACATCCAGGAAGTATTGCCTGTATTGGAACAAGTTGTTCAACAAGGCAAACCGCTTCTGTTGATTGCTGAAGATGTAGAAGGCGAAGCACTTGCTACACTCGTATTGAATAAACTGCGTGGCACATTCAACGCTGTAGCTGTAAAAGCTCCTGGCTTTGGTGACCGCCGTAAAGCAATGCTGGAAGATATCGCTGTATTGACTGGTGCAGATGTTATTACAGAAGACCTTGGTCTTGAGTTGAAAAACGCATCTGTAGAACAGCTGGGCCGTGCTTCTAAAGTAGTTGTTTCCAAAGAAAACACTACAATCGTAGAAGGTGCTGGCAATCCAGAAAACATTGCTTCCCGTGTGACACAAATCCGTGCACAAGCAGAAGAAACTACTTCTGAATTCGATAAAGAGAAATTGCAAGAGCGTCTTGCTAAACTTGCTGGCGGTGTAGCAGTTGTTAAAGTCGGTGCAGCTACTGAGACAGAATTGAAAGAACGCAAGCTTCGCATTGAAGATGCTTTGAACTCAACTCGTGCTGCTGTAGAAGAAGGTATTGTTTCCGGTGGTGGTACTGCTCTCTTGAACGTATACCACAAAGTGGAAGAACTCGCTTTGGAAGGCGACGAAGCAACAGGTGCAAGCATCGTACTTCGCGCACTGGAAGAGCCAGTACGTCAGATCGCTCACAATGCTGGTCTGGAAGGATCAATCGTTGTTGATCGCCTGAAACGCGAAGAAGTTGGCGTTGGTTTCAACGCAGCAACTGGCGAATGGGTAAACATGGTTGACACTGGAATCGTTGACCCTACAAAAGTTACGCGTTCTGCATTGCAAAACGCAGCATCTGTAGCGGCTATGTTCCTGACTACTGAAGCTGTGGTAGCAGACCTGCCTGAAGAAAACGCTGGTGCGCCAGCAATGCCTGACATGGGCGGAATGGGCGGCATGATGTAAGGAACGCCTTATCCATTGATATACAAAGGTTTGAAGGTCGCGAGTTTATCTCGCGGCCTTTTTTTGATCTTATTTATCAATTTTGAGGACATTTTTTATAAGGTTTCCGAACTTTTTAGCATCTTGTTTTCGGACAGCGTCGGTCGTATGTAAATATACTTGTTTAGTTGTTTCATCATCCGAGTGCCCTTGTCGTTCCATTATTCGTTCGATACTTACTCCTGCTTCCGCAAGCAATGAAGTGTGAGTATGTCGTAAAGAGTGTGGGGTTAGTTCTTCATTAAGTTTAGCTAACTTTAAAATACGTGCCATGCGTTGCTGAATTATTTTTGGATAGATCGGATAATCTGCATACCGACTGGTGACAAAAATAAATTTTTCGTTGTGATACTCAGTGCCCACTTCTTTTTTTAGCTGCTCATCCTTTGGCTATCAGACCGCGTTAAGAAAAAACCAGACTTGCATGTGGTGCGTAAAACCAATATGCCAGCGGTACTCACTGAAGACGGCTTTATTGATAATAAAGCTGATTCGGATAAGATGAAAGATCAATCTTGGATCAATAAGGTTGCACGTGGCCATGTTAATGGATTAGCTAAAGCATTCAATTTGAAAAAGAAATCCGACGGTGGTTCTGGTGGCGGATCAGCGAAAAACAAAGTATGTTGAAGTATTGGCACCAGCTTGTGGATATATGATAAGCCTGATTGGCACGCTCGCTATCAGATAGTTTCTAAAGGAGAAGTATTCACCATTAAGAAAACGATTATGGTGGCCGGAGCCAAAATGCATCAGCTGAAATCTGGTTTGTATATTACAGACAATCGTAATTACGTCCGGGTTTATACAAAATAATAAAAACACCCCAAGTGTTAGTTTTTTACTCTAACATTTGGGGTGCGGCACCTATGCGGGGGCTAAATACATATCACTGCATATTTTTTCGATTTGTCTAATAGCTTTTATTGTGGTAAAAGTGATATAAAGGGTATTGTAGAATTAGGAGCTGTATAGATGAAATTTGTTATTAGACAAGAACGGGAAAGTGACTATAAATTAACTGAGAAGGTTGTAAAGATTGCCTTTGCTTCTGCAGATCAAAGTGATCACAATGAGCATAAGTTAGTTTCACGAATCAGGCAATCTGATGTATTCATTCCTGAACTATCCTTAGTGGCTATAAATAAGGATACTAATGAAATACTGGGGCATATACTTTTATCTAAAGTGCTAATTGTTAATGGCAATCAAAAGACAGGGTCATTAGCGCTTGCACCTGTTTCTGTTTTACCTAACTACCAAAATAAAGGGGTGGGGAGGGCTTTAATACTCAGGGCGTTAGAGAAGGCAGGAGAGCTTGGATTTCGGTCGGTTATTGTATTGGGTCATCCAGAATATTATCCGAAATTTGGCTTTAGGAAGTCTTCTCTGTGGCAAATAAAAGCGCCATTTGAAGTGCCGGAAGAAGCATTAATGGCTATTGAATTACAAAAAGGTTCTCTTGATAATGTCTCTGGTGTAATTCAGTATCCGAATGTCTTTTTTGAATAAGGTTTTCCATTAACAAGCACATAAAAGCAAGGAGAAAATGCCCTCACGCTTGTGGGGGCTAAATACATAAGTGCATATTTTTTTGATTTGTCTATTGCCCATCATTGTGGTAAAAGTGATATAAGGTTATTCAGTTACGCCATTTATTTGAATAAAGCAAGGGATAGGTGTTGAACAGAAACTAGGGAATTGTTCCAACAAATGATTTCACGTTTTTTTAAAAAGGGGGATTTAAATTGGGTAAAGTAATTGGATTTGAATTAAGTAGTCAGGAACCAGAAAAAGCAACAAAATTTTATCCCGAAGTATTTGGATGGAAGATTTCTGAACCAAAATGGGATTATTGGGCCATTTCCACTGAAAAAGATACTGAGAATAGCGGAATTAATGGTGGAATAAGTAAAGGACCTAACGATTATCCACATGGAACACGAATTCAAATTGAAGTCGAGTCAGTGGATGAAGCTATCTATAAAGCGAAAGCAAACGGGGCAATGGTGGTACGAGAGAAGATGGATTTCGATGAATTCTACCTCGCTTATTTAGTTGATCCAACGGGAATTGGCTTTGGTCTCATCCAAAATAAATGAAACAGGTTTATTAAACAAAAGAGCGCGATTGCTCAACAATGGTATTCGATTATCGGGTCATTTAGTTGAAGGTGCCTTGAATAATAATTTGAGTTTTATTTTGTATGAGTTGGGAGGAATATCAAATGGAAGCAAAGGAATTTCAAAAGTGGATTGCTGAATATTATAAATCAAGAGGTTGGGCTGATTTAGATATTTTTGTACGTATCGGCTTCCTGTCGGAAGAGACAGGGGAAGTCGCTAGAGCAATAAGAGCACTTGAAATAGGACGAGATCGTCCAGATGAACAAGCCAGTTCATTCACTGAAAATAAGAGTAATTTAACAGAAGAACTAGGGGATGTACTAGGTAATGTAGCAGTCATTGCGAATAAATACGATATTGATTTGGAAGAAATCTTCCTAGAACATAAACGTAAACTGTCAAATAGATATTATCTAGAACAATAAACAAGAATGAAGGTGTGATTGGAATGGAAATTAAAAGTCTTGCTGTGTTTTGTGGATCAAGTAAGGGATTAAACAGCGTTTACATAGAGCATGCGGAAAAGTTCGGTAAAGAGTTAGCCAACAATAATAAGACCTTAATTTATGGTGGCGCACAAGTCGGATGTATGGGTGCATTAGCCGACGCTTCTTTACACAGTGGCGGTAATGTAATAGGGGTGATTCCTGAAAAACTAAAAGCTGTAGAAATTGCTCATGACAGATTAACAGATTTGCATGTAGTTAATACAATGCATGAACGTAAATCAAAAATGGCAGAATTAGCAGATGCATTTGTTGCTTTGCCTGGAGGGTCAGGAACATTAGAGGAATGGTTTGAAGTATTTACTTGGTCGCAACTTGGTTATCATGCAAAACCCTGCGGATTGCTAAACGTTAATAATTTTTTTGGCCCTTTAATCAACATGTTAGATCATACAATAGAACAAGGGTTTATGAATGAAAAATACCGAGAAATGATAATTGTATCCTCAAATCCCAAAGAGTTATTAGAAAAAATGGATTGTTATACTCCGAACCATGTCGTGAAATGGACATAGATAATATGTGTTCTATTGCCACAAACAGGCGCGATTGTTTTAACTGCCATAAAGGCATTGCTGGCTTTTTTCTTGCTGTGGGGGCTTACTATTCATCCATAATAATTTTTTCCTATCCCCTCGACTAGGAATGTAAGTTCTGGTTAAAGAAATCAAATGTTCTTATTGAAGGGGATAGAATGTCAGCAGTACCAAAACCAACAAAAACAAAGAAAAAATCTACACAATATCCACAACTAACTGAAGGTGAGTATATTGAGATTGGATAAAAGTTGGCTGAAGCATATGAGTTCGGAACGCAAATAACAATTACAACATTTTCAAATAGGAAATATGATAAATTTGGGGAACGGTAAAGGGAGTTAATCAGGAAACAAAAATGATCACTTTTGATATTGGGGAAATTGACTTTCTGAAAATTAGTGTTAACGGATAAAATACAGACCATAAATTGCCCCTTTAAAAAATATAAATGGGTAGAAACAGAAAACAAATGTTCCCTATTCCATTTTTGGAAAAACGCTTTGCGAGCATGGTTTTTACATAAAAATAAAAACCTGTAGATCCCGTAACCACATGAGCGGCATGATGTAATTCTCGATCAAACGCTGATACAACAATGTTTAATAGTTTATGTGATGCCAAACAACCAAAAACGTCACATTTTTAGTTAAAATTAATTTTTTCCAAGATGTTTCCGTACGAAGTTGTTCTGATTTTGACGGAAGCATCTTTTTTTATCTTTTTAGTAACGTGTGAGTAAATCTTTAGAGTTGTGTTTCCATAATCGTAGCAAGAGGTCCACACCGGCTTCTGTCACCATGCTGATTTCATCACAACATATTCCGTATAATTGTAAAGCACGTCTAGCATGAAAGTGGGGATGCAACAATAATAAGCAAATCGGTCTGCCTGCCATACCGGCAGTTGGATAAGCAACAAATCTAAACGTCTCCACTATCCATCATGCCACAGTACGTGACACAATTCATGTGCAAAACCCTGTCGCTGCTGTTCTTTTGTAAGTCTTTCTATAAATATGCGATATTTCCCATAACTGAAGCTTGACTCGTTTGTTCATACCAAAAGTGCGGGAATATTCATCTTTTTAGATAAGATTATCATATCTAAATGCCTTGAGTTACTAATAGATAGCAACTTCAAAATTTGATGTACAACCTCTTTTATTCGATTCATTGAAAACCTCTTAACAATAGAATGTAGGTACTATTTAATTGTATAAAAAGGGTGTGCAGTTTTATGCACACCCACATTTAAATTATTTTACAGGAAAGGTCATTTTGACTTTGTCGCCAGTTTTCTCAAAATCTTCATCGTGGGCCCCGTCAATGATTAAATTGACTTCTTTAATATCCTTGGAAGGTGTATCTACTAAAAAGATGATATTACCTTCCTTTTTGACCTTACCGATGAAATCCCCGCCAATGTCATCGGACAAGAACATGTCAGCGTCTACTTGATCGCCGGCATCAGTTGTTAAAGTTGCCTGGTCGGGATAAAATCCCATCGTTTCATCAGATGTATTTTCTGATTTAACTTTCATTGTGATGGCTGTTGCTTTTTCTTTACCATCGAATGAATCCTGATAATCCTTAGCTATTTCGAGATCGCCAACTTGAATGGCATATACATTGAACTTAATTGCACCACTTTCAGCATTTTCGTTTATATCCTTATCTTTATAAGTGATTGTCATTTTACCGACTTCGGATTCTTGTACATTTTCATCTTTTGTTTTTTCTTCTTTTTCGGTTTTAGTCTCTGAACCGTCATCAGACTTACTTATTTTCTTTTCCCCACAAGCTACAAGACCAGCAGCTAATAACGCTGCGACTAATAAAAATAAAAATTTCTTCAAACTAATCTCCCCTTATTTATAAAAAATTTATCTATGATTATACACCAGGTGTTAATCAACAATTATATACCGTGCAGTTGTTTTTTTTTATGTAATCCTATAAGTTTTAATATTTCTTCCGTATTAGAAGCTTTACTATTATTATCGGTTTCATTGTGGTTTTGTTTATCGCATATCAAGAAGTTAGTAGAACTTATAAAGATATTTCAAAGTAATTGATATAAGTGAAAATAGAAAAAGTAATAATATGTTTTTTTGGACAATAATACGACATTAAATTTGTCCTTACTGACGATGTATTATATTCGGGAGTGTGATAAATTATATAACATATAATTTTCAGTAAAATGAAAGCCCTTTCCAACATTGGTGAAAAAGCGTTTCAAAGCATTATCTAGTAAGTGTTTGGAGATTGAATTACTGTTAATTGAATCGTAGTTATACTTATACATAATATGGAGGGGTGTCTAAATGGAAATAACTAAAAAGGTACAGGAAACACAAATTAATAGTTCAGAATCCTCAAAATACCAGTGGCAAACGTTGTGGGCATCCAGTGTAGGCTATATGTTGGACGGTTTGGACCTTATGGTTTTGTCTTTTACGCTTCCTCTTATTATCGCAGGTCTATCCTTGAGTACTGTGGAGGGAGGAGCATTGTCAACCATTACGATGATGGGAGCGGTTGTTGGCGGCATCATTTTTGGTATATTAGCAGACAAATATGGCAGAGTAAAAGTTTTTTCTTGGACAGTGCTCATTTTTTCCCTCTTCACTGGTCTTAGTGCGATTGCAATTGGCTTTTGGGATTTTTCTATTTACCGCTTTTTGTCCGGCCTTGGTTTAGGAGGGGAATTTGGTATAGGGATGACCCTAGTTACGGAAGCATGGCCGAAAGAAAAGCGATCCCGTGCAACTTCAGGTGTAGCTGTAGGGTATCAGGCAGGAATTATACTGGCTTCAGTGGTTACGGCAATAATCGCGCCTCATTTTGGCTGGCGTGGTGTATTTTTAGCTGGTGTGTTACCTGCCATTTTTGCTTTTTGGGTCCGTAGAGGATTAAAAGAACCAGAAATGTGGGAAAGGATTCGGGAAAATAACAATAAAAGATTACACAAAAAGGTACCAATAAAACAACTTTTTGATTCTCCCAGGAAATTAGGTATCACAATTGGATTAATTATTATTTGCGGGGTCCAAAATTTTGGCTTTTACGGTGTAATGACGTGGGTACCGACTGCACTAGCCCAAGATGTTGGTTTTTCTTTTAAAGGCACAACTTTATGGACAGTGGTGACTACAATCGGTATGGTTTTAGGGATATTGATATTCGGTATTCTTGCTGATAAATTCGGAAGAAAGCCGTCCTTTATCATATTTCAAATTTGTAGTGCTGTTGGTATTTGGATTTATTTTCAATTTACCATTCCAGTATTGTTGATTTTATTTGGCGCTGTGTTGGGATTTCTGGTAAATGGTATGATGGGAGGGTATGGTGCAATCTTATCAGAACATTATCCAACAGAGGTTCGGGCAACAGCGCAGAATGTTGTTTGGAATATTGGACGTGCTATAGGTGGTTTTGGTCCTCTAGCTATCGGTATTATGGCGCTTCATGGGTCAATAAGCTCGGCCTTAGGATTGATTTCGGGGGTCTATGTCATAGCTGCACTGGCAATGTTTTTCTTAATACCCGAGACAAGAGGAAAAGAGATTAATTAAGACTAACCTTTGCTTTCCAGTTGCATCATACAAAATAATTAAATAGGTTAAAAAGAACAACAAATGTGATTTTTCATTTGTTGTTCTTTTGAATACGCTAAAATGTACATATGTGGTTTATGGTTTTTAGTATCTTCGTGTATCTTTGTAATTTTTATTCACACTGTCAATTGCTTCAATATACTTAATTGAAAAAGGTGAGGTAGATGGGAATAACATTAAAAAACGCAATGAAAATCGGGGGGTTAAAAGATTGCCGTATTTTAACGGGAGAAGAAAGATTATCAAATGTAATCGACAATGTAACAATTATGGAGGTCCCCGATATCACGCGCTGGTTGAAGGGGAGGGAACTGTTATTAACTAGTCTATTTACAAAAAATGAACCATCTGAACAACGACTATTCATAAGGCAGCTAGCTGATATCAATACCGCCGCTTTAGCAATTAAACCATATCATTATGTGGGTGAAATCCCTGAAGCTATATTGGATGAGGCTAAAAAGGTTAATTTACCAGTCATAGAAGTCCCCGAAAAAGTAAGTTATTTGGATATACTATCCCCGGTTATGAGTGCAGTCTTTGGTAATAAATCTATACTTCAAGATGACATCGAACAAGCTAACAAAATTCTAAGGGAAGTTTCGATAAGTGGAGGGGGCATCGCCGACTTTATTAAAACATTAGAATCACTTATACAAAACGTTATTACGATAGAAAGCCAATTGCCTTTTATAGATGTTCCGACACCTAATTTTAAAATAAGTTCGTTAACAGACAAAGAGATAAGGGAAATGGAATTAATTAAACGTCCGATTCGTTTAAAACGTCATTATAATGATGAAGAAATTTCGTGTATTGTTGCCCCCATATTGCTTGATGGGATTGTATATGGCTATATCACAAGCTGGGGTTATAGATCTGAAAACTTACAGTTGGACCTGTCGATATTGGAGCAGGCATCCATCTTTTTATCACTTGAATTTTTAAGACTTAAAGTAAAACATGATGTGGAACAACAATATAAAAACGATTTCGTTCGAGAGTTGCTTTTTAATAATTCAATCAGCTTCCAGGATTTAATTGAAAGAGGTAAAGAGCATCAATTCTGTAACGAAAAGAATTATGCCTGCATTTTATTCACGACGGGAAATGAAGAGGATAAAAACAAGGGAGTCGATGTTACAAAAGTTAGCAGGATTGACTACGTCATTCGTCAACGATGGCCAAATGCCATTGTAGGAAGTATTCGAGAACATATTTGTATCATTTTTCCAATAGATAATAAAACAAAAAAAGAGATCAAGCATCAATGTGAAGTTTTATGTAATTATTTGGACGCTTATGTAGGACGTCGGTTTGTAACTCATATGGGCGTTGGAAAAAGTTGTGCAGGTATAGCAGAATTGCGGGAAAGTTTTACGCAGGCCGAGCATGCATTTAAATTAGGTAAAGAAATGACTAATTCCTATGCGATCACCTTTTATGAAGATTTAGGAGTATATCGTTTGCTTGGTGAGCTAATTGGAAATGAAGGATTGCTTGATTTCTTTCATGATACCGTAGGGAAGCTTATTAAATATGATGAATCGCATAATTTAAAACTGGTTGAAACATTGATGGCTTATTTTAAACATAATGAGAATCTTAAGGAAACGTCTGGTTCTTTGTTTATACACGTAAATACATTGAAGTACAGGATTCAAAAAATCGCATCTTTAACTGGCTATTCGTTGAATGATACAGAGGGAAAAATGATGTTATACCTTGGTTTGAAAATTAATGAATTATCCAGATAGAATTGTATAAAGAGACAATATTATAATAAAAACCATGTCATTAAAGACGAAGCATTATTGTAAATCCTCTAATATAATAAGAATAAATTATTCATTTAATTGTTAGAATATATATTTAATTGTATCTGGGGGAGAAACAATGAGTCTTGAACGAATTGAAAAGATGTTAAAACAATTTAATGCGATTGGTTATTCAGAAGGTGGCATGAATCGATTGGCATTTACGGAAAATGAACTGAAAGCAAAAGAGCTTTTTAAAGAAATGTGTAAGGAGAAAGGTCTGAATGTCAGGATGGACAATAGTGGTAATATCATTGCTCGTAGAGAAGGGATAAATCCAGAATTGCCGCCTGTTTCTACTGGTTCTCATCTGGATACTGTCATTAATGGGGGAAAATATGACGGTACGGTAGGTGTTGTGGCCGCATTAGAATTAATTTGTCGTTTGAATACACGACATATACAAACACTTCACCCCGTCGAGATTATCTGTTTTACGGCTGAGGAATCATCAAGATTTGGACTCTCCACGATAGGCAGTAAGTTTATGACTGGGAATTTGAACAAGGATGAAATTGAAAATATTAAGGATAAAGATGATATAAGTATGGTTGAGGCGTTTTCTCAAGTAGGTTTACATTTTGATCAAGTAGAAAGCGCATTCAGAAGAAATGAGAATATAAAAGCATTTTTTGAGGTTCATATTGAACAAGGACCTGTATTAGAGCAGGAAAATGTAAATATAGGAGTTGTAACTGGAATTGCAGCTCCTACTCGGTTAAAGGTAACGGTGGAAGGAGAGGCATCTCACTCTGGCGCAACACCTATGAACCTGCGAAAGGATGCATTTCTGGGTGCTGCAGAAATCGGTCTGGCTGTAGAAAATGCTGCGAATTTGGAAGCTTTGAAAGGAACTGTGGCTACTGTAGGTGATTGTGTCATCACTCCTGGTGTGATGAATGTGATCCCTGCAAAAGCAGAGATGAAAATTGATATTCGTGGAATCGATATTGGTTCCAAACGAGTTGTTTATGAAAGAGTAATGGCGACTATTAAAAGTATTGAAAGAGAGCGGCATCTGTTGATCCATACTGAATTATTGTCAGATGAGGAGCCTGTTTTATTAGAAGAAGATATTATATCTTCTATTTCGCAAACGTGTAAACAATTAGGTATTTCATATAAAAAAATGCCAAGTGGAGCCGGCCATGATGCCATGAATATGGCAAGATTATGTTCAACGGGACTGATTTTTATCCCATGTCGTGATGGTTTAAGCCATCACAAAGATGAATTCACCTCCATTCGTTCCATTAAATTGGGATGTGATGTACTGGAAAAAGAGGTATTAAAATGGGCTGAACCAGTTAATGAAAAGGTTTCAGCAAATAATGGAGGTGAATCTGATGAGAGACTATAAATTAACGTTGCTGTCCAATCAACAGGTAAGTACTCGTTATTGGCACATGATATTGGACTCATCTGATATTCAGGAAAGCATTGAACCGGGACAATTCTTTAATATCCAATCCACTGATCATCATTCGTATTACCCCTTGTTAAGGCGCCCATTAAGTATTTTTCTCATAAATGATGATACTTTGGAATTTCTTTATAAGGTTGAAGGTGCGGGGACGACCCAGTTAACGAAATATGCTCCAGGAAAAAATATGCAATTACTTGGGCCTGCGGGGGTTCCTTTCACAATAGACAGGGATTGCAATCGAATCTTATTACTTGCAAGAGGTGTAGGGATTGCTACTCTTGCTGCCCTTGCTCAAAAAGCCTTTCAAAAGGGAATAGAAATACATTCGATTTTAAGTGCTCGAAAACGGGATGATTTATTGGCTACCAAGACATTGGAAAAATATTGCAAGGAAATTTACTGTGTAACGGAAGAAGATAAATCAAGTGACGTGGAAAATGTACGTGAAATCATTCATCATTTAACGAAGACGTATAACTTCGACGCAATGTACACCTGTGGGTCGAAAAGGTTGTCTTTATTGCTGCAAGAATTATCAATAGAAAGTGGAATCAGTGGGCAAGTTGCTTTGGAAGAGTATATGGCATGCGGAATGGGCGTTTGTTATTCATGCGTATGTGATGTTAAAAGAGAAGGAATGATCCATACTGTTAAATCGTGTGAGGATGGCCCCGTTTTTCCTCTTAGTGAGGTGGTATTCAGATGATAAGGGCTAAGTTAAATCTAGAGGTGAATATTGGTGGATTAAGAATAAAAAATCCAGTTATGCCTGCTTCGGGGGCATTCGGGGAGGGAATGGATAAGATTATTGATTTTAATCTCCTTGGTGCAGTTATCCCTAAAAGTATTACGAAATACCCGCAAAGAGGGAATCAAAATCCCCGGGCATGTGAAACAAAAGGCGGAATGATTAATTCAATCGGTATTCAGAGCAATGGAATAGATTATTATTTAAAAGAAATAGTTCCATATTACAAACAATACAGGGCACCATTAATATCCAGTATTTCTGCAGAGTCTATTGATGAATTTGTGGAAATGTCAGAAATTATCGGGGCTGTACCCAAAGTGTCTGCACTAGAATTAAATATATCTTGCCCCAATTTAAAAAGTGATGGCCGGGCATTTGGAATGAGCGATGATGTGACCCATCATTTGGTAAGCAGAGTAAGAAAAGTGACGGATAAACCAATTCTTGTCAAACTGACACCAAATGTAACGGATATTCGGTCTATTGCATTAGCTGCAGAAGGCGCGGGTGCGGATTCTCTGATAGTTGCTAATACCCCCTTAGCAATGGCGATTGATATTCACTCCCGTCAGCCCAAAATAGGGAATATTATGGGGGGGTTATCTGGGCCGGCTATTAAACCGATCATTGTCAGACAAATATACCAGGTCCATCAAGTGTCCAGCATCCCAATTATTGGCTGCGGTGGTGTAATGACTTCCGATGATGCCATTGAAATGATGCTGGCAGGTGCATCTGCAGTACAAGTAGGGACGGCAAATTTTGTATCTCCAACAGCAATGATTGATATTGTAAAAGGCATTCAAACGTATATGGAAGAACACCAGTTAAAGCGTATCGATGATCTGGTGGGAGGCGTTATAATACCAGATCAAAGAAATGAGAATACTTTTAATAGAAGGGGAGAGGGAAAATGACTGAATGGGATCATATTATCAAGAATGGAAAAATTGCAACTTCCGAAAATTGCTATGCAGGTGATATCTACATTAAAGATGGAAAGATTGCAGCTGTTACGTCAGAAGAACTGCCTGGTGAAGCAGAGCAAATCACTGATGCTTCAGGGTGTTATGTATTACCAGGATTAATGGATACCCACATCCATTCAAGAGATCCAGGGTCTACATACAAAGAAGATTTCTACCACTCTACTTTGGCCGCTGCATCTGGTGGGATAACACTTGTTTTTGAGATGCCCAATACAAATCCGCCTGTCAATAACGTGGAGAACCTTCATAATCAAATTCAAAACCTCTCCAAAAAGGCTAATGTAGATTTTGGGGTCTGGGGAATTTGTCTGGGAGATTTAAATCTAAGTAGTATCCAACCGCTCTATGAAGCGGGTGTTATAGGATTTAAGTTTTTTTGGGGCTATGCTATAAAACGCGACACTTATGAATTAGTCTATAACTATACTCCTGAAATGAAAGATATTATACCGCCCTTAAATGATGGTGAAGTTTATAAGATGTTCAGGGAGGTTTCCAAAACAGGCAAAATTTTAGCAATCCATGCAGAAAATAATGAATTAATTCATCAATTATCAGACGAGATACAAAAAGAGGGCCGCAAAGATTATGAAGCGCTAGTTGAGGGGAGACCGGACCTAGCGGAATTGACTACCATCCAAACTGGAATTGCTTTTGCTAAGCATACCGGTGCGCGACTTCATGTACTCCACATTACGTCCGCGGAAGGTGTAGACGCTGTGAAAGATGCACAGGAAAAAGGAGAAAGCATCACTTGTGAAACTTGCCCGCATTTTCTGTTTTTGAACGCCGATGATTATGAAGATATCGGACCAATGATGAAGGTTTACCCGCCTGTGAAATATAAAGACGACCAGGATACACTTTGGGACCGTATTACGGACGGGACGATTTCAATTGTTTGCTCCGATCATGCCCCTCATACAGAGGAAGAAAAAAGTGGGGATTTATGGTCCATACCGGCTGGTATGTGTGGAGTAGAGACAACAGTACCATTAATGTTAAATGCAGTTAACGAGGGGAAAATAACAATTCAACAATTGGTTTCGCTTTTGTCAACCAATCCGGCTAAACAATTCGATATTTATCCTGAAAAAGGATCGCTGCAAATTGGTACGGATGCTGATCTTACTATTGTAGATTTAAATCAACCGTTTGAAATAAAAAAAGAGAATCTGCATAGTAAAAGTAAAGTTACGGCATTCGATGGTTTCCGTGGAAAAGGTAAACCGGTAGCAACCATTGTTCATGGCAAAACAATTATGCATCATGGTGAAATTGTAAATGAGCATCAAGGTAAATGGATTAAACCTAGTAACAATAGTCTAAGAACTAATTGAGTAAAGCTGGCTAACAAAGGAGATGAAACAGTGGGAACAAACGAAATTGCTATTTGCGCAACTGGTGATAGTTTTATTACACGCAGGTTGCCATCACATTCATCAGATTCCTTCCGCGAGGTTTCACAACTATTAAAGCATGCAGATGTTCGCTTTACTAACCTTGAAGTGACAACACACCAAATGGAGGGTTATCCCTCAGCTGTTAGCGGGGGAACATGGGCAATTGCATCACCGAACATTTTATATGATCTGAAAGCATATGGTTTTAACATGTGTGCTTGGGCAAATAACCATACAATGGATTATTCACAAGGAGGTTTGTTGGCAACTAAAAGACACTTGGATGAACATGAGTTAGTTCATAGCGGGGTCGGAGAAAACATGGCAGAGGCGAGCTCTCCGAAATATCTTGAAACTCCTTCAGGAAGGGTTGCTTTGATTAGTGCAACATCGACCTTTCACGAATCGTGGCGGGCAGGAGAGCAACGCCCTGATATGATGGGTCGTCCTGGTGTCAATCCTTTAAGATACTGTACAACGTTTTTTGTTACAAAACCTGAAATGGAAAAACTTCAAGAGATCGCGGATAGCACATTTATCAATGCGGATCATAATCTTGCTATTAAAGAAGGATTTGAAGTAGAGAAAGAGGATGAGTTCTCCTTTGGTCCTCTACATTTTAAGGTGGGAGAAAAACCAAAAAAAGAGACAGTTCCGCATGCATCTGATATGCGAAGATTAGAAAAAGCTATTCATGAAGCACGCCGGCAGGCAGATGTTGTGATGGTTAGTATTCATTCACATGAGATGAAAGGGGAAAACAAAGCGCTTCCTGCACAGTTCATCGAAATTGCGGCCAGGAATTGTATCGATGCCGGGGCAGATGCAGTTATTGGCCATGGCCCCCATATTTTACGCGGAATTGAAGTATACCGGGGGAAGCCCATTTTTTATAGTTTAGGAAATTTTATTTTTCATAATGAGACAGTAACAACGCTCCCTGCAGATTTCTATGAAAAATATGGTTTGGATTCCCGACACAATGTGGCAGACGCGCTTGATAAAAGGAGCGATAATAATACTAAGGGGTTAGGTGTTAATCCACTTGTTTGGGAATCTGTCATCGCAAAATGGAATATGAAAGAAAATAATGTGGCAAGTATAAGCCTGCATCCTATAGAACTTGGGTTTGGCTTACCAAGATATAGCAGGGGCTGGCCCACGCTTTCGGGCAACCAGCATATTTTGGAAAAACTACAGAAATTAAGCCAGCCGTATGGGACTAATATTAAGATTGAAAAAGGCATAGGAGTAATCCAGCTATAGAAATTTTAAGGTTGAATATTTTGTCAGGTCAATTCGAAGTCAGGAAGTGTATGTAATGGAAAAAACATCTTTCAGGATAGAGAAGGACGCTTTGGGTCCCAAAAAAGTTGATTAAGATGCTTACTATGGGGTGCAAACTTTGCGCGCCTTGGAAAATTTCCCTATTACTGATATTCCTGTACATAAGGAGTTAATTCTGGCCCTTGCAGAAGTAAAAAAAGCAGCGGCAGTAGCAAATATGTTTACGGATATGCTGCCTGGACCTCTTGGAAAATCTATTGTAAAAGCGGCAGATGAAGTGATCGAGGGGAAACATTTAGACCAATTTGTTGTTGATTCTATACAGGGTGGTGCTGGCACCTCTATTAATATGAACATGAATGAGGTTCTGGCCAACCGGGCACTAGAAATGTTGGGAAGAGAAAAGGGGGATTATGATTTTTGTTCTCCAAATACTCATGTGAATATGTCCCAATCGACGAATGATACAATACCAACCGCATTGAAAATCGCAGCTTTCCGGATGGCCAGAGAACTTGCCGCGACTATGACGGCTTTAAAGGAAGAACTTGTACTAAAAGAAAATGAGTTCCAAGATGTTTTGAAAATGGGGCGAACTCACTTGCAGGACGCAGTTCCAATCCGGTTAGGACAGGAGTTTGGCGCTTATTCTGAAGTTGTCAGCCGGGATATAAAAAGGGTTACAGAAGCTGCGAAAGAAATGCTGACTGTGAATCTGGGTGCTACTGCAGTTGGCACAGGACTCAACGCAAAGCCTGAATATATTGAAGAGGTTGTCAAACAATTATCCATTCAGATAGGAGTGAGGCTGCATCGGCCAAATAGCATGGTTGATAGCACACAAAATACGGATGGATATACAACTCTATCCTCGGCATTGAAAGTGTCGGCCCTTAACATGTCTAAAATATGCAATGATATCCGGTTGATGGCATCGGGACCAATGACAGGATTTCGCGAAATAAATCTTCCCGCCAAGCAGCCCGGTTCCTCAATTATGCCAGGGAAAGTGAATCCAGTCATGATAGAAGTGGTTAATCAGATTGCATTTCAGGTTGCAGGCAATGATCAATCAATCTGCATGGCTTCTGAAGCGGGTCAATTTGAATTGAATGTAATGGGACCCGTTATTATTTTTAACTTACTGCAGTCATTAAAAATCATGAAAAACGGAATTGAGGTATTTACACGCCATGCTGTTAGCGGTATAGAGGCCAATGTACAGCGTTGCCGTGAATATGTGAAGGAAAGTTATGGCATTATAACCGCATTAAATCCATATTTAGGATATGAAACATCTGCGAAAGTAGTCAAACAGGCTATAGAGACTGGGCGAACTATCCAAGAAATTTGTGAGGTGCATCATTTATTATCAGAGAAGGAACTAAAAGCCATTTTAGATCCAAAAGAAATGACCACACCTGGCATTGCAGGAAATAAGATTTTAAAATTGACACATTAAAATGCTAAGCGTTGAGTTGTCACGGCCAATCGATTTAATGGGGATAAATAAAGCGGGAAAATGATTAATGAATTTATGAGAAGAGTTATTAAAATTTCATCAGAAATTCGAAACATGTTGCAAAGATTCTCTGATCGTAATACAAGGAATTTAAGTCTAGGGATATTTTCCGTGGGTTGCAGATTCGTATAAAAAATACCCAGTAGGAAAAATGCTGATTATGATTACACAATGAAAGCAAACTGTCGGGAAACACATTATTTATAAACGTTAGATAAATCCAAACCTCCCAATCAAAGTAGATTGAGAGGTGGGTTGGTAATTAAGCAAAAGTTATTTTTTTACAGCATGAATGTAATGAATCGTTTCGAACGCAGATAAATAATCTGAACGATCACGGAAGAATCGATTATTAATAGCAACAGGTGATAAATGTTCATAAATGAGTAAGCCCGAGTCTTCTAACATCTTTTCCACTTCCTCATAAGTAAAACACGATTTCATTGGCTCGCCACTGGCTGAAGCCATTTGAACCATATTTTGAACGCGATTGGACATACCTTTTTCTTCAAAAAGCTTTTCATCTGCATAGTCAAACACGATGGAACTTCCAGGTGGTATTTTTGTGAATAATTCATTTATCAAATTAGTGTTTTCCTCTTTTGTTAAGTAATAAGAAACCCCTAAAAGACTGACAAAAGCTTTTTTGCTAGTGCTAAAGCCTTCTTTGATAAGGTACTGTAATGTAAAGTTTTTAGTGAAATCCATTGCAACGAAATGAAGGTTATCCGGAATTTGAAAATTAGCATCTGCCAACCTTCTCTTTTTAAAATCTTGTGTAGCAGGATAATCTACTTCAAATATCTCCAAGATTTTGTCTAATTCTGGTTTTCTAAAACAAAAGGTATCCAGTCCAGCCCCTAGAATGACATACTGTGCAGCACCTAGCGCTAATTCATGAAATAATACATCTTCACTATAGGCAGCACGTGCTAAAGGTGTCGGAGAAAGTTGAACTTGCGTAATCCATTTTAAAATTTCATCCGGCTGATCTTTGTATTTCCTGGCAATTTCATTATTGAAAAATGGAATTCCTTTAATCATATTTTCACGAATGTCCCTAAATTCCTTGTGGGTAATTAAATCTTTTGCCATAAAATCATCAAAAATTTTTGGTGTGTCGTATTTGCTGTGGTATGCTCGACCAAAAGCTGATATTAAGGAAGTTAAGCTTGATTCATTTTTCTCCATCCATTAATCCTCCCATATAGCAAAATAAGATTCCCCTGGCCAGGAGAATCTTATTATATACAAAAAAATATTAAATGTAAATTATAGCATAAATAAATATTTTGTCAATAAAAACGACTTACGTGTGATGATGATAAATCGCCTCATGGGAATAGTTTTAATGCAGCCACATAACTGTATTAAAAATGTGAGCCGAGCAGCCGGCAACAAATAGCTGAACATCTAAGGTAAGCGTTCAAAAAAACATGTTACACTAAATGGAGCATACCTTATGAGTAGAATGATCAACCATTGTTATTTGTAACCAGACAGATTGCACGGATAAAGTTTAGAACGTTCGACCATTGTGGATTCTAAACGAAAGAAGGGTGGATCTAAATGAGAAACATTATTTGGCTTCAATTAGATATAGTTTGTCATGTTAGTAAGTGATTTGAAAAAATAGAGGGATTATTTTGCAGCAATACTTTCAATCACTATTATTCGGGCTAACAAAAATGTGAAGCAATTGCGAAGTGCATAAAAGTGGAGGAAAAAGAAACAGACTGTGGATTTATGAAACAAGCGGCTTTCAGTTTGCCTGCCTGGGACAATTTAATAGATTGTCAAATAACGCCATTCAACCAAATGAAGGGAGATAAAAACAATGAAAAGAGTAATCACTATTCTCATTACATTAATTGTTTTAGCGGGATTGAGCTATGGCGTAACTTATTTTACCCATACAAAGTTCATTGATTTCGCATTTTTAATTGGAATAGCTGTCACAGTGATTATTTGGTTTTTCACGTCAAAAGGAGGCCAGACCACAAGAATTTTAGATGCAACTATTCAAGAATCAACTGGGATTAAAGGAGATCAGGAGAAGCATGAGTTCTCTCCCAATGTTGCTTTCTATACATCTTTAATCTATACCATCATAACTTTGGCAGCAGTGATATATCACTACAAAAGTTATTTTTTAAGATTTTTGAATAAATCACTGCTAAAGGATGGAACCTAGGGAAACTTATTCCTCGTGTTGGCTGACAATATTTGCCACTAATGTGCTGAATGAAATCACCTTTTCAACGTCAATAAATGGAACTCCTTCGTGAGAAATATCCCTGATGAAGGTATGATTTACAGAAAATCTGCGGTGTGTTGCACCCCTGATGGGAAGCACCCGGGCTATGAACCACCCACCCCGAAGAAAATCCCCCAAATAAGTTGTTCATCCACCCTATGAACTACGCCAAATGAGCAACAGAGTGTTGGCAATGCAGCAATCTCTAACAAATAAACAATGCATATGCAAGATGGTGAAATGGGTGTACAAAACGCGTACATATGGTATATTGTAAGTAGAACATCATAAGATAGGAAAAACCGCTCCATGCTGTAACATGGAACGGTTCCAATAGACCAACCCCATCAAGAGGGGTCTGGCACCCTTAGAAAATAATCCCTCAGTTGCCAAAGCGAAGATGACATGAGGGGTTATTTTTTGTCGTTGTTGGCTGTGATGATAATGGCAACCAATGTGCCAAACGAAATCATCAATGTCAGCGCCTCTTCAACGTCCATAGGCAACACCTCCTTCGTGGGAAATATCCCTGGCGAAGGTACGATTTGCAAAAAACGTGATGTGCCCAACCCCTCATGTGAAGCTTGTCTATTGTCAGTTCATTATAGCATGAAGGGAACATTTGTTCCAATATGTAATTGGTATAATTTACAAAAATTCGTTCGAACTAATCGGAGAGTTAGTCCGAACCAACACAATGCAAAGTAACGCCATACACTTTTGACCCCTTTTTTGTTCTTCGTAGAATTTAGCTGTTTTCCTGTAACATAGGGATATCCAGGCTTTCCACTAGTTTGTTTAAACTTCTGGGAAGCTTTTTCCATTTCACGGGTTACATGCAGGTATGCACTTTCGGTTACCTGGCGGCCAAACAGTTAACAATAGAATATACTTTTGTCAAAACTACTCGGCAATCGCAGACTGAGATAAAACCGACACAATTTATCCGTTGACAAGTATAATGTATCTCTTTAATATATATCGTGTACGATGTATCGTATGCGATTTTTTGGGGAGAGGAAGTTGAGGCGAATTGGAAAAGGCTGATTTTATAGGGGATTCTATTGCGTATATACATCGTTACACGATGAAAAGTCTGCAAAAGCAGGCTGAGGAGCATGGTGTTACCATTCCCCAAGTAAGGGTGATAGCGGAAGTTTTTTCGCATAAAACGGTAAGCGTCAAGCAACTTTCTCAAAACTTGAAAATGACGCAAAGCACCGTTTCGGATATTGTGGAAAGACTGGTGTCAAAAGGATTTCTAATTAAAACACCTAATGAAAAGGACAAGCGTCTGGTAGATATATCCTTGTCTCCGAGACTTGCTGAAGATATAGATGAGAGTATTTCACAACTAAAAAACCAGTCGTTAATCGGTGTTTTAAATCGGTTAAATCCTAAGGAACAGGAGATTGTAGAACAGGGGATGCAATTATTGGTTTCTGCTGTCAAAGAAAGAATGATAGAAGAAGGAATGGATAAAAGCGAATTCCTGGATATTCTGTACTTCTCCGAGGACAAATCTGACAAATAAACATAAAACGGAGGATATGGAATGCGAACGATTATTAAAGGACGCTGGATTATTCTGGCAGTCTGGATTATTGTTACGGTTATGTTGACCGTTTTTCAACCAGATGTCAATGCTATATTGCGAGATAAAGGACAGGAGGGTACGAGTGCAAACAGCCCTTCCGTCAAGGCCAGCGAGATGCTGAAAAAAATTGACGCAACAAAAGGTACAGACAACCTGATTGTTTTTCATGATAAACATAAAATAACCAAAGAGGACATGAAGCAAATCAAGAAGGCTGTAAATGAGATTGATAAGAGCAAATCCGAGCTTGGCATTACGGACATGATAGATCCATTCCATATGCCGGATGCCAAAAGCTCCCTCATATCTAAGGATGGCACGACTTTGATGGTGAGCTATAAGCTGGATAAAAAAGGCAGAGAAATAGATGATATCCAGAAGCAATTTGAAAAGAAACTGGATCATGTGCCTGTGGAACATTATTTAAGCGGAGAAGATTTTATTAATAATGACTATTTAAAGGCAACGCAGTCCGGTGTCGAAAAAAGTGCTGCACTGACAGTTATCTTTATTTTAGTTGTACTCATCATTGCCTTCAGATCTTTTGTAACACCGTTTATATCGCTGCTTGCAGTAGGTTTTTCCTATCTTGTTTCAATGGGAATTGCTGCACAATTAATAGATAAAGCAGGATTCCCTATTACAAGTCTTACGCAAATGCTGTTAGTGCTCATCCTGTTCGGGATTGGAACGGACTATAATATTCTTTTATTCAATCGTTTTAAGGAAGAATTGTCACATGGCAATTCTATTGATACGTCCATTGCAAATACGTACAGGACAGCAGGAAAAACAATTGGTTACAGCATATTGACGGTATTTATCGCGTTTCTTGCGCTTGTTTTCTCGGAATCACCAATTTACCAATCCGGTGTTGTCGTTGTCATTGGCGTAACCATATTATTACTGGAAATTCTCACGCTTACCCCTTTTATTATGAAGGTTCTGGGCAAGAAACTTTTCTGGCCATCTAAAAATGTCGGCGGTCACAAGGAAAATAAATTCTGGGGAAAAGCATCTGCATTGGGAACGAAGTATCCGATTATTGTTACAGTCATCATTCTTTTAATAGTCGGGCCGATGGTTTTATTCCATGAGGAGAAATTGAATTTTGATACGGTTGGGGAACTTGGGGACAACTATCCTTCTTCCAAGGCAATCAATCTGGTATCCAAGCATTTTGGAAAAGGCCAATCTATGCCGGCTTCGGTTGTCATTGAAAATGACAAGGCGCTGGATGATAACAAATCGCTTGCTGTTGTCGATGATATAACAGAAAGGCTAAAAGCTATGAAGGGTGTGAAACAGGTTTCTTCCGTTACGCAGCCTCTGGGAAAGCAGATTGATGATTTCTATGTTTCCAGCCAAATGGGAACTGTTACCGATGGCCTGTCTGATACCCAGGATGGTGTGGATTCGATAGCTGATGGTATGAAGGAAGCTTCGAAAGAACTTGGCTCTGCAGATTTTTCCCAAGTAAATGAATTGGTTAACGGAACTGCTGCACTTCAAGATGGCGTATCTGGATTATCCGATGGCCTGAAGCGAATCCAAGCTGGAATTGATGATGGAACAAGTAATCCAAAAACCATTTCAAATGGTATTGCGTCTATTGAAACCAACCTGGGAACTATGAGTGATGGTGTGTCGCAACTAGCCAAAAATTATGAGCAAATGCAGGCTGGTTACAAGGAAATGGGGACACATTACCAGGATGCTGCCAAAGCACTGCTTGGGGTGAAAGAATCCATCTCGACGATGCAATCCATGGTTTCTGAGTTGGGAAACAGTTATGCGGAGATCAATACGGATAAAAATTATCTCGGTTTGAAACAAACCTTGGACACGTTATCTTCATCCTTAAAAGATATAACACCTGAGGGCATTAACCAATTAAATGAGCAATACAATACGGTTACCAACGGTTTCGCTACTGCCAATAACAACCTTGCCGATATCAACAGTGGTTTAAATCAAATGAAAGATGGTCTAAAACAACTGAAATCCGGTCTGGGAGAAGCTTCCTCGGGGATCGGTACAATCGTAACAAATATGAATAGTGTGAATGACGGGCTTGGCCGGATGAAGTCAGGCCAGAAGGAACTTGCTGAAGGGCTTGAACAGTTTGACGCATTTGGCGATCAATTATCCGATGTAAACGGAGGATTGGAAAAAATCTCCGATGGTATTGGCCAAACGAATGGCTATTTAACGCAGCTGCATAAGGATAAAAGCTTCTTTATACCGAAAGAAGCTTTGAAGAATAAAGATTTTAAACAGTCATTGGATGCCTTCATGTCCAAAGATAGAAAGATCACAAAAATGACGGTTATTCTGAACGATGATCCATATTCAGATAAAGCATTGCAAACAGTTGAATCCATAAACAAAACGATTTCTACCGGATTAAAAGGCACTGAGCTTGAAAATGCCAAATATGGCACATCTGGACCAAGTGCGACAACCAATGATATGAACAATATCCTGTCCAGAGATTTGAATAAAACAACGGTTATTGTTATTCTCGGCGTGCTGCTTGTGCTGTTCGCTGTCATCAGGTCCTTCTGGACACCGATCTTTATTACGGCATCACTTGTAGGTGCATATTACGCAGCGATGTTTACTGTAAATTATATATTCCTGGATTTATTGGGATATGCCGGACTATCTTCCTTTGTACCATTCTTCTCCTTTATCATTATTGTGTCTCTGGGAGTGGATTACAGCATTTTCTTAATGATGCGATACAAGGAATACCCGGACATGTCACCTAAAGAAGCGATTGTTCAGGCTTCCAAGCATATCGGCGGCGTTATCATTTCTGCTGTTATCATACTGGGAGGTACTTTTGCAACACTTCTGCCGGCAGGAATTATCCTGTTATCTGAATTGGCAATTGCGGTTATCACAGGTTTAATCGTACTTTCATTCATCCTGCTTCCGCTATTCCTGCCAGCTTTAATAGCACTTCCGGATAGGCTTGCCAATTTGTTTTCCGGCAAGAAGGATAAGTCAAAGAATACAAAGCAAAAAGCTGTATAAATTGGTGTGTAATAAGTTAGGAATCTAGACTAAAACAGACCCTTCTCTAGCTGAAGAGAAGGGCCTGTTTTTTTTATAGTTCTCCAGATTTTTGCAACTGTGGAGCCATGAAATAGGATCCTCCATCTTGTCGGAAAAGTAGGGATAACTGGGGAAGGCAGAATATATGAATAAGGGAACAGTTTCATGAAGTCATGCATGTTCATTGAATGGAAACATATGATGAACTAATACTACTCTGGAGGCTTTCCATGTCTTTATTACCTTTAATATTTTCTTCGTTTTGTACAGGCTTAGGAGCCTTGCCTGTTTTATTAATAAGAAATGTTTCTCATAAAGGAAAAGATGGTTTGCTTGCCTATACCGCAGGCATTATGGTGGCTGCTTCAGCGTATGGACTGATCCCTTCTGCTATGAAGTTATCCAACCTTACTGTTTTAGTTATTGGAATATTAGTTGGGACACTGGTGTTGACAGTGCTGGAGGCATTTATTCCGCATACAGATTTGGACCATTCTGCAAACCCATCCTCAGATTCAAAAATTATCATTACGTTTTTAACCGCCATGTCTCTGCACAATCTTCCGGAAGGCTTGTCTGTTGGGATTAGTAATACAAGCGCCATTCAGGACGTGGGTCCGCTTGTTTCTTTTGCGATTGGACTTCAAAATGTTCCGGAGGGATTTTTAGTAGCTTTATTTTTAATGACGCAAAATGTCAATCGGCTGAAGGCGATTTTACTTGCGGTGTTTACGGGGATGGTTGAACTATTCGCTGGAATGATAGGGTTGTTTTTCGGAGAATCTTTTATATATATTATTCCTTATGGCCTTGCTTTTGCTGCGGGTTCAATGCTCTTTGTGATTTATAAGGAATTAATACCGGAAAGCCACGGAGATGGCAATGAAAGATTATCCACATGGGCATTTATCTTTGGGTTTATTACAATGGTCATTTTAACGGAGTGGTTTCGGTAGTACCGGGGAAAAATTTTGTGTTTATCTTTTTATGACTGACACCTCTTTTAGATGGAAGGGGTGTCATTGTAATTTAAAGCTCTCATATTACTGATGCAGATCTTATTCCCTATCCAGTTATCAGTTGGTGAAAAGATATCCAACGTCAATTCCATCGTGTGTGGAAGAATATGACAAAAATGTAAGTGCAAGCTTTCCGATTGTAAGGAAAATCAATATTTTATTCAGTACTTTCATTTTATAATGACAATATAAACTTAGATTAGAAGTACAAAGAAAGACCAAGGGCTTTTAGATTATTTACAAGTACCACATTTTGGTCTTTCAACCTAGCTCTTTTGTTAAGGGGGGATTAACCGAATATAAGCGTTTTAAATTGTAGAATTAAAGGAACACGCTTAGCAGTAAAAATATTTTAGAAGGAGAGATACAATGAACGTCAAAAAAGGTTTATTAGTCGGTGCAACTGCTGTCGGGCTCACGTTATCAGGGGCAGGAGTAACCACAGTTTCTGCTGCTGATGATGTCCAGGGAACTTCTGTCTCAGGTGTCCATTCTTCTATTACCAATCAGGAGGCCGCTGAGTATGTAAATGCGATCTACGATTCTGCTTATAGCGGTAAAATGCCTAGAGAGGCCCATGACCTTAAAATGAATAAGAGCTCCAAAAAAGCTGTTCACGAAAGATTAGGCGAACCTCAAGAAACGGAGGGTGGATTTGACTTGTACGGATGGGAAATGGGAAACGCTGGATATGGATTTGCTTACAACAAGGATAATACCATATCTGAAATAAGAAACTTTGGTACGGGAGTCGAAAGACAAAAAAATCTTGGAGGTATTACACCTGCTGTGTTGAATGAACAGTTTGGCAGTGCCGACAAGATTCTTGCGGTCCCTCAAACAAATGAGATGGACTATGTTTACAACACTGGTAAATATGAGCTTCACTTCGTTGTCGGTGGTGATAACACAGCCGACCATGTGAATTTAAAAGAAGCAAAATAATTGGTTTTTCGCAAGAGGGCCGTCTCCATGATGGGGAGATGGCCTTGTTTTTGTTTGGCGTGGCCAGAATAGAATAGGAAACTAATCATTTAAATTGTATCTTTTTAGAAGAAATAGCGTTAGCTGAGGCTAAACTTCGGGAAAAGATGATTAGAGTATTGCATTTTTTAACCTTGATGATATGGTAAGGAATATAACAATGGAAACATTTATAACACGATTGTTTATTCTGATTATGCATGTTTTACTATTTGAAGGGATATAAAAGAAATAGAAGGCGATCAAAAGATTGCCACAGCATAGCTTCCGATGAAAGCCTGAAATCATATTTTTCCATGAATCGGAACAGTTTTAAGGAGCGTTGCAGACATTGATGAAGGAGGCTGTCCGGTATGTTCACCAGTAGATCACTCATCCTTTTTTGTATATGTATTTGTCTGTTTAGTTTCATTGCCGGATGTGGTAAGTCATCCAGCGGCACGCAAAATCATAAAGATCGTGAGCCATACGACGGAGGTGGCAAAGTGACAGGAAAAATCCAAACACGAGTGTCCAGTAAGCAAGACGATGGTACTGTCCATTTCGTTTTTCACTTGAAAAACGAATCTGGTAAGGAGAAAACCTTCCATTTCAATACCGGACAGCGATTTGACTTCATTATAAAGGATAGTCAGGGCAAGAAAATCAAACAATATTCCAAGGGGCGCATATTTACACAAGCATTGGGGGAAGAGAAGGTGAAAAAGGGTGAGGAATTGACTTATAAGGCCAAGATTGCAGATTTGCCGAAGGGGAAATACACTGTGACGTTCTGGTTAACGGCCCAGAAAGAAGATTTGAAAGCAAGTCGAACATTTGAGGTTGAATAAGGGATGCTGCATTTTAAACTGCCATGGAAAAATGGCGTGTGGAAATAGTCGCTAATAGATGTATGCTTTTTCCGTCTCTCGAACAAAATCCCCACGTAAACATAGTCAGTTTACGTGGGAGAAAGATGAATCAAAAATAAACATGATTGTTGATGAAGATCTGCTTACATGGATTATTGGGTAAGAAATCTTGGCAATAAACGTTGAATTGATTTTAAGCCAAACGTTTATTTTAAGCGGTTTGTTGATAGTAAAAATGAGCTATTAAACGCAATAGTTCTGGGAATTATATGCTCATCACGCCGCCTTTGGAAGCGTTTGTCACAAGTTTAGAATACCTTCCGAGCCATCCTTGCTTGATTTTAGGTTCAAAGGCTTTTAAGGATTTTCTGCGTTCCTCTAAGGTTTCATCCAATACCTTCACGTTTAGTGTTCTATTTGGTAAGTCAATAACCACCATATCCCCGTTTTCGATCAAAGCAATAGGTCCGCCTTCCGCGGCTTCTGGAGAAATATGTCCGATAGAGATACCGCGAGACGCTCCCGAAAAACGCCCATCTGTCAGAAGCGCCACTGTGCTGCCTAAACCACGACCCATAATAGCTGAGGTAGGAGCAAGCATTTCTGGCATTCCCGGACCGCCTTTAGGCCCTTCATAACGAATGACGACAACATGTCCTTCTTTTACAGCTCCATTGTCAATGGCTTCTTGTGCTTCTTCTTGGGATTCAAAGACGATTGCTTCCCCTTTGAATACTTGTATAGCAGGATCCACAGCACCAACTTTAATGACAGCACCTTCTGGCGCTAGGTTTCCGTATAAAATGGACAACCCGCCGACTGGACTGTAGGGATTATCTATTGTGCGGATGACTTGTTCATTCGTAATTTCATATCCACTAACAAGTTCGCCCATTGTCTGTCCAGTTATCGTCAAGCGTTCTGGATGAATGGCATCGGGAATCTTTGTTAACTCATTAATTATGGCACTTACTCCGCCAGCTTTATTGATATCATCCATGGAAATATCAGATGCAGGCATGATTTTCGCAAGGTATGGTACCCGGGCAGCAATTTTGTTAATATCCTCAAGGTTATAATCTATACCCGCTTCATTAGCAATTGCTAGTGTATGGAGCACTGTATTCGTGGACCCGCCCATCGCCATATCAAGTGCAAATGCATCATCAATCGCTTCTTTCGTGATGATATCGCGGGGTTTAACATCATCTTCAACCATACGAATGAGATGTTTTGCCGCCTCGCGGATCAATTCTTGGCGCTTCTCGCTCGTGGCGACAATGGAGCCATTTCCGGGAAGGGCTACACCTAACATTTCCATTAAACAATTCATGGAATTTGCTGTGAACATGCCTGAACAAGATCCGCATGTTGGACATGCATTATTTTCGATATTGTTAAATTCTTCTTCTGTCATCTTACCTGATTTATAAGCACCGACACCTTCAAAAACCGACGTAAGCGAAAGTTGTTTTCCAGTCGAGCTTTTACCGGCTTCCATAGGTCCTCCAGAAACAAAGACGGAAGGTACATTTGTACGAGCAGCGGCCATTAACATACCAGGAGTAATCTTGTCACAATTCGGAATATAAAATACGCCGTCAAACCAATGCGCATTTATAACAGTTTCGGCACTGTCAGCAATTAGTTCACGACTAGGTAATGAGTAGCGCATACCAATGTGTCCCATTGCAATGCCATCATCAACGCCAATGGTATTGAATTCAAATGGAATGCCACCGGCCTCGATGATTGCCTCTTTTACGACATCTGCAAATGCACGTAAATGCACATGTCCAGGGATAATATCAATATAAGAATTACAGACACCAATAAACGGTTTTCCCAAATCTTTCGCTTTTACTTTCCCAGTTGCATATAACAGACTGCGGTGGGGAGCACGATCAACCCCGATTTTAATCGTATCACTTCTTCTCATCTGCGCACACCCTTGCTTTTTTGTTTGTATAATGTATTTTATATAGTGTGTTGTCTGCTGTCAATAGTGTTGTATGACAAAAAAGACATCTTAGAGCTTGCTAAGATGTCTTAAAGTGAATTGTTATTCAATTCCTAACTCTTTCATGGCATGCAAAATATGGATTTTCATTGCACTTTTTGCACCTTCAGGATTACGATTTTTCATAAAATCCATCATCATGCTATGATCGTTAATGGTGTCTTTGATGGCCATTTCTTTTTTATTGGATAATATGACTCCCTTGTCAATAGCTTGATAAATGACCGGCATCAGTTTTTCCATAAATTCATTATGGGTAGCTTTAACGATGGATTGATGGAATTTTTGTTCTAATTCCGTCCGATCCTCGTTATGCTTTATTTTTTGTTCTATTCGCCTTCCATATTCTAAAATACGCTTCAATTCAGTATCACTTGCCCGAATCGTTGCATAATACGCAGCTTCCGGTTCAAAAATCAAACGCATTTCATACAAGTCCTTCGCATTTATTTTGGCGTCTGCCAAAAAACTGAAGGATTCTATATTATTTACATCGATGTCTTCTTTTACATAGGTGCCTTTTCCCCGTCTGATCTCCAAAATGCCATTCGTAACTAATATGCGAATAGCCTCCCGAAGTGTGGTTCTGCTTATATCCAGTTCCTCGGATAGTTCATTCTCGTTTGGCAGCTTATCACCAGGCAGGAATCTTTTTTCTACAGCAATCATTGACATTATATCATCAGCGATACTATCAGATAGCCTTTTTGGCATCATATATTTTATCAACCTTTTTTCTTTTCAGTATAGCATAGAGGTATAAAGATCTCATGTAGATAAAATGTTGAGCGACCGCTCCTAGCTGGATTAACCACTAAAACCTTTGATAGCATAGGTGTGGCGAATAATCGCCGAGAAATGGAAACCTTCAGTGAATTGCAAACTTTGTCGAAGGTTTTTAATCAAAAAAACAGAAAAAGGTGATAAAATAGTCCTATAGAACACTAAAAGGCAAGTCAACTGAAAGGTTGATACGCAAAGTCACAGATCTAAGGGTTTATACCTATGATGGCTGGGCTGCAGACAGGAGTGATTATGCAGGGACTGGATGAAGAATGGGTAATGTTGATATTGGCAGCGAAAGAACTCGGTTTGACCAAGGGAAATGTAAGGGATTTTTTAAATGAAGAGTTGTAAGGCTTCCCCCTTTGGATTTCACATTATCCAAGGGGGGATTTTGAATTAAAAGTGGAACCAATTACATTCGGAAATAAACGTGATCGCTGCAATAAGCATTTGCCTACAAAGAACGACGTACAGCAATATAACATTTCATATAAAGTGATCATGTTTAGGATGAATATCAAAGATTTTGGGGGGCTTGAAGTGGAGATAAGACCTTACCGCTCCAAAGATGAAATCGGCTGGGTTCGATGCAGAACACTTTCATTTTTGGACACTGCCTATTTTGATCATGTGCTAAATAAAAAAGAGACATACCAGAATCCAGCAATTGAATTAGTCGCAATCGAAAATGAACAAATTGTTGGCTTACTGGATATCGAATACGAGAAAACTGAAAAATCAATATGCACAAAAGGTGAAGGGCTCGGCGGAATGATTTGGCATATTGCTGTTCACCCTGATTACCGGAGAAGGGCCATCGGAACGAGATTATTAAAGACAGCAGAAAAGATTGCCGAAGAAATAGGTTTAAACTATCTCGAAGCATGGACTAGGGATGATCGATGGGTTAATGAATGGTATGTAAAAAGTGGTTTTGATAAAGTTTACTCCTATTTACAAGTGTTTATGGCTGGTGATAAGGAAATCAATAAAGCAATTAAAGTAAACGATCCGCAACTTAAGGTTATACAAGCCTTCGCTCATTATTCAGGGGAGGATAAGGAAGAAGGGGTCAAATCTAATTTTGAGCGGGTCCATGAATGCAATTGCTATGAAAAAAATTTAATCTAGTATGCTATAAGGACAATGGAGAAGGATTTCTGAATAATGCTCAAATAAAATGGAGGGGAAGGCAGAACAGATGGTACCCTGTATTTTTTGTGAAATAACCAAGAAAAAAGAAGCATATATCACTCATGAGAATGAATATGTTTGTTGCTTTTGGATAGGTATCCGATAAACAAAGGGCATAGCCTTGTTGTGCCTAAAAAATATTATCAAGAGTGCTATGAAGTTAATTCGAGCATTTTGCCGCAGATTATTCTTGCATCTCAACGAGTAGCAATTGCCCTAAAAGCATTATTGAAACGAATGGCAATACTCTCATGCAAGACAGTGGGATATTCAAGGACGTCGAGCATTTGCATATGCATATCATCCCACGTTTTATAAAGCTAAAAAATTTTCTCCAACATGTTGGTCAACAATAATGCCATCCATGGAGATGTTAGTTTTTGAAGAAATGGGCAGGAAAGAATTTGTAGCTGTGCAAGTGAACGTGCAATGGTAGAGAGGATTAAAAAAATGCGGCAGGTGAGCACATTCACCGCCGCATTTTTGATTATTGAAGAGTGTATTCTGTTTAATTTGCTTTGCTTTCCGATACGGGAAGTCTCGTATCTGCAGAAAGCGAACGTTCTTTTTTGCCATGCATGAAATAATAGAGAATCGTTGTAGCTAGGACCATGATTCCCATGATGATATATAAACTGCTATATCCAGTTAATGGAATGACGTATCCTAACAAGTATGGTCCAAATCCAATTCCAGCATCGAGCGCAATATAGTAGGTTGACGTTGCTAATCCGACTCTATGTGGGGGCGTCACCTTCACTGCGATTGCTTGGGTGGTAGATTGCATATTACCGAACCCGAAGCCCATAAGTGCTCCAGCTAATAACAAAGGAATACTGCTTGACACGGAGCTTAACAGCAGTAAACCAGCTCCAAATAGAATGAAAGCTGGATACATAACCATGTTGGCACCTTTTAAATCCATTAAGCGTCCTGTGAAAGGACGTGATACCAGGATTGCTACTGCATAGACAATGAAAAACAGACTTGCAGCGTCTACCAGGTCGATTTCAATCGCATAAAAATTAATAAAAGAAAGGACGCTGGCATAACCAAGCGATATGATGATGACAACAAGTGCGATCGGCATTGCTTTTGGCTCGATAAAGTCTGAAAGCTTTAACTTCATACTTCCTGCAGATTGAGGCGTTTTTTTCACGACTGGTATTTTAGCGAATAAGGATATGATGAAACTGATGATTGCTAATGCCAGACAAAAACTGAAAATCACTTCATAAGTCGTATGCTGACTCATATAAAGACCGATGAAGGGACCAATTGCTGTTGCAAGCGTGATACTCATGCTGTAATAGCCGATGCCTTCTCCTTTTCGTTCTGCGGGCAGTACTTCCGCCACGATGGTTCCGGTTGCTGTACTTGCCGCCCCGAGTGCTATGCCGTGTAATAGACGCGTGATCATTAGAAGGGTGATTCCGCCATGGATGAAATATAGCAGAGAGGTCAAAATAAAAAATAACAGTCCAAAATATAACATTTTTCTGTTGCCGACGGATGTGATCAACCGCCCGATAACCAGGCGTCCAATCAACGTCCCGATAATAAAAATACCGGTAACAAGACCGGCCCCGCTTTCTGAAACATGGAACGCTTCCACAGCATAGACCGCCATGGTTACTAATAATAAATAAAATACTAAGTACAGAAAAAAGTTTGCCGCTGATATAATGGTAAAATCCTTCGTCCATAATTTCGGTTTTGCTTGATTCATGTAACTATCTCCTCACTTTCGAATATTGTTTCTCACTGTTTCCATCATTCGAATGGTCTCCAATTGTTCCTCCTCAGAGATGCCGTTTAAAATCTCCTTTTCCAATTTGTCAATAGAGACACGGACACGCTCATATACGTTCCTGCCAAGTGTTGTCAGCTGCATGCGTTTCTCTCGCTTGTCTTTTCCTGGTGCCTGACTTACATACCCCAGTTCCTCCAAGCTTGCAAAGGTACGCGTGATGGTCGGCTTTTCAACTCCCTGATAATGAGAGATCTCAACATTTGTTGCCGAGCCATAATTGTATAAATAGTATAAAATGGTCCATTGCGCTCGATGCAGGTCATGCTTGTTCAGTTCCATATTCAACCGATTTTCAAATGGCCGGTATAATGTAATTAATTGTTGAAAGAACTTTGCTGTGGATTCGATGGAAATCACTCCTTAAATAGTTACTTGGGGTAACTGTTACTGTGGGTAACTTTTATATAATAACAGAAATCTAAAAAATTGTCCAGTTGGATTGAAATGGTTTATAAAAGTGAGATATGAAAAAGAAAAGAGGGTTCGTATATGTACGATTAATCAAGAAAAAATAGCAGTCCTCCTTTAAAAGTTATTTTCCTTATTCAAAAGATGTGTCATTTGTTTGGTTTTCATGTTAAATAGGTAATAGGAAACGGAAGAGAGTTGATAAGATGGAACAGATACAATATGCCTGCCATGAAGATATTGAAATCGTGAAAATCCCAGTGAACCCTTTTTATCGCCTCATGTCCGTCCACTTGTATTATATTGATGGTATGCTTGTTGATACAGGTCCTCGCATCCAGAAACAACAGTTGAAGAAGGTTTTTTCCGCTTGGAATGTCCAGCAGGTAGCCTTGACGCATTCCCATGAAGATCATACAGGGATGGCTTCTTGGATTGCCAAACATAAGAATGCGGATATCTTTTGCCATGAACGGATGGTGAAGGCTGCCGCAAGAAAAGCGCATCTTCCTTGGTATAGAGAATTATTTATCGGGCCGCGTTTTGGCTTTTCTGCGCAAGCCTACCCAAATGTACTTCAGACATCTAAGCATCAGTTTCTCCCAATTGAAACGCCTGGCCATACAACTGATCACATCTGTCTGTTCGAGCCAGACAAAGGCTGGCTTTTCACGGGGGATCTGTATGTTACTCCTTATCCCAAAGTATTTATGAAAGAAGAATCGATATCCGACTATATAGCATCCATACAGAAATTAAACAAATTGGATTATCAAATGATTTTTTGTGGACATGCAGGAATGATAATGAATGGAAAAGAAATGATGCATCATAAATTGAATTATCTATTGAACGTTAGAAAAGAAGTAATTCGACTCCATCGATTGGGATATTCAGACCGTCAAATTAAAATACGGCTTTTTCCAGAAAAGGTAAAACTGGAAAAGATGACATTCGGATCGTTTTCAAGGCTGAAACTCATCCGTTCTTGCCTGAAATAGCGTTTTCCTTCGTTTGCTATTGATCGGGGGAAATAGAGATTGCATTTTTCCACATTTCATGAGGGCGTAATAACGAAAAGAGAAGGGCGCTTGCAAAGCAAAAAGCAAAAACCCCCTTTCCGGGGAGAAGCGAGCAGTCCTTTACAAGCCAATTCCAAAATAAGCTTCCAAGATGTCGGCATAGTGTTCGGCGCTGATATGGCAATGTTCTTTTTTATCTTCACTGGTAATAGTCAAGGAATTACCGGACAATGTTATTCTTCCATTTTTCGTAGCAATAGTGGCGATCTCTTTTTGCGTGAAATGTGAATGTGGCGACGTTTGGTTGTATTGACAGGCCTCCGTAAAATCCATCAGTTTGCAAGGAGTAGTATTGACGCGGTAAAGCACTGTCCATTCCCCTTCTTTTTTCCGCTGCACATCATAGATATGGTCCTTTATTTTATCTGCCCGATAGACGCCGCTGACATCCTCTATGCGTGTCCCGTCTATAGGCAGCAGGTTTCTTGCTGAATCACCAAAACCGACATCGGCTATATAAGCCTGATCCAGTTCGACAATAATACAAGCGTGGCTGCCGGATTTTGCCCATGATCCATCTGGGCGGCTGACAGTTGCCGAAACAAGATTGGAGATAAAGCCAAGCTGCTGCAAAAGCCAGTGAAATAGTCCGTTTAATTCATAGCAAAAACCACCACGATGATGTAAAACCACTTTCTCATAAAACTTTTCCATATCCAGTGCAATTGGAACATGATGCATGACATCCAAATTTTCAAAAGGGACATGCAGCATATGCTGACGTTGCAGATGGTTTAAATATGCTATTCCGCTCTGCGAAACCCTCTCACAAGCAATGCGCTGTAGATATTTGTCTTTATCCATGCGAATCCACCTTTCTATTCCCGCTTCCAATTGCTAGTATGAAAGAAACATGAAGAGATCTCAAGAATAAGGGGAAATGCTTATTTGCCGTTTATGGATTTGTTATTCCTGTGGAAATATTATTTCACATTTGCAAATCTATTCCTTCAAATGCCGGCATGCAGACAATATGGTACAATAAATAAGTTGAATTTGTATGTAAAGGGAGGCGTCTCCTATGGTTGGACGTAATGATCCTTGTCCATGTGGAAGCGGCAAGAAATATAAAAAATGTTGTATGCGGAAAGAACAACAATCGATAGAGAAATTAGTGGAGCAGGATTTGAAGCTGGTATTTGACAGCTTTTTTGAAACAGCTTTGGAAAATCCGAAAGATCTGGCCGCTTTTGAAAATCTGGAACGGAGCTGGATACAGGGGCTGGATAAGTATATGGAGGCAGAGGACATCAGAGATCACGCTGCCGAATACTTTCTGTTCATTTACCGACAGGACTTATGGAAACGGCATTTGATGAAAACCATGAATAGACCGATTCGGCCGGCAACGAGAGCGGCGCTTGAGGATTGGCTTCAGCCTTTTGTGTTATATGCTGAGATTACAGATGTGCTTTCATCCAAAGTACAGATGAAAGAAATACTGGGAAATGGAACTTACTATTATCCGAATGAACCAGATACGCAAGTCCATAAAGGGGATCTGATTTTTGGTATCGTCTTTTCAGATAACAGGGAGCTGGAAAATGGTATCTTCATTGTCCAGTCTTTAAGCTTTTTGAATGGCGAGGACCTGGTATTAAGACAGAATATCGAGAAGCTTGCTGCCGAAAGTGAAGTGGATTCCAGTACAGCATTCTTCCAGCAGAATATGATGGAAATGCATAAAATGATCGGTGACAGAGAATTGGCATGGGAAGAGGGAATGGCGGACCAAAATGGCGATCAAGGCGCCGGGGAATATACGGAAGCTGATCTCAAGCCGTCAGAAAAAGAAGTGATGAAGTCACTTCACGACGTATTGCAACCATTTCAATTATCGAAGGAACAACTGGAATTCATTCATCTACTTGCTGTCTCGTATTTCGCAAATGTGCAGCCTGAATTCCGTAAACCGGAAATTGTTGCTGCTGCGATTTTTAAAGCTGCGTACGAAGCTGGTGCTTTTCCAGATGCCCGTTATTCACAGTCAGATATTGCAAAAATGTTCCATACATCTACAGCGTCCATGATGAAGCATGCGAATAAGATTTTGGAGAATATCGAAACACTGCAGGAAATTCAGTAAGCAGCTGGGGATGAAGGAATGTACCTGTGTATCGGAATTTCAAGCGGATGGTCGATGGCTTCCATATGATGAAAGTCCATTGACAGGAAATGATATCCTGTCAATGGACTTTTTATCTTGAGTAGAAATCACGCTGATTGCCGCTTCCTTGTTCTTGCGTTCATGCCAGGTCTCGACAGTGAGAAAATAGCACATAGCAGGCTGATGATCACGATGGCACTGCCAAACCAAGCGGTGCTGGTAACAGTACCAGTTTGATTCAAAACGATGCCTCCGATACCAGATCCAAGCGAAATGCCAATCTGCAAGGCTGAATTATTAAAGCTTTGCTGGATGTCAGAAGTCTCTGGATCAGTTTGAATCAAGTAGCTTTGTTGCGGGGGCGCCAAGGCCCAGCTCAAGGCTGCCCAAACCATCATCACCGGAAAGAAGGCGACCAAAGAAAATGTGGAAAAAGGTAAAATACTAAGTATCACGGCAAAAGCACTGATGACAATAATAATTGCTTTCTTTGATCCGATTCTATCTGCTAATGAGCCGCCAAAAGCACCGCCGCTGATTGCGGCAATACCGAAAGCGAAATAACAAATGCTGATCCAATAAGAGTTAAGATGCAAATTCGTTTCCAGGAATGGTGTGAAATAGGCATATAATGTATAGTGCCCGGCAAGCATGAACAAGGTAGCTAAGTGGGCACTGCCGATTTTCGCACTCCCGACTGCTTTCAATTGCACGGAAAGGGGGACAGTCTTTCCGCCCGGTATCTTTTCCAGAAATAAAGCAATCAGCATCATCGAACCGACGGATACGACAGCTATTCCAAGGAAAATAATACGCCATCCAAAAATATTTGAAATTAGTATACCTACAGGTACGCCAAGTACAAGCGAGGAACTGATACCCATATATATCAGACCAAGTGCTTTTGCTTGATGAGCCGGGGCTACAACTTTTGCTGCGATAGTTAGCGAAAGCACTACAATAAGAGCAGTACTCATTGCAGTAATGATACGTAAGATCATCATGATGGTGAAATTCGGAGCAAAATAGGTCAAAGTATTTCCCAAGAAGAAGATAAACAATGTCACCAAGTATAATTTCTTGCGCTCAATATTGCTTGTCATCACAAGCAATACTGGCCCGGCTATGGCATAGATAAGTGCAAAAACGGTGATAAGCTGGCCAGCACTGCTGAGCGTAATATCAAAGTCGCTGGCAATTTCGGGTAAGATACCGCCAACAATCAGTTCAACAAGACCTGCTGCGATCGTGGATAATGCGAGTATAAAAACTTTTCCGTTCATGGTTCATTTCCTTTCTGCTTTTTATAAAAATAAAAAATCCTGATTACAAAAAACGATGATTTCATTTTCTGTAATCAGGATTTTACGGTTCCTGGTAGAGACCCTCAAGCCATATTCTGAGGTTATACATATGATTAAATTGTAGGACACCTAACAAATATTACTACAGTATTTCGAGATTTTCAAGTTTTATTTCAAAAAAATATCGATTTTGGTGCTAATGTCCCTTGAGTGGCATAGTACTATTCTTCACAATGGATGTAAGTAGGTATTGGGGGAGGAGAAATATATTGTTCGATGCATTGATGCTGGTCACGTTTACGATTATTGTCACCTTAAGCGCTTATTTGGTATACAAAATACCCGGTTTGCGTTATGTCATGCGTTTATTTGTTTTCGTTTTCATTTTAATGTACAGCATTGTCGTAATGGGATTGATAATTTTCATGTTCAGCATCTTCGGGTTCATGGTGATCGTGTTTATGGGATTTAACAGCAAAGATTTGATTACTTATCATGGAGAGCAAGTGAATATCTTGCTGCATCAAGAGCAAGTTTTGTACTTGTCAGTAACGTTTGGTGTGTTATATTTCATCGTATATTTAATGAGCAATGTGCTGTTCGCATTGATTCGTCTTCGTAAAGGAAGAGAAGAGTTGATTTTGCTTGTCAACGCGTTTGTTGTCATCAAAGTATACCCTTTATTGATAGCAAACTTATTCCCGGATATCCATGTCAAACCATCAGCGGCATATTTGATGTGCCTGGTCGTGATCGCCATGTATGTCAAGGATAGAAGATCTCTGCACAGGGGCGATAATAGAAGGTATAGTGGAAGTACATATGAGAGGATGGGGAGCCGGGCGTCACATGTAATATCGTATTTACGAAGAAAAACTGGGTAATGAACCAGTAGGATAAGAAAACTGCCAAAGCAGGTCATGTTTGGCAGTTTTTCGCATGAAATGATTATTTTTTTGGCTGGTAATTTCCAGGTACTGCACGTGTTGCGATGGCCAGACGGTTCCAACTGTTGATGGTGTTGATCGCATAAAGAAGATCGACGAAATCTTTCTCATCGAAATAGCTGCGTACATGATCGTATAACTCATCTGATACGTGTTGTGTGGAGATTTCTGTAACCGCCTCTGTCAAGGCTAAGGCTGCACGCTCTTTTTCTGAGTAATAGTCTGTTTCCTTCCAAGCGTTCAACCCATATAAGCGTTGTTCAGTCTCCCCAAGAGCCCGGGCATCCTTTGTATGCATATCCAGGCAAAAGGCGCATCCGTTAATCTGCGAGGCGCGTGTCTTGACCAGTTCTATCAATTTCGTACCCAGATTGGTGGATTTAACATATTTTTCGAATGCAAGCATAATTTGAGCTGCTTCCGGCGCAGCCTTAAAATAATCTAAGCGTGCTTCCATCATCCTACCTCCTATGAATTGATTTCTCAACTTTAGTATACCAGCCTCAAGCACTGTTCTTGCAAATATTCAGGTCAATATCATTAAATAATCGAACGTAATGAAGCTGCATTTTGAATTAATGATTAGCTTGCGCTCAAAAATAAATGTCTTTTTTGGCATAAGTAATGTAAAATTTGAAGTAGTTTCGCTAGTCTCAACACGATGGAAAAGGGTGAAAAGATGGATATGGCGTAATCAAAAATCTAGCAGATACATACAGGTGGATAAAGAAGGAATGGAAATGAATACATAGGAGGCAGACACCATGTTTAAAAACGGGAATGGGCAGGTTAGATCTGGCTGGGTACTTATCTTAGCTGTTATTGTTTATTTGATTGGGCAGAGTGTTTTCATGTTCCCAGGTCTTTTAGCCTGGATGGCGATGGAGAAAGGGGAAATTCTGGGGCTTTCAGAAAGTGAGATTTTAACGAAAATAGAAGCATTTCCATGGATTTCCTTGCTGACAAATGGCGGAGGTGTCATAGGAGCGATCATTGTAACATGGCTGTTATGGAAGCTGATCTTTAAAAGAAAATTACGGGATATGGGCTTTCATCGCTCCAGAGGAGATTTTCTCTTTGGTTTGTTTTTAGGGGCTATATCAATTACAATCATTTTCCTGGTTTTGTTTGTCTCTAAACAAATCACATTGGAAAACGGAATGATGCATCCCATTTTCTCAATGTATACACTGACGTATTTGCTGCTTTTTATTTTGGTCGGGTTTTCGGAAGAGATGTTCTTCCGCGGGCTGATTGTATCTACATTAAGAAGCAGGGGCAATAGTACAGTTGTTGTATATGTTGTGTCTGCCTTGATATTCGGACTAGCACATGGGGCAAACCCCAATGCATCACTACTTGGCATTATCAATATTTTTCTGGTAGGTTTGCTGTTCATATATATGTATGTGGTGACCGAGCGTCTGTGGCTGCCTATTGGCTATCATATCACCTGGAATTATTTTCAAGGGAATGTCTTTGGCTTTCCGGTCAGCGGTACCAATCCGCATGGTATTTATCATGTGACGGTTGATGATAATACCAGTTTCTTGACCGGCGGCAGCTTTGGCTTGGAAGGCGGGCTGATGGCGACAATATTAATTATAGTCGGTTTTATAGCTACCAGATGGTATGCATCCCGGCGAAAGCATGCATGATAAGTAGGAGGGCTGGAATGAAACAAGTTGCACTGGTCTCAGATATACATGGAAACAAGACGGCTCTGGAGGCTGTACTATCAGACATTCGTAAAAGAGGCATTGCACATGTATTTTGTTTAGGTGATTTGATTGGTAAAGGCCCGCAGGGTTCAGCTTGTATCGAAAGGGTTCAACAAACGTGTGAAAAAGTGATTTGTGGAAATTGGGATGTGTTCATTCAAGAACCCCAGGACAATCCATTCCTGCAGTGGTTTCAGAAACGCCTATCCCGCAAGGATTATAATTATTTGGCAGCGTTGCCTTTTCATATTGATTTTGAAATGAACGGACAATTGATTCGTTGTATACACGCGTCGCCAAGAAGTGTATTTGAGCGCATCGCACCTGGCTATTCCTCCGAAGAAGAATGTTTGAATCTTTTTGAGAATAGCTCTGCGACAAATACAGCAGCTGCTACCCGTTGTCCAGACATTGTATGCTACGGTGATATCCACACTGCCATGCTGACAACCTATGAGATTGGTACTTTGTGCAATGTGGGCAGTGTAGGAAATTCCCTGGATTTAACGATGGCATCCTATGTGATTTTGGATGGTACATATGGTACGAATACGATTCAATTTGTCAGGGTTCCATATAATCGGGTGAAGGAGTTGGCCATCGCTAAGGAAATGGGGATGCCAGGGTACGAACAATATTATGATGAACTGATGTATGCCACATATCGCGGAGCAAAGTCTGAAGCAGGGACGTAAGATACAAGTGGATCGATGGAGGTAATTTTTTAATGAACCTATGCAGAATGTTATAGAAAAGGAAGTCCTATCAACTATCGATAAGCTCAGGAAAATTATTCCAAGAGGAGGACAAGCAAATGAGTTCAATTGAATCAGTGAAAGAGTCACTATTCACAGATGCATTTACAAAAAATCCTTATCCAGCATACACCGCTCTTCGGGGTCAAGAGCCTGTTTTCCGTGTGTTACTTCCAGATGGGAACTACGCATGGTTTATAACGAAATATGATGATGCACTTGAGGCGCTGAAAGACCAGAGATTGATCAAAGACTATTCAAAACTCGATGACAGCGCTTCGGAGAATAAAAGCATATTCTCCGAAAATATGCTTTTTGCTGACATGCCTGAGCATAGGCGCCTTCGGGGACTAGTTTCGAAAGCATTTACCCCGAAAATGGTTGCAGAAATGCGGGGACGTATTCAGGAGATTGCAAATGAACTGCTTGATAAGATGGAGGGAAAGGAACAAGTTGACCTCATTGATGCATTTGCTTTTCCACTGCCAATTATTGTCATTTGCGAAATTCTTGGAATCCCGGCCAAGGACAGAGATAAATTCCGCGTTTGGTCCAATTCAATGATTGAAGGTGCAAACGGTGAACATGCAGCAAGCGCAACAGAACATATGAAAGATTTTGTGGCGTATCTTGGAAAGAGATTTGCGGAGGTAAGAGAAAATCCCGCTGATGACTTGATCAGTAAACTAATCATTGCTGAAGAAGAAGGCGACCAACTGACAGAACAGGAATTATACGGAGTTGTATCACTCTTAATCATTGCCGGACACGAGACAACTGTCAATTTGATTAGTAATTGTGTGATGGCTTTATTAGCGCATCCAGAGCAACTTGAACTGTTGAAAAATAAACCAGAACTTATCCATACAACTATAGAGGAAGCGCTTCGTTTCAATGATCCTGTAGAATTCAGCACCTCCAGATGGGCTGGAGAGGATTTAGAATTTAAAGGGAAACGCATGAAAAAGGGTGATCTCGTTATCGTCATTTTAAATTCGGCCAACCACGACCCAAGTCAATTCGATCATCCGGAGGTTTTTGATATTACCAGACAGAAAAGTAAGCATCTAGCTTTCGGAAAAGGAATTCATACTTGCTTGGGTGCGCCACTTGCCCGTTTGGAAGGAGAAATAGCAATTAACAGTTTTATTAACCGTTTTCCTGAGTGTAAACTGCACGCGGATAAAAATGAATTGGTCTGGAGGCCGGGTATGATTGTCAGAGGTGTAAAAAAGCTTCCAATAACTTTATGACTTTCATATTTGATTGCTGCATGCTCTTTTCCGTGCAGCAATCAAATATGAATACTCACTTCAGCTAAGTTTCAAGATTTTTAAGTAGTTATTTTTTTTCATCCTCCCTTCATGTTTGCACGATAAAGGTGTGTATTTTTTTCCTGTTGCAATCTTCTTTCTAAGCAGTATTCAGTTAAACAGATAATACTGTATGTATCCTCCCTATGCTATATTCAATTATCTTATAACAAAAATTTAATATACGTATATTAAGTCTACGATTAAAACTTCCAAATCCTTGTTCAGACCCATATCTCTGCCAATGAAACTATAAGATGGACTCATTTGAATTGTTGAAAAAATGCGTTGACTTCTATTCTTTACAAAGTTATAATAACTAACTAATAAACATTAGGTGCATGAAAGGCTGTTCAAGTAACCTATTTGTGGTAGTAAGATGTCAGCTCGTTGAACAGAATTTTTTAGGGGTGATTGAATGATGTAAAGTCAGTATCTTCGGATAAATTTAGATTGAACGGGGTAGCTGCGAAACTGCAGGGCAGAATAAGTACCCGATATTCATAAATTACTACGTGGCTGGCACCTTGCCATAGTTGATGTTTCTATTTGAACTATTCGTTCACTGAGACGCAGGGAGTGAGAAGGAAATGAAAATTAAAGTGATCATGCCGATTGTTTCAGATATTTTTAACGAAGAAATAAAAGAAGAAGTGAAATATTATGCATCTGAAAACACTGAAGTTGCAGTTTGTAACCTGGATTACGGACCTGCATCCATCGAAAGTGAGTATGATGAAGCCTTAAGTATCCCTGATTTTTTAGAAAAGGCCAAGGAAGCAGAAGAGGCAGGGTACCAAGGTGTGATTAGCGACTGCTTAGCGGACCCGGGAGTGAAGGCTGCCAGAGAGATACTGGATATACCAGTAGTTGGCCCTGGAGAAACTGCAATGTATTATGCCTGCTCGCTTGGAAGTTCATTTTCAATTGTGACAGTGTTGCCAAACGTTATCTCCATGCTTGAAAATTTAAGTAAGACTGCTGGTGTGGACGGCAAGTTAGCTTCCATTAGATCTGTAAATATTCCTGTCTTGGAGGTCCATGATAAAGTCAGGCTGAAAAAAGCGCTCTACGATGAAATGATAAAAGCAATCGAACAAGATCATGCACATACCATCGTATTGGGCTGTACTGGTTTTATGGGTGTGGCTTTTGAGCTTCAGGAAAGGTTAAAGGAAAATGGATACGATGTGCCCGTCATTGATCCAATGTTTGCTGCAACAAAAATGTTGGAGAGTCTTATAACGATGAAGGTAAAACAAAGTCGCTTGACATACATGACGCCTCCATCTAAACAAAGAGTGAAAAGCCGTGATTAAACTTTTCTTATGTCATGAAATCTTTGAAATGGAGGGGAATTATGGAAGAGAAAGATACAGTCGCAGAAAAATTTGATGACTATGCATTGTCGCGCGTCCCGCAAAAGGAAAGAAAGCATTGGCTTGGTATTGCTACAATGCGTTTTGGGCAAATCTCAGCTTTGACACAATTTTTGCTGGGGGCGGCACTTGGTTTTGGAATGGACTTTTGGACAGCATTTTGGGCTCTTACTTTAGGGTCAGTCATTTTGGAGATAGTCTCTATATTGGTTGGTATTGCAGGGATGAAGGAAGGGATGAGCACGACGCTCCTTGTTCGATGGACAGGGTTTGGCAAGTTTGGCTCTATCCTATTAAGTTTCATTTTGGCTATTTCGATGATTGGCTGGTTTGGTATTCAGAACGAGGTATTTGCTCATGGATTACAAGAGTTGCTGGGCGGACCAATATGGGCCTGGGCTATTGCTACAGGACTATTGGTAACACTCATTGTCGTATTTGGCATATTTTCACTGGGAATAGCGGCATACATTACCGTGCCATTGTTTTTGATAGTGGTTTTATATTCGATAAGCAGTGTGCTTGGAGATCATTCTTTGAGTGAACTAATCCATATGCATGCACCAGGACCCTCGCTTTCCCTGGCAGCAGGAACAACCATGGTTGCAGGGGGCTTTATTGCCGGAGCGATTATTACACCGGATTTAAGCCGATACAATAAATCAGCAGCGGATGTTGTAAAGCAGTCTATCGTTGGTATAGCCTTAGGTGAATACTTGATTGGTTTAATTGGGGTTCTGTTGGCGCACGCAGCCCAATCCTCTGATGTCATCACGATTGTAATGGGTACGAGCGGCATTCTCGGAACCATAGTGCTGATCACGGCAACAATAAAAATAAATGATTTTAATCTATATGCACCTTCGTTGGCAATAGTGAACATCTTTGATTCATTATTTGGCAAACAGGTGAATCGAACAGTTGTCACGATTGTTATCGGAATTGTAGGAACCTTGCTCTCTATTATGGGGATTTTAGGTCAGTTTCAAGGGTTTTTAAGTCTACTCGGAATTGCTTTACCTCCTGTTGGTGGTATTTTGGTTGCAGAATATTTCCTGGTTAAACGGTATAAAAAGGCTTTTGATGAAACGAGGGAGCAAAATGTGCTTCCGAAAACATATGAAAAATGGAATCCTATTACGCTTGTGTCCTGGGCGGCAGCATTTTTGGTCGGTTTGCTGATTAATTGGGGAATTCCTTCTTTGAATTCATTGCTGACAAGTTTCATCTTGTACCTCATGATCAGTAAAATCGTTAATCGGCGCGGTATGGTCACATTTGATGAAATAGATACGTACCAGGATTTACAGATTAAGGATCAAAAAGTAATTAATTAGTCGCTGTACATTGGCTTCAGAATAATACCATGTCTGGCCGTTTCATGGTCGAGAGGCTGCTGCCAGGCTTATTATTCAGAAAATATTGACCAAATGAAGATTTATTGTTATTATTGCCTAACAAATATTAATTAGGTGATAAACGTGACTAAAAATAAATTGGTACAAGCAACCATTAAAAACTTTGCTGCTTATGGTTATCAAGGTGCGACAATGAGCAGGATTGCGAAAGACGTCGGGATAAAACCGGCATCCATTTATTATTTTTTTGCGAATAAGGAGGCGCTTTTTCAAGAAGCAGTCCATCTTATACTCTCCCATCATTTCTCCATGATGAAAAAGACTTTTGAACAATACAGAGAAGGGGAGGTTCATCAACTTTTTTCTGAGTTATTGCGCAGTATCGTGGCTTACCATACTGGCTATATGGATGAGACAAAAGCTTATATCACGATGGTCAACTCTCCCATCCCCAATATTAAGAAAGATGTCGGCGATTATTTGCAAGAGTATAATCAGTGGTTAGTAGAACAACTAATGCTGACCATCCAAGAAAAATATCCGGGGTTGGAGGAGCAGGCTGTCAACAGGCTGATAGAATACTTTATCTTTATTGGCAATGGATTGTTTTGGGCGGTGGTCATTTATGAAGCAGAGACGTTGCAAAATAATTTGGAAATGGCAATGGAGTTAATGGACCAATGTTTGTATCAAATAATGGGGGAGTGAAAAATGTCCCCCATTTAGCATATTTCCTTAGACAACGTATGGAATCATTTCACATGGAGGAAGTATACATTTTATATTGTAACTCAGCCTCCAATATAAAATGTATATAACAAAAGTAAGTTTCACTATATTGGAAATAACCCCCAAAACGTTCCTTAAAAAGTCCAGTCTTCACATATTAGAAGAATGACCAACGCGAATAGTGATGCCATCACCAATTGGCCATCACGTATAGCACAGCTTCTCGCCAGAGTGTACAACACCACTTGCAGTATGTACCATTCCCCTTAAGGTCGCCTTGAAGGAATTTCTCATTAGAATGCAGCAGAGCGGCAGTTATCTTTTATAAATCATACTGCAGCGGTTTTGGTGATACCACATTGGAGCACTGTTATTTTCGACTATCAACAAAAATTATTGTATCCTTATAAAAAACCTCCTAAGAATACGTGTTAGAAAGACCTGCGGTGATATGTCAAGAGAAAAATGATTGGATATTTGATTGTCGAGGTTCCGTTTGTTTAGACTAGTAAGTAAGTGGAAAATCCTGAGGGTCCTAAGACCATTATCTAGGAACATCACGAAACGTCCAATTGATTGACATATGATGCAGATGATAAACTCATTGATGAAAAATGCACAAACCGAGTTACTTGGAACGAAAGGCGGCGACTCCTGAAGGAAAAGCATGAGCCTTGAGACACACAGTGAACGTTTTTTCTGAGCGAGGAGGCTTAAGCCATGCCCACAGAAAAATCCGCTTGTAAGTGAAAGATAACGGAGATACAACAGCTTGTATATATCAGAATGGATAGGCTGAAAATCAATGCCTAAATATACTATACGAGGAGTATGGCATGTGACAAAAAAAGTATGGTTTCAAGCAGGTGTGGGGATCTTGCTTGTATTGGTTATCGTTAAATTTTTCATGGAAATCAAAGGCGTATTTGCTCCTTTTTTCATCATTGCTAAAACAATTCTTGTACCATTATTACTCGGTGTGGTGCTTTTTTATATCACTGAACCGATGCAGCGATTTTTGGAAAAAAGAAAAATGCCGCGTTGGGGAAGTATCTTAACCATTCTCCTCAGTGTGGTGGCGTTGGTATGGATTTTCGTTGCGATTGTTGGACCGCCAGTGATGAAGCAAGTGGACAACCTGGTAAAGAATGCGCCGTACTTTGCAAAGGAAACGCAGAATACTGTCGCGTATCTACTACAGCATCGGGATGCAGTTCCGCAGCAATTGGATGATGCGATAGAAAAAGCGATCAATTCAGTCCAAACTATTGCTGTCGTTTTCGGGAAACTGATTATTCAATTTTTCCAATCTGCTGTACAGACAGCGTTCATACTCATTCTTGTACCTTTTTTCTTCATTTACTTGCTGAAGGATCATGAGAAGCTGGCTCCGTTTATTCTTAAATTCTTTTCGGGAAAAAAGAAAACCTGGCTGCAGAAGACATTGCATGATATCAACACCGTGTTACGTTCTTACATACAAGGACAGCTGTTAATCAGTTTTCTTTTGGCTCTCATCATGTACATCGGCTATTTGATTATCGGGTTGGATTATGCATTGTTGCTCGTCATTTTTGCGTTTTTCATGAACGTTATTCCTTTCATCGGGCCCTGGATCGCTTTCACGCCGGCACTGATCATTGGGTTCTTGCAGGATCCGCAGCTGGCCATTTGGGTGAGTGTGGTGACATTGATTGCCCAACAAACCGATAGTAATTTCATTACGCCAAATGTCATGGGAAAAACATTGGATATTCATCCGTTGACGGTTATCACGCTTATCCTTGCTGCTGGAAACATCGCCGGTTTTCTTGGTATTTTGCTTGCTATTCCTGCTTATGCGGTTGGCAAAGCGATTGTCAGCAATATTTATGAGGTGCGCAGGGAAATCAAACGAACTGCTATGAAGGATGCGTAGTCATCCTTTTCCGAAGGCTGCATGATCGGTCATTTTTGACAAAGAGGGCATTGACTAAATGATTCAAAAAAGGCTGTCTGACAGTGTAGCAGACGATATGATAGCGATATTACAATAGAAATCGTTTCGGTTATCGAGCGAAAACGCATGTTCAAAGATACAAAAAGGGTGGGACAAAACCCCAGGAAATGTAAAAAGTTGAGCGGTACCATCTTGATATGGGACCGCCCAACTTTTTATCTAGCTTAGCAATTTCGTTGATTTGCACGCCAGACGACCGCTTTTTAGCGGAAGAAGCATCGTCATCCTGCTGTCGAAAGAAGAAGTTTATATCTTGAAGTCCAATGAAAATTAGAAAAAGAAATCAGTAGCTCATCATAAACAAGATGATACTACATGATTTCTTTTTCCATTTATAAGGTATGGCAACGCCATTAAAGCAAGTCTTTTTGTTCTTCATATAAATCTTTACATACCTTTGGTGCTGTCCAAAAAGTAGTTAATAACAGTAAGACCACAGGGACAGCAGTGACGACAATGAAGGATTGTAATGCATTGACGCTTCCTTCCCCAACTGAAACCAAGACGATGGCCACTAAGCCCATGACTAATGCATAAAAAGCTCTTAACCATCTTGGTGGGTGGCCATTTCCAGAAATGGCCATGGAAATTGTTAATGACATCGAATCTGTTGTTGTTAACACGAAAATAATTGTTGCCAGCAAAAACAAGAATCCAAATGCCATGCCAAATGGCAGATGCTCTGTGATTGCCATCATCGCTGCAGGGGGACCAGCTTCAGCCAATGCAGCAGAGACTGAGCCAGGAAGCTTTAATTCCTGGGAAATGCCTGTTCCACCTATGACAGTGAACCAAAAGGTCGTAATCACCGGTGCAATGATTGCCACGGTAATGACAAGTTCACGAATCGTCCGTCCTCGGGAAATTCTGCTTGCAAATACTGCCATCATAGGACCATACCCGACAAACCAGGCAAAGAAAAATACTGTCCATAAGCCCAGCCATGCTTCATCACCCCGATAAGTGTTGAATGAGATGAATTTATTCATATACAGGCCTAACGCTTCAAAATAATTGTTGAAGATGAATTGTGCAGGGCCGAGTAATAATACCCCAATAATTAAAGCAACCGCCAACACAACATTAAAACTGCTTAAAATTTGGATGCCTTTATGAATCCCTGTCACAGCAGAGATAGCTGCAGCAATGACTAATAGAATGATAATGGTGATATGAACTGTTAAAGTATTAGGTGTTCCTGTCAAAGAGCTTAATCCATAACCTGCTTGTAATCCCAAAAATCCGATCGGTCCAATTGTTCCAGCGGCAACAGCTATGATGGAAAATGAATCCACGATTGTACCGAATACACTTTTTTTCATGATCTTTTCGCCTAAGATCGGATACAATAATGCTCTTGGTTTCAGTGGCATTCCTTTATGATAATGCGCGTACATCAATACGATTGTTCCTAATGTTCCTAAAATTGCCCATGAGAGGAAGCCCCAATCGACAAAACTCATAGCCAATGCAGGTACTACTGCCTCTTGCGTACCGCCCTTTATTCCGGAAAAATGGGGCGGTACAGTTATAAAGTGGCTTAATGGCTCGGCAGCTGCCCAAAATACGCCTCCGCCAGCCAGTAATGTACACATGATAATGGAGATCCATTTAAAAGTGCTCATTTCAGGTTTATCTATGTTCCCTAAGCGAATTTTTCCAAATTTGGAAAACGCTAATACCAGCGCAATGATAAATGTTCCTAGTAAAGTGATTTGATAAATAATACCAAAATAAGTAGCAGATAATCCAAATAAATAATCAACTGTATTCGCAACAAAATCGGCATTAATTAATGCAACGATCACAAATAGCAACAGTACACTCCCACTTAAAATAAATGAGGGTAAATCCAAAGAAGCTTTGTTTCTTTTTGAACTTTCCATTATTTCTTTTCCTCCAATTTTTTGGTGATGGGGAATGAATCCCACAATCCTAACTTCTCATCTAGTAAGATAACCCTTCAGTTATCCCTAAAATTCCATCGGGATTTCCATGACAACAAAAAAGGAATGATACTTCAGCACCCGAAGCACCATCCCAATACTAGTTACACATCCTAAACCAGATTGTTGTGTTTGTAAACCAATCTGAGATATGATCTATTGTTGTCATTTTTCTTATAATAATAAAAAATAGCCACCACATATGAATAAGCTAGTGTTTTAATCTGGAGTGTCTGGAATATTTTATATATGTTTCGAATAGTATGTCTATTTCTGATTCGGTATTATTGACGTAAAAAATAAATAAATCGTTGACTTTTAATTCCGAAAATAATATACTTTATGAGTAAACAAAATTGAAATTTGAAGGAGGTCGTTACCATGGAAAACAAAAACATATTTACTTCAGGCAATTTCATATTTCCGGTGACCTCTGACAATCATAGACATGTTTAATCTGCTTATTGAATTGTTTTGCGATGATGAAGGTCACAATTGTTTGTGACCTTTTTTATTTGTAAATGACAGGTTTATTTATGTACTTTACAAAAAGCATGCGTCATAGACGTATGCTTTTTTGCGTGCTCATTTTGTATTGGTAAGGGCATATAAAACCTGTTGAAGCCGGCAAAACAATTCAAACAGCAGAACAAACGAAATGATGGTCAAAGGTCGGTACCAAAAATTAATTTGTTCATAAGCTTTGAGAGTGTGCTTGTAGAAAGCGAAATCGTACGAGGAGGACAAATGTTTGGATTTTAACGAATACGCGTTTGAATATGAGTATAAAGAAAAAATGAGGCAGCTGGAAGCATTTTTGGAAGCTGAAGCGATGAAGAAGAATCGACATAAAGGTTTATCGAAAAAAAGAAAAGTATTTCGTTTGTTTTTTAACAGAAAAAAAACGAATTAATATCGGAACGCAGACCATTGCAAAGGAAATTGGCATTTTTACTTGTGAGTAAGGAAAGTATACAATTTTACGTTCTATTTTTTCCTTGGCAGAGGCAGCCATGTCTGATTCCAGCGCCCAGCCACTAGGGGCGATTAATCGTAATTCCAGAAAGCTCATCAGTTTGTCTGTTATGCGCTTTTCTTAGTAAACACTGCTTAACAGAATGGTTATTAAGCAGTGTTTACTTACATAACTCGTAATAGTTCATAGAAAAATACTGTTCAGAAAATATTGACTCACCGAAAATTTGGTGTTATCATTACCTAACAACTATTAGTTAGGCTAGAATACATGGCACAGACCAATTTATTTCACCATTTATGAAGAACTTCGCATCTTGAATAAAAATGTATTGCTAAAGGTACATGTGGTCAAGCGAGTATTTTATCAAACAGAAAATAGGAAATATCCGTTACCTGTTTTCTGAATTATTGAATATATTATGTTCTAATGTCCGAGGAGGAATGACCGATGAGGTTGATTGGCAAAGAAGAGGTAGAAAATATAGCAATTGGCGCTGCATTACTGGGAACAGGGGGCGGCGGTGATCCATACATCGGAAAAATGATGGCATTGCAAGCAATTGAAGAATTCGGTCCAATTAAATTATTGGATATAACGGAATTAGAGGACGACGATGTGATTGTCCCTTCGGCTATGATGGGTGCCCCAACAGTAATGGTTGAAAAAATCCCGAGTGGGGAAGAAGCCCTTGTTTCATTCCAAGAACTTGAGAAAGTATTGCAAAAGAAAATCAAAGCGACGATGCCAATCGAGGCAGGTGGCGTAAACTCTCTATTGCCGTTAGCATTAGCTGCGAGTATTGGTTTGCCTGTGGTAGATGGAGATGGCATGGGCAGAGCTTTTCCAGAGCTGCAAATGGTTACTTTTTACTTAAATGATGTCAGTACGACACCGATGGTATTGGCTGACGAAAAAGGCAACAGTATGGTGTTGAATACAGTTAACGGTGTTTGGGCAGAAAAAATCGCCCGCTCAGCGACAATGGTCATGGGCGGATCAGTCATGAATGCTATTTACCCGATGACTGGGAAACAAGTAAAGGATTCGTCTGTCTATCGAACGCTAACATTAGAAGAAAAAATTGGAAGAATCATTAAGGAAGCAAAAGCGAACAAACAAAATCCTATTCATGCGGTGTTGGACTTGCTTGGTGGATACCAATTGTTTACAGGCAAAATAACGGATATTGATCGTAGAACAGACGGTGGTTTCGTTCGAGGCACTGCAACCATTGAAGGCTTGGGCGAAGATAAGGGCCAACATTGCTATCTTGAATTCCAAAATGAGAACCTTCTGGCCAGGACGGATTCACAGGTGCTGTGTATGACACCGGATTTAATCACCATGCTCGACACAGAGACTGCGCTGCCAATTACGACAGAAGGTTTAAGATATGGGGCAAGAGGAACTGTAATCGGCATTCCTTCAGATGAAAAGTGGCGCACGCAAAGAGGAATCGAAGTGGCTGGTCCGCGCTATTTTGGATACGAACATGATTTTACACCAGTGGAAGAATTGCAGAAGGGGAGGGCATAAATGATGAAATACCGTTTGGGAATTGATGTAGGTGGAACAAATACGGATGGCGTGCTGCTGGATAGGAATATGCAAGTAGTCCATGCGTTGAAAACACCAACAACACTTGATGTGGAGACGGGAATTTATAATACCATCCAAAAACTGGTAGAAGAGAGCCACGTCGAAGTTACAGATATTGAATTCGCAATGCTTGGCACGACGCAATGCACGAATGCGATTGTTGAAAGGAAAAACCTGAATAAAGTTGCAGTGATTCGTATCGGTGCCCCGGCTGGTATGGCAATCAAACCTTTGACAGGCGTACCAGATGATATCAAATCGATTTTGAATAACCATACGTACATGATAGCAGGTGGTCATGAGTTCAATGGAGATGAAATCGGACCGCTGGATGAGAAAAAAATACGCACGATTGCTGAAGATCTACGCGACCAAGTAGACTCCATAGCCATTACGTCGATTTTCTCCCCAGTGAATAAAAACCATGAAAACAGAACGGAGGAAATCCTTCGGGAAATCATGGGAGAAGATGTTGCAACCTCCCTATCCAGTGAAGTAGGAAGTATTGGATTACTGGAAAGAGAGAATGCGACCATCCTGAATGCTTCTATTATTGATGTTGCTAAAAGAACTGCGGAAGGATTTGAAAAAGCGTTGCAAAGCAATGGTATTGATGCCAAAGTGTTCTTCTGTCAAAATGATGGCACATTGATGTCGAAAGCATATACATTGAAATACCCAATACTTACGGTCGCCTGCGGACCAACAAACAGCCTGCGGGGCGCTTCATTTTTAACGAATAATAAAGACGCGGTGATTGTGGACGTGGGCGGCACAACTACCGATATCGGTGTACTTGTTAAAGGATTTCCGCGCCAGTCTTCCATTGCGGTGGAATTGGGCGGTGTGCGTACCAATTTCCGTATGCCTGACATTAATTCAATCGGTCTTGGTGGTGGAACCATTATCCGCATAGACGGGGACTGTTTCACTGTAGGACCAGATAGTGTCGGCCACCGTCTGCACGAAGAGGCATTAATATTTGGCGGAGAGACATTGACTGCGACAGATGTAGTCGTGGGACTTGGGAAGGCACAGTTGGGTAATCCGGAAAAAGTCAGCCATTTGGATAAAGATTTGCTGCAGGCTATATACAACCAAATGGTGAATATGGTGGAAGAAGCGATTGACAAAATAAAAACAAGTGCTGCAGAAACGCCGGTAGTTTTGGTGGGTGGCGGAAGTATATTATTGCCAGATCAAATTAAAGGGGCTTCCGATGTACGTCATCCCGAAAATGGGGGGGTTGCAAACGCAATTGGTTCAGCAATATCGCAAATCAGCGGCGAAATTGAAAAAATTTACGCACTGAGTAAGGATAACCGGCAAGAAATACTGGATGGGGCAAAGCAGTTAGCCATCGAGGAAACTGTTGCTGCAGGAGCGGACCGTGAAAAAGTAGAAATCGTCGACATGGAAAGTGTGCCGTTGGCGTATTTACCAGGAGATGCTACACGAGTGAAAGTGAAAGCTGCAGGCGATTTGGCACTGGCTTAAAAAACGGATACCAGCTATTTAAATGGCTGGCATCCGTTTTTTTTGTGGTTTTTTGTTAGCTTTATTCGGATTGCATTTTCCAAAACGATTGTAGCACTTCTGTTTTAACTGGCATGTTCATCAGATACTGGTTCATGAACGGTGGAAATAACTCTCTTTTTACCTGCTTCGTAACCTGAGAGGAGCATGACTGCCGATACGACGAGTAACAATACTAATGACATTGTCCATCCGCCAGTCCAGTCATGCAGTGCCCCCAGTAGAACAGGACCGACAGCAGCTAACAAATATCCCAGGGATTGGGCCATCCCTGACATTTCCGCGGCCTGTTGGCCATCGGAAGTGCGGAGCGTGAAGAACATCATTGACAAACTGAATGCACTGCCCCCTGCAATACCAATGAGAATGACAGCGACGAATAGCAATGGTTTGATCCCTGCCATCAATAAGCTCACACCTATGATGAAAAATATCGCAGTGATGAGGGATAGGGTCTTCTGGCTTTCCATTCTCTCAGCGATAACCGGTACAATGAAAGTTATTGGAATAAGCGAGAACTGCATGAGAAACAGCATCCAACCGGCAGCATTGGAGCTGAACCCTTGGGATTGAAGTATTGCAGGCAGCCAAGTGATCAGCGTATAGAACATTAAAGATTGTAATCCCATGAATAAAGTGATGTGCCAGGCCAATGAGGACCGCAAAAGGCTGGTTTTACCCTGCACTGGTGTGCTGGTTGTCTTTACAGGATTTTCGGGTTTTCTCAGCTGTGGGATCCAAACCAATAGGGAAAGAAAAGTAAGTGCGGCCCAAATAACCAGAGAACCTTGCCATCCCCAGCCTTGAATAGAAGAAATAGGGACACTTAAACCTGATCCTAAGGCACCGAAAATATTCATGAATATGGCGTACATTCCTGTCATTATTCCAATTTTCAAAGGGAAGTTCATTTTAATGAAGCCTGGTAATAATACATTTCCCATGGCTATTGCAATACCAATAATAACTGTTCCTCCAAACAAGGCAGCTGTGCCAAAAGAGGAGCGAAGCACGATCCCTGCTATCAATACAACTAATGCAAAGAAGATGGTCCATTCCATCCCGATTTTTTTCGCAATTTTTGGAGCGAAGGGGGAAAGCAACGCAAATGCAAGCAAAGGTAAGGTGGTAATCGAACCGGCTAATGTGTTGCTTATATCTAAATCATCACGTATCGCAGCGATGAGTGCGCCAACTGACGTGAGCGGTGCCCGCAAATTGGTAGCAATAAGGATAATCCCTGTTATAAACAGCCATTTGGCACCTTTTCTTGTTGTTTCTTTCAATGGTGTAGATGCATTTTCCACTATAATACCTCCTAAAAAATCTACATAATAAACAAATGAATGCGTTGAAGCGTACAATATTCATGTTTTTCTTCTGTGCACGCCTGACACACTTGAATTGATCAATTATTCACAAGGTGTATCGCTTAAGTAATCGCAACGAATCAAGTTAACGCTCATTGCAAATTATTTTTAAAGTGCTCAATATATTCATTAACATATTTGACAGCATTCTGAGGATCCTGCAAGCGGATAGCCTCTAATAATTCACTATGTATTTCTTTGTCATAGTCGAATTCGGCATCAGCTGCCATCATGTTTTGAATGGATGAATATAATGAATCTGTCATATGATCGTATAAATCCAGAAGCAACTGGTTATGAGCTGCTTTGACCATTGATTTGTGAAAGGCGATATCAGCCTTGATAAATACCTCTATTTCTTTTTGTTCAGCGGCGTTTCGGCATTCAGTAATAAAAGATTGCATTGCCGCCACTTCTTTGTCCGTCCTGCGTAAAGCCGCTAATTGTGCTGCTTCTCTTTCCAATGCCAAGCGGACTTCTAATGTTTCAATCAGATCAGAATGTTTCACACGCCGTTCTACTGCGGCTCCCAGCATACTGGAAGAGCGCACTGTCGTCCCGCTGCCTTGTTTTGTTTCTAATAAACCCGCATGTACTAACGCGCGAATTGCTTCGCGCAGTGTGTTGCGGCTGACTCCGAATTCTTCCATCAGTTCCATCTCAGGTGGAAGCTTCTTGCCAATGGACCAATGGCCGCTTTCGATCAGATCCTCCATTTGCGCAGCAACTTGCTCGACCAAAGAGATACGATTAGTCTTCTGTAACATGATCCACACTCCAAGAATTTGTAGGATGATTGGTACATAGGATATATTAGCATGCTTATCCGCTTATGTAAATGAGAATTATTTTCAATCCGGCAAAAAAAGAGTGGTTATGAGCGGTAAACGTAAATTGAAAGCCGGTACCAATCTATAATTTCATTAATAAACAATATTTATCCTAAAGATGTTATAATAATTTCACTAATTTGATTTTTATTGCATACGAGAAAAAGTGGTTCGTAGGGTGAGATGGGATGAACCACTGGGTTAGATCGAAATGTGAGAAAATAGTGGTTCATAAGCCCGATGACCCACCGAATTAGGCTGGAAAGCAAGAAGAAAGTGGTTCATCATCGAAATGACCCACAGAAGTAGGAGCAAAAAAACAAGGAAATAGGTTCATCACGAGCAAAGTGAACGACCGAATTATCTTATAACAGCGGATTCCCTAAAATAGAGAAACAAATTATTTAAAAGGGGGGAAGAATCAGATGAAGGATGCTATTGTGCTGCATGAAATAGATATTAATAACGCTGAGGATTTATTGTTTGTAAGCAAGTCGGCACAGCTATTACAAGGCCTTGTCTCAGATGGTGCAGCAATTGGATGGGTTGATCCACCCTCCACCAAAGAGATTGCTGACTTACTTCAGGAATTGGCCGTGGAAAGTAAAAATAATAATGCGTGTGTCATTGCAATTTGGGTAGGGAAACATCTTGCTGGGATTGGGTATTGGAGACGTTATAGCCGGCCGACTCACCATCCTCACGCCGACATAGAAAAGGTTGCGATTGACCTGAAATATCAAGGTCGTGGGTTGGGGCGCCGACTCATGAAGCAGTTGATTTCCACTGCCGCCGATGTTGGGATTGAGGTGTTGACTCTTGATATCCGCGGGGATAATAATCGGGCTGCCAAACTGTACGAATCGCTGGGATTCACTCTATACGGTCGTTTGCCAAATTTTGTAGCTGTAGGTACTGCCCGATTCGACACCATCCTCTATGCGCTTGATTTACGTTTGTGCTAATTGTAAATAACAGTATAAGTATACAAAACCCATCGTAAGGAGGGAAGTCAAGTGAGTGTTGAAAAAGTTAAAATATACCCCGACTGCCCAACCATGAATAGAACGATAGCGGTTGGTGGTCTGACGAAATCGCAGCTGCTTCAGAAATTACAACAGCATTCTATTTTGATGAACAAGTATGGAGAGAGGTTATTTGATGACGAACATTTCGTCGTGTCGGATACGGTGTACAGTGTGAAGGCTGTTGCGCTCAAAGTTCGTGATCTTGGTTTTTCGGAAGGAGCGACCATCCCCCAACTTTTTAAAAAGGCGTCCCAGGTTGGGTTAAAATTATGCCCGCTTGAGCTTGGCCCGCACCTGAGATTGGAGTATGTGGATCAGCCGGAAGGTCATTTAGGGAAGCCTTCCTGGCGGCATCGAGCTCCTTATGGCTCCCTCACAATTGCATCGAAGATATTATCAGATGATGTTCACTTTCCGAAGGGATTTTATCTGAGACGAATCGATGGCGTACTATGGCTTCGGGGATACATTGCTGATCACTTGCATGTCTTGCAGCCTGATGATCATTTTGTCTTCTGTCAAAACAATGTCTTGATTTAAACACGTTGCTTTCAACCAGTGGTACGGATACATAAAAAGAACGCTACTCTAAAATAAAAACCGCTGCAAAAACAAAAAGAAAGAATATCACTACAGGAGGTTAGATGGTGCTGGAAGCATTTTTTCATGGCGTTATATTAGCCTTTGGCCTTAGCCTTATTTTGCCTTTAGGACCACAAAATGTATTTGTGTTTAATCAAGGTGCATCACAGCCGGGATTCCGAAAGGCTCTTCCTGTCATCTTCACAGCCGGTTTTTGTGATACAATTCTTATCACTTGCCTGGCCTCAAACTATCATTTACGGCATCGGTTTTATTTTCCTGGTTTACATGGGTTGGTCCATCTGGCGGACTGTTTTCGCGAAAGATGAAGCAATGCAAAATAGGATGTCTGCCAGACAGCAAATAACATTCGCTCTGTCCGTTTCCTTATTCAATCCACATGCTATATTAGACACGATTGGTGTAATTGGAACCAATTCGGTCAGCTATACGGGGGTGGATAAACTGATATTCGCAGTATCCTGTATGGTTGTTTCGTGGACATGGTTTTTCAGTTTGGCGATAGCCGGCAGGGTGCAGGGCAGGGTAGATACAACCGGTAAATGGACTGGCAGGCTAAATAAATTATCCGCTTTGATTATTTGGTTGGCCGCTATTTTCATTGGAAAGGAATTTTTCGCTTCTTTATCTTAACGGGTCAGATTATAAGGGGGAGATATCTTGAGCAAAGGGTTACTTCATCATATGGAGATATACGTTTCAGATTTAAAAAGGTCGGCAGATTTTTGGGGATGGTTTCTTGAAGACCTTGGATACAGCGTTTTTCAGAAATGGAAGGGTGGACAAAGCTGGAAGTTAGGAGATACGTACATTGTCTTTGTACAAGCGGAAGAAAGGTTTCTGGACGTTCCCTATCATAGATGCCGAGTGGGCTTAAATCATGTAGCATTTCAAGCAGATTCCCGTAAACACGTGGATGATATGACGAATAAATTGAAAAATAAAGGGATTACGTTGCTATATGCAAAGCAGCATCCATTTGCTGGCGGTGGTGACCACTATGCTGTTTACTTTGAAGATCCGGACAGAATAAAAGTGGAACTTGTTGCACCTGAACGTTTCTCCTAAAGACTGTGGCTACGCAAATAATTAAAATAAATGCTGATCGCGGCCCCAGTATGGCCTGACTCCTCCTTTTTTAGCGAGGAATCAGGCTTTTTTATTTTTTACCAGGTAAAATAGCCGAGCCGCCAAGATAAAAATGCAGAGACAACAAACAGTGCCGGTATAAGCAAAGATAGCAGCCAATCTGTCGTGCTAACATGAAAAGTCCTGTAAAAGGTTCTATTTTTACTTCCGGTAAATCCCTTTGACTCCATGGCAATGGCAGTTCTTTCGGCTTTACGGATGGCACTTGCCAACAGGGGAATAGCCAGACGCTTATATTGCAGCCATTTTCCCCGCAGCGAACGGTCTTGATTGACTCCACGGATACGCTGAGCTACATGGATGACTTTCAACTCATCCTTCATCATCGGCAAAATGCGGCAGCCTGCTAATACGCCGTAAGCAATTTTGGGAGATAATTTGCACTGCTGCATCAAGCTTAAAATAAAATGGATAATATTGGTTGTGAAAATAAATAGCAGCGATAAAGCTGCGATACTTAAAATTCTTAAGGCCAACGCACAAGCTGTTTGAAAGGATTCTTTGGAAAACTGTAAGCCGAATAAACGAACCACTTCACTGGGGTTTTCCGGCCCCTTTGCAAACATGATTGTGGTCCAAAGCATACCGAATGCAAAGAGAGTGAACGGCAAAAAGAATAGCAGATATTTTTTCCATGAAATGTTTCCGCCAACGAAAGTCAGCAGGATCGTGCTTAACAAGAAAAATAATGGTGTATACGGATCAAAAATGAAAGCCAGCATAAAAATAGTGATGATGATCGTTAATGCTTTGATACTTGGATTAAGACGATGTAGGAACATAGTCGTATTTCCTTTCCTGGAGCTGCTGTAATTTCAGAGAGACAGGCGTGCTTAAGTGCCACTCCTGTAAATTGCCTGCATATTTCTTCCACAATGTATCTGGCGTGCAATCGGCAGCAATTTTTCCATCCTGCATTACGATCACTCTTGTGGCATATTGCGCAACAAGCTCCATATCATGTGTAATCATCACGATAGCAGTGTTTTCCAGATACCTTTCATATAAAAGCCTCATTAATTCTTGATTGGAATGTGCGTCCTGACCAAATGTCGGCTCATCTAAAATCAGCATTCGCTGATCATCCACCAGCATGGTTGCAACGCTCAGTCTCCTTTTTTGTCCTTGGCTCAGCCGGAAGGGATGTTCATTTTGATAAGCAGATAAGCCACAGATATCCAACATGGTGCGCACTTTTTTTACGATCTCCGTTTCTTGAAGTTCCCTTAGACGCAGACTAAAAGCCACTTCTTCAAAAACAGTTGCAGCGATGAACTGGTGTTCAGGATTTTGAAAAACATAGCCGATATGTTCCCGAAGATTTGTTGTTTTCCAGTTTTTTAACGCTTTTCCCCCAACGAATATTTCGCCTGATGATGGTTTCTGGATACCAGCAATGATCCGGGAAAGTGAGGTTTTTCCACTGCCATTGGCTCCGATGACAGCGATAAACTCCCCCTCACGTATAGATAGGGAAGCATGCTGGACAATCTGTTTTTGTTTAACAGACCAGGATAGATCCTTCGCTGAAAGAAGGACTTCCGATGCCATATGGTGTTGTACCATATTAATTTCCGGCAATGGCAGCTGAATGGGAGCTGCCTGTGCTGCAAAATCCTCCAGTGTGAAGGGGAGGCAATCCAAATGTTCTTGAGCATGCTGGATGAAATATTGTGTTATCTTTGGCAGCCAGATACCTTCTTCCTTTAATTGTCGATGGTGTGTCAGGACTGCATCCTTCAGATTGCCATCAAAGAAGATAGTTCCTGATTTATTTAACAGCACACATCGGGAAGCGATATCTGTCCAGCCATCGAGGTGATGTTCAATGACGATAAGGGAACAATTCGTTTTCTGTTGTAATTTTTTAATGATCTGAAGCACTTCATTGGTTGCGACTGGGTCTAGATTGGCAGTCGGTTCATCAAGTACTAGCAGGGCAGGTTCCATTGCCAGAATACAAGCCAATGCAAGTTTTTGCTTTTGGCCGCCGGATAAGCTTGCGATCGTAGATGTTTTGTAAGCTGACATGTCCACAAGTGCTAAGGCATGATCTATTTTTTGACCGATTTCTGCTGGAGGTGTGCCGATGTTTTCCAATCCAAATGCAATCTCATCATCAACTTGCATCATGCAAAATTGTGTTTCTGGATCTTGGAAAACGACACCGACCAATTGAGAAAGCTCGCCAGGAAAGAAAGCTGCTGCGTGTTTTCCGTCAAATAGAATTTCACCAGCCATTTGACCGTCCAACTCTCTTGGGAATAGACCGTTCAAACATAGTGTCAAAGTACTTTTTCCAGAGCCGCTCGGCCCAAGCAGAAGCAGCGTTTCGCCATGTGCCACCTCAAAGCTTATGTTGGATAATGTCTTATGATTTGTGTGATTTTCAAACTGCAACTGGAGCTGGTTAATCTTTACTAATGGGTTCATGCTGCATTTTTCCTCCGATATACTTTTCCTAAAGCGAAACTGTCCAGTACGCCGGTTTTAGCCAAATTGTCACTGATAGCTTTACCGATCAAGCCGGCAATCAACGCGCCGCTGATCATGCGGGTAGCCAGCATAGCCATGACATACCCTGTTTCAAGGACAGCATATCCGCTGACAAAGTAACCGTAGACAAAACTGGTCAGGGCGGAGCCGACTCCGGCGGACATTAATACCCATATGTTATAGCTGCGCCATCTCGTGATGGCGAAAGCTGCCTCTGCACCGATGCCTTGGACCATGCCAGTAATGATTAACATCGGTCCGGTTGCATTACCTATCAGCATTTCGACCATGGCTGCAATCGTTTCTGATAAAAAAGCAGCGCCGGGTTTTCGAATGATATAAGCCGCTATGGTGGAAACAATGAACCAAATACCAAAAATGAAGTCATAGCCAATGGGCCCGAAAAAACCTACCAATAACTTCCCTAAAGGTAAAAAGGCAAGATAAACAACTGCGAAAACAACAGACAATGCAGCCATGACGACAATTTCTTTAAAGCGCCATTGTTTCATCTGCGGACCCCCCTTTTAAAGATGGGCTGTTGGCTGAAATAGTCACTGTCATGACAGTATGGCTGGACCCCGATGCAACTGTCTGGTTGAAAACTTTTTCCAGACCATCAAATATGTGTAAAGCACTCCCCCTCAGATATGTAGAGTAATGAGCAGGAGATACATGGACGTATGCTTTCATCGCGTCAATCTGCTTATAAATCATGTCCATATAATGCACCCCTCCAAGTGGATACAAGGAAAATTTGGCAGATACCTCTTGCTGGATATTTTGAATGGCTTGCAAGTTTGCAGGTTCATCATCTTCAGCAAGGTAAACATCCCCGGCAGCATCCCCCGGGCAGCCGATAGAGTAGGTTGCCTGATAAGCGATATGTTCGCCTGTTTGTGCCGCGATTATGAAAATGGCTTTGGATACATCAAATACGTGAACTGCTTTGCCGCGGATGGTGGTCGTCACATCGTCCGTTCGCATCCACACTTTTGTGGAATCCACCTTCTCAAGTGTTCCTAAAATGATATCGATAAATTGGTTGCACATCGGGTGTAATGAAAAACTTACTCCCACGATTTCGCCGGAATGACATGCTTCGTTTGACATATTATATACCTCCTGTTTTTTGCAGAAGAGAACTGTACACGTAAAAAAATGCATTCGCGAGGAATGCAGTAGTTTAGTAGATGGGTATAAGTGATAGATTTATGCCCATGATTGACTACGCTTCCCCACGCTGGTATTATCCAGATCGGGTGCAAAGGGTCGGAACAAAATGATTGTCCTTCTCAGCCGTGTACAGCTCCCCTGGTGTCATTGAATAGATTTTTTTAAAAGAAAAAGTTTTTGTCAGAACGTAAAATCAATTGTTTCATCGGTTTGTTTTTCATAGCCCTTCATATATTGGATCCGACGTTGCGCTGACCCGCGATTGACTTGTTCATCAGCATGATAAGAAGATCGGACAAGCGGGCCGGACTCACAATGACGGAATCCCTTTTTCAAGGCGATCTCCTTCAGTTCAGCGAATTCATCCGGATGATAGTACTTTTCCACAAATAAATGCTTTCTGGTAGGCTGCAAGTACTGGCCAATCGTCATAATGTCAACACCATGAGCCAGCAAGTCATCCATAGCCTGGACAATCTCTTCTTTTGTTTCACCCAGGCCAAGCATGATGCTGGATTTCGTTGGTGTGTGCGGTGCAATCAATTTGACACGCTGCAAGAGTTGAAGTGAACGATCATACTGTGCCTTTGCGCGTACGCGTTTTGTCAAACGACGTACTGTTTCGATATTGTGGTTGAAAATATCCGGCTTGCTGTTCATTAGCGTATATAAACTTTCATAATCACCTTTCATATCTGAAGGTAAAACCTCGATAGTGCAACCTGGATTCTTCTGTCGGATGGCGTTGACCGTTTCAGCAAATACGGCTGCGCCTCCATCATTCAAGTCATCCCGGGCCACAGCTGTGACTACCACATGTTTGAGCCCCATGATGGCGACAGAGTCTGCCACTCTGTCAGGCTCGCCCCAGTCCAATTCATTGGGCAACCCTGTTTTGACCGCACAAAAGCGGCAACCGCGTGTACATGTATCACCAAGGATCATGAATGTTGCAGTTTGCCGTTCACTCCAGCATTCATGGATATTAGGACATTTCGCTTCCTCGCAAACCGTATGCAATCTTTTTTCACGCATTAATTTTTTTAAGCCAGTATAGGATTTGTTCGTATTTAATTTAATTTTTAACCATTCCGGTTTGCGAATGTATTCCTTTTGCTGCACCATGATGTTCACCTCTGATTTTTTATTTGGCGTCCATGAGCGTTCCGAGAAGATAGTTAGATTTTGCAAGAGAGTGCACTTCCTCCCATTGCGAATTTGTTAATACGATGGGGCGAAGAGATATATCCAGGCCATGTTGGAAACCGGTATAAAACGCTTGCTTCACTTCGCCGTAAGAATGCTTTTTTAGCTTGATTTGATCCATCGTGATCGCTTTTTGAATGAACTGGCTTTTCTTCTTTTGCCGTACTGCTTCAGATGGAAAAGCAAACAAATCAAATAGCATATGTGCATTGATGCTCATAGGAATGGATCCATGCTGGAGCAATGTGCCTTGCTTGCGGGTTTGTGCATTTCCAGATATCTTTTTACCTTCAAAAACCATTTCATAGTAAGCGGTCTTTTCAAAACATATAGCAGTAATGTTTTTATCACGTTCTCTCCCAGGTGTTGCATAGCAAGCTGCTATTCCTAAGTTTCTGTAGCCCTGAAGCACTCCTTTTGATAACACATGATAAGCTTCTGTAATTGACGTTGGGATGGCATGATGGTTTTCAGAGATGACAATGCTGTATGTAAGCTCATTGTCGTGCAGAACAGCACTTCCGCCAGTCAGACGCCTAACAAGCTGGCAGCCATGTTTTTGCAATCCATCGAAATCGATATATTCCATTTTTTGAAAGTGTCCAATGGACAGGCTTGGACGAGACCAGCCATATAGCCGCAATGTCGGGGGAATGCGTCCCTGGCTGTGCCATCTTAATAAAGCTTCGTCCAGAGCCATATTGGTAGCTGCGTCGTGTAATCCACTATCCAAAAAACCCCATGTTTCTGTCACTGTTCCTCACCTCCCTATTTGATAAGCTGCATGTTGGATTTATGTGTTAATAAAAAAACTGCATTTCTTGGAAGAAATGCAGTCATGTCAGTTAATCACTGGTTTAATAAATACAAGACTGCACTTCCCCACGCTGGTATTATCCAGATCGGGTGCAAAGGGTCAGAACGTAATTGTTCTTCTCAGCTAATCATACAAGCTCCCCTAGTGCGAATTTTACCGTATGCAGTTTTCTAAATTTATCATAACGAGATTTGAATGGAATGTAAAGGAAAAGATTGAAAAATATACTATCTTCAGAGGAATTGAATGTCAGGCTGCACCATATAAAAATCAAATGTGAAAATGATGAAACCAAATGGTAAAAGGGAAAGTATATAAGGGGAGGAAGGCAGGTTTGGAAAAAGCAAAGTGACAGGATAATAAATTTGGTATGACACTATAATGAGCTTGGCTCCCCATATCTTCGTCCGTGTTTATGTGCTTGTCAGCCTGTATTATAATAAATAGGGAGTTCATATTCAGTTCATAAATTGATTGTAAGATACTATCAGTCACACAGGAAATGGACTTAGATTCGGTTACTATAACAAAGTACGTTTGAATCGTTCGGTATTTTGGATAAAGGAATGGATGCATATGGCGAAAATTTTAATCGTTGACGATGATGTGCATATAAGAGAATTGATAAAGCTGTTGTTGCGCGATGAAGGGTTTGACGTATACGAAGCGAGTGATGGCGTCGAGGCTTTGGCAATGCTGGAATCTATTAAGGCTGATATGGTCATATTGGATATCATGATGCCGAATATGGATGGCTGGGAGCTATGCCAGGAGCTGCGGGTTTTTTATGATTTCCCATTGCTTATGCTTACAGCCAAAAGAGAGACTTCCCAAAAGCTGAAGGGATTCGATATGGGCACGGATGATTATTTGGTCAAGCCATTTGAACCACTTGAGCTTGTGGCCCGGGTGAAAGCACTGCTTAAACGCTACCAGATCACCATGTCACAGCAGGTTAAACTAGGTGATATCGTATTGAAACGGAGAACTTTCGAGGCGATATGCAAGAATCAGCCCGTCGATTTGCCCTTAAAGGAATTCGAACTATTATTTCTGCTTGCAAATTATCCAGGAAAAACGTTCACAAGAGAGCAGCTCATCGAGACGATATGGGGCTATGACTATGAAGGTGATGAAAGAACGGTTGATGTTCATATTAAACGGCTGCGGGACAGGTTTTCTGACAAGCATGGCTTTCAAATCAGTACTGTGCGAGGTCTTGGTTACCGATTGGAGCTGAAGAAATGAAGAAAGAACGTTTTTTCTTTCCGTTTGTCGTTCTCTTCTGCTTATCCTTGTGCTGGATTGCCGCTTTTTATCTGATTGGCTATATTTTCAGCCTATTAAATGTCAGCTTCAATCCACTTACCACACAACTCATTATTTCTTTGGCTGGTTTTTTGATGTTTGGATCTATACTTTTTTTGGTGACGCGCTTTTTTTCAGGATGGAAAGAAAAACAAACACGTTATTTTCAAACTATTATTGATGCGATGAGACAAATTGCCAGCGGGAATTATGATGTGAACATAAGTAAACTGCCTGGTCATGACCATTCGGGTGATCCATTCTCAAAAATAATTGACAATATCAATTATATGTCTAAAGAGTTGGGACAGATTGAACAAATGAGACAGGAGTTCGTTTCAAACGTATCCCATGAAATACAATCACCGCTAACTTCCATCAGTGGATTCGCACGTGCATTGAAAAATGAAAATATCTCTGCTGAGGAGAGAGTGCACTACTTATCTATTATTGAAACAGAGAGTGAACGGTTGTCCAAAATCAGCGATAATCTGCTGAAGCTGACTGCACTGGAATCATCGCAACATCCCTTTGAATTACAGGAATATCGCTTGGATAAACAATTACAGCAAATCGTTCTGCGCTGTGAACCGCAATGGACTGCAAAACAAATCGATATGAATCTTGCATTGTCCAAGGCGGTCGTTACCGCAGATAAGGATTTATTGGATCAAGTCTGGATGAATTTGTTAAACAATGCAATTAAATTCACTCCGGATCATGGTACCATTGGCATTGCTATCCATGTGGACGAAGAAAAACTGGAAGTCGCTGTTTCGGATACAGGTATTGGGGTAGCTGAAGAAGAACAGCTGCATTTGTTTGAGAGATTTTATAAAGCTGATAAATCAAGGAATCGCAATCAAGGAGGGAGCGGGCTTGGCTTATCCATTGTCAAAAAAATCATCGACATGCACGGTGGAACCGTAAGCGTCATAAGCCAGCCAAATCTGGGAACAACGTTTACAGTCGCATTATGTGCGGGGACAGTCCCTCGCTCTAATAAAACGTTAAAGTGAAAAGCGATGGGGGAATGTCCCTGAGCAAAGAAGGAGTCATATTTGATGAAGAAACAACAGAATCGGAAGAAGCAGGAGAACCAGGCTGGGCTGAAGCCCTTTATTTCGTTGATATTATCAACGAACATACCTAAGCTCGCATTGACGGTCGGCTTGATTGCCAGTGTGCTGACAACATTGGCAGGATTGGTCGTCCCATTGCTCACCAAAAATCTGGTAGATGGTTTTTCAGTTTCATCGCTAAGTAAAACACTTATTCTAGCCATCGTGGCAGCATTTATCATTCAAGCACTTGTCAATGGATTATCGATATATCTACTGACTGCCGTGGGGCAAAGAATAGTCGCCAGGCTGCGCGAGAAGATGTGGCTGAAGCTGATCCGGCTGCCAATCAGCTATTTTGACCGGACAGCCAGCGGCCAAACAGTCAGCAGGGTTGTCAACGATACGAGCATCGTAAAGGATTTGATTTCTGACCATTTTCCACAGTTTATCACTGGAATTATTTCGATTATTGGTGCAATAACCATACTTCTCGTGATGGATTGGAAAATGACATTGATCATGCTGTTGGCAGTTCCCATGATTTTGATTGTCATGCTGCCGCTTGGACGTCAAATGATGAAAATTTCAAGAGGGCTGCAGGATCAAACCGCGGAATTTACGGGAGATATTCAGCAAACACTGGGCGAGATGCGCTTAATGAAGTCATCGAATGCCGAAAAAAGTGAGGAAGCGAAAGGGCTGACCGGTATTAAAAAACTGCTCGGCTTTGGGTTAAAAGAAGCACGTATCAATGCATTGATTGCGCCGACAATGTACCTTGCCATGATGGTAGTCATGGTGACGATCATTGGCTATGGCGGTGTACGTGTTGCTTCAGGCTCGCTTTCGACAGGCACATTGGTGGCATTCTTGCTATATTTATTTCAAATTATCATGCCTGTGACGACATTTGCTATGTTTTTCACCCAACTGCAAAAAGCCAAGGGAGCAACAGAAAGGATCATTGACATTCTGGAGCTGCCGTTGGAGGAAGGGCAGGAAGGAAAAAATGTCGATATTAGGGAGAAAGCAGTCCACGTACAGCATGTATCTTTTGCATATGCGGAAGGTGAACCAGTCTTGACCGATATTTCTTTTGATGCCCGTCCTGGAGAAATGATTGCTTTTGCCGGACCGAGCGGAGGAGGAAAAACCACAATGTTCGGCTTGTTAGAGCGATTCTATGAACCGACTGACGGCCAAATCTTTATTGGAGAAACACCGATCAAAGCGTTGTCGATGGAATCGTGGCGTAGCCAAATCGGCTATGTTTCACAGGAAAGCGCCATGATGGCGGGGACGATTCGCGAAAATTTATGTTACGGATTGGAGCAGCAGACAGATGGTATCACAGATGAGCGCCTGTGGGAAGTTGCGGAAATGGCCTATGCGGACCAGTTTATCGCTTCTTTTCCAAACAAGCTTGATACAGAAGTGGGAGAGCGCGGTGTGAAACTTTCCGGAGGGCAAAGACAACGTATTGCCATTGCCAGAGCATTTTTGCGTGATCCTAAAATATTGATGATGGATGAGGCGACTGCCAGTCTGGACAGCCAATCAGAACAAGTAGTACAGCAGGCGTTGACGAGATTGATGGAAGGGCGGACGACATTCGTCATCGCGCACAGGCTTTCTACAATAGTAGATGCGGATAAAATCATTTTTATTGAAAATGGTCAAGTGACTGGCAGCGGAACCCATCAGGAATTGACTGAAACACATGCGTTATATCGCGAATTCGCAAAACAACAATTAAGATAAAAATAATACTGCCTATGTAAACAGGACACCAACACAACTGGTGTCCTTTCGCATTTGGGAAATAGAGATGTTCATAGACAGTTGAAGAAGGGGAGCGTATACTTTGCAGTAAATATGCCGGGCCAGTAATAAGGGAAAAGTCAGATGAACCGGTTTGTTTAAAAAAGGGGGTAAAAATATGGGTGAGAACATGGTGGATACGATACTGGACTGCATGGCAAGCGGACGTGAAAATCGTTCAATCCAGCGTGCCCAAACTGCTCATCGTTTGAAACTCGCATCTTATTGGGAGATTGGACAAGGGGACCGCATTCTGGAAATCGGCTGCGGACAAGGAGATACTACGGCCGTTCTAGCATACCTCGCTGGAAAAAACGGTTTTGTACATGGTGTAGATGTGGCAGCTCCAGACTATGGCGCACCAATCACATTAGGAGATTCCATTGCATACTTGCAAAATTCTTTCCTGGGTGAACGTATCCAAGTTCATTTTGAGACGGACATATTGGAGGATGCAAACAATTTTCCAACTGGATATTATGACTGTGCGGTATTATCACATTGTTCCTGGTATTTTAATTCCATTGCCAAATTGGAAGCTCTCCTGTACAAATTGCGTGGATTTGCAAAAAAACTCTGTTTTGCGGAGTGGGACGCTAATGCCCAAAGGGCGGACCAGATTGCTCATTTTCTCGCAGTCTTGATCCAAGCGCAATATGAATCATATAAGCGCGACAGCTCATCCAATATACGAACATTGCTTACATCGTCAGATATAAAAGAAATAGTGGAGCGGACCGGCTGGCAAATTGAAAAAGAAGCATCGTTTTTGTCGCCTGATTTGCAAGATGGAAAATGGGAAACAGATTTTGTGCTGGAAGCCTTTGAAGAAGAATTGCAGGCAATCGAAGGGGTACCTGACAAATTTAAAGCATTATTGCAATCACAAATGAAATTACTAGAAACTGCTGTTCGAAAGCATCCTGTCAAACCATTGCCAGTCTTCACATTGACTGCCAAATGAAAGCTGTTATCGAAGTAATACGTGGAACGTGCTGTTTATCATAACCATATAAGTTACGAAGGCAGGGAGAGCAAGCTAATTTTTGAGGGTGAATTACTACAGCTTTGCCTTGCCAGTAGTAACAATTTGATGGAACGATAACGCTTGAAATAAGTAATTTACTGCTATCTATCCACACTTCAAAATTTTTACATTCTGCTCGCGTTTTCTATTTTGTCTCGTGCTTCCTCCATTAATTCATCAAAGCCTAGCCTAAAATATTTGAATAGATATACCTTATCGAACTAAAATAAAAATAAAAGTTGTAAAAGGAAGTGGCATGTTGACGTTTGATGTGCTGAATGTGATTGGTACTATTGCATTTGCAATCAGTGGGGCGATTATAGCGATGAAAGAGGATTTTGATATCCTGGGTGTTCAAGTTTTGGGATTCACGACCGCATTCGGAGGCGGCACAGTGCGGAATTTATTGATTGGGATTCCGATTGAAAACATTTGGGCCCAAGGGAATCTATTTGTTGTCGTATTCTTGACGATTATCGTTATTTTTTTAGTGCCGGATCGATGGTGGATACAATACTGGAATAAATGGGGAATCTTTTTTGATGCGCTTGGATTGGCATCTTTTGCTATACAAGGGGCTTTCACAGCTGTTCAATTTGGCGCTCCATTAAGTGCCGTGCTTGTTGCTGCAACATTGACGGGCTCTGGCGGTGGGATGATCCGGGATATTTTCGCCGGCAGAAAACCGATGATTTTCCGCGAGGAGATTTATGCCCTTTGGGCGACCCTGGGCGGTTTAATGATTGGACTTGGCCTCATCAGGGGACCTTGGATGACGGCTGCATTATTTGTGGCGATTGTTGCGTTAAGAATGCTGTCGGTGCATTTTAAATGGAGATTGCCCCGCCATGCCATATCGTGAGGCGAATGATTCAATTAATTTTCCAATGATGGAACGAAAATGAAGAGTGGTACATATCAGCTATGTATCGCTCTTTATTTTTATGGACTTTGTGATCAGCATTTCAACGGACAAGAATCTTCTTGCTTCCATATGTGAGATAGTCATGTTTCAAAGATTGTCCGTCATAGCATCAAGGAATTTGTTTGATAAATACCAAATCGGGTAAAAACAAACAAAAATGATTCCGTGATTCCGTTGGAATATAATGGATTGAATGTTGGAGGACGATGATGGAAGAAGTAGTGGTTGGCGTTGTGCCTGCTCCTGAACTGCCGGCAACGATCGCCCGTAAGCTGAGTTTAAGCCTGGAGAAGAAGCTCACAGAATATATTGATGATGAAGTTTGTTGGAAAGTTGAAATCGAGATAGATTCGTTGACTGGCGCAGCGGAAAAAGTAAAAGAAATCATGGATGAAGCCAAGAAATTAAAGGAGAAAAATGATTGGAACTATGTTATTTGCTTAACTGACTTGCCTATATTCAACGGTAAGTTCATTGTCCTGGCAGATGCGGATGTGGAAGCGAAAATCGCCCAGATTTCTCTCCCTGCATTTGGAACATTGCCTACACCGAAAAGAGTGAGGAAGACACTGGTGCATATGGTGAAAAAAATTATATTTTCGCCATATCAACACGGATGATAATATTCAATTGCTGCAGAAAGGAATCGGCTTCAGAGAACATAAGCAGCAGAACGGATTTTTCGGAAAGCTGAAAGAGGCATTTTATTTTTCAACTATTCAGCGACAAGAGTTTTCCAAGAAATTTGACGGCGTATCTGTCCGCTTTATGGTTGTTCCAAAATGGAATGGATTAATGAAGATCCTATCAGGGATGACAGTTGCCAATCGTCCGTGGGCAATTATGCCGTCATTCAAGGGCGTTACCGGTGTAGCTTTTGCAACCGGTGCGTACATGCTCATTTTCACTACTTTGTGGCAGCTAAGTGCATTGTATGGACTGGATCGATTTGTGGGACTCATGCTGGCAGCCATGTTCGGCATGGTGTCCTGGATTATTTTTGCGCATGATCTGTGGGAAAAGGCGGGCGGCAATAATTCCAAGAGATTAAGACTGCTTTATAATGCCACAACCGTGTTGACACTCAGCACGTCCGTGATCGTTTTTTATGTTTCCCTTTTTATGCTGTTTTTGATTGCCGTTTCCGTTTTTGTTCCACCGGACATCTTTCAAGAGACCATCGGCCATCAGGTAGGGTTATTTGATTATGTCAAGCTGGCTTGGCTGGCCACTTCTGCCGCGACAGCTGCTGGAGCAATTGGAGCTGGATTGGAAAAGGCAGAAACAGTCCGGACAAGCACGTATAGCTACAGACAATATATCCGCTCCGAAAAAATACGGAAACAGCGGGAAAAAGAACAAGCAGAGGAACAAGGCGAGAAGAAGTGACCGCATTGTTCTTTTTTTCTGACAGAGGGTGCTAGGCTATCCTTTATATGTTTGGGTATTTTATGAGCAGGGAAACGCATAGGTAGTGAACCATTTCGTTGAAGGAGGATAAAATCCAATGAGTGAAGAAAACAAGGTGAACGGCAACAGCAAGAATGAACAGCTCGATCAATTTCGCAGTGATGAGCGTGATAAGCATTTAACGACCAACCAGGGGCTGAAGGTGTCTGAAGATGAATTTTCATTGAAAGCGGGAAGCCGTGGCCCTACTTTGATGGAGGATTTTCATTTCCGGGAGAAAATGACCCATTTTGACCATGAGCGGATACCGGAAAGGATTGTCCATGCCAGGGGGTATGGCGCGCATGGAGAATTTGAATTATATGAATCAATGCAGCCGTATACCAAAGCGAAGTTCTTGCAGGAACCCGGAGCCAAGGTGCCGGTATTTGTAAGATTTTCGACAGTTGCAGGTTCGAAAGGGTCCTTCGATATCCCGCGTGATGTCCGTGGTTTTGCGACAAAATTCTATACAGAAGAGGGAAACTTCGATTTGGTTGGAAACAATATGCCCGTCTTTTTCATTCAGGATGCGATCAAATTCCCTGATTTTGTACATGCTGTGAAACCTGAGCCCGATACAGGTTATCCGCAAGCGGCTTCCGCGCATGATACGTTCTGGGATTTTATTGCCAACAATCAGGAATCTGCACATATGGTCATGTGGCTTATGTCAGATCGTGCTATTCCTAGAAGCTTGCGAATGATGGAAGGTTTCGGGGTGCATACATTCCGTTTCATTAACGAGGAAGGCAAATCCCATTTTGTGAAGTTCCACTGGAAGCCGAAACTTGGTGTTCATTCCACTGTTTGGGATGAAGCGCAGAAAGTGAATGGTAAAAATCCCGATTTTAATCGCCAGGATATACACGAATCCATTGAAAACGGCGATTATCCAGAATGGGAACTAGGTGTGCAAATTGTGCCGGAGGAAGATGAATTCAAATTCGATTTCGATGTTTTGGATCCTACGAAACTGTGGCCGGAAGAGGATGTTCCGGTAAAAATCATCGGTAAAATGACGCTAAATAGAAATGTGGACAATGTGTTTGCCGAAACGGAACAGGTTGCGTTCCACCCAGGGAGTGTCGTGCCGGGAATTGATTTTTCAAATGACCCGCTGCTTCAAGGCAGATTGTTCTCCTATACGGATACCCAGCTTATAAGGCTTGGCGGCCCGAACTTCCATGAGCTGCCAATCAATCGTCCTGTATGCCCATTCCATAATAACCAGCGTGACGGCTATGGACGCCAAACAATCAATATAGGTAAAGCAAGCTATCACAATAATTCCATTGCAGGTAACTCTCCTTCTACAGCAACAGTGGAAGAGGGCGGCTATGAGCACTATCAGGAGAAAGTGGAAGGCCGGAAAATTCAGGCTCGAAGTGAGAGCTTCAAGGATCACTTCTCCCAGGCTACAATGTTTTGGAACAGTATGTCTGAGGTGGAAAAAGCCCACATCGAAGAGGCTTTCAGTTTTGAACTCAGTATGGTAAATGACAAGGCTATCCGCCAGCAGGTGGTGGATATGATCGCTTATATCGATTTGGAGCTTTCCAAAGAAGTGGCGGCAAATGTCGGTGTACAGGAGCCAATCGATGGCGGATCTGACGTGACCAAGTCTTCCCCCGCACTCAGCCAGATGAATACTGTCCATAAACCGGATACCATGAAAATCGCTGTAGTACTCCATGAAGGCTATAATGACACGGAGGTACAAACAGTGCTTGAAGGGTTGAAGAAAAACAATACCTATCCAACTGTCATCAGCTCGAAACTTGGCAGGGTAAAAGGACAAAATGGCTTGGAAGTGGAAGCCGAAGCAACGTTTGATACAGGAGACCCCGTGTTATTTGATGCTTTATATGTAGCTGGGGGAAAAGATTCAGATAGTGATTTCACCAAAAAGGCAAATTACATGATCAAGGAAACCTTCAAACATTTCAAGCCTATTGGAGCTACTGGAGAAGGAATTGCCATATTGCATGAAAATGATATAGCAGATGAACCGGGTGTTGTAACAGGTAAGGGGACAGATGATTTCCTATCCGGGTTTATCAATGCAGTGTCTGCGCACCGTCATTGGAACCGCAATCTATAAACGCAGTAAGGGAAAATAGTGAGTGCACCTCCAAATCTTAGACACGGTCTACCATTTGGAGGTGTCTTTCTTTCTGTATATTTACGAAGGAAGAATCTGCATTTTGAACATTATCGCCTGCAGCTATTGCTGCAATTATTTCGATTTGCTCATCTTATGTGACTAGCTTAAGACCGATTGCCGAGAATAAAACCATTGCAATAAAGACGATTCTCTTCCAATCTTTTGATTCACCATAACATATCATGCCAATTATTGCGCCGCCAACAACACCAATTCCTGTCCAAATGGCATACCCTGTTCCCATAGGTATGGATTGCAATGAATAACTGAGTAATGCCAGACTCAAACCGAATCCTGCAATTAATAAAATGACTGTCCGCCAGCTTTTCTTTACAGAGAGTTGATTGATCATTGTTACACCGAATGTTTCCAATAATCCTGCTAAGATTAAAGTAAACCAAGCCATCAGGATGCAGCTCCTTCCCCAGCCTTATCAGATGTGACTAATTTCAAGCCAATGACACCGATTAATAGTGTTGCTATCAGAATGATTTTCCCCCATCTGAATGGTTCTCCAAATAAAAGAATCCCAGCAATCACAGTACCCGCTGTGCCCACCCCCACAAAAACAGCATAGACCGTTCCAGCTGGAAGGACTTGTGCAGCTGTAATCATCAAATAATTACTAACGACAAGAATGATAATTGTTCCTGTCCATGTCCAAAAATCATACGCGTGGGTTAACCCGATCACCCAGAAGATTTCTAAAATAGCCGCAATAAATACTTTGATCCAATTTGTGTTCACTAAAAACACCTCCAACTTTATTCAAAAAAAGCCCTGAGAGGCAACTGTCCATACAGTTTCTCCCGGGCTTTTATCCCTCCGTGACACAGCAGTTCACTGTGCGTTTTCTCTCGGACCAGACCAACATGATAGATGTGCGGAACCCTAGAAAACATTTCGGCTATATAATTAATTACCATTTTACACAAGTATTCTTCCCAAGTACAGCCCTTTCATACAAGATCATCTAAGTGTTTTCACCATGATGAGGTCGATTTGTTCTTCATCCCCCATATAGAAAGAATGGGCTCCAGTTTGGATAAAAGCGTTTTTCTTATAAAAAGCAATCGCATTTTCATTTTTTTCCCATACGCCTAGCCAAATTTTCTTTTTATGATGTTCCATGGCGATTTCTATAGCGCTATTTAGCAAATATTTACCAAGTCCATTTTTTTGAAATGGATGCTGTATATAAATTCTTTCAATCTCAAGTGATCCTTCTCCCATTTCTTCGGATTGGGCATCATCCATATTGACCTTTAAATAGCCGGCAAGTTCATGATTGAAACAGACAAAAAAGAACTGTGAAGCAGTATTGGATAACTCTTTTTCTAACTGTTTTAAGTTAAACGCTTTTTCCAAATAGGCATCCATGTTTTCAGGTGCATTCTGGTGCTTGAATGTATCATGGAATGTATTATAGCTAATTTCTTGCAGTTTGTGTAAATCTCGCAGGGTACACTTTTTGATATGAATAGTCATTCCTATGTATCGCTCCTTATTAATAGTTTCTTTTGTTACCTTTTTTAACAAATTCCCAGTCTTTTTCTATATTTTTTCTTACCCTTTGCAGGAGCTTGGAAATAGTCTCAACTTCTGTTTTCGAAAATCCGGCTAACGCGACGGTATTGGAGTGGTCATTTTCTCTTATTATAAAAGGATAAACATTTCCTCCTTTTTCTGTAGGAAAGAGTTTTTTAATTTTTTTGTTGCGTGCATCATCTTTCTTTTCTATAAACCCATTCATCTCAAGTTTTTTAATAGCACGGGCAGCTGTTGTGCGATCCACTTTTGTCATTTCAGCAAGCTTCTCTTGAATTATTCCAGGGTTTTCACATATTCGAACAAGATATAAATATTGCCCTTTTGTAAGGTCATATTCTTTAAATTCTATATTACTTATAGAGTCCAATGCCCTTGCGATCATGCCGATTTCACGGAGAATTTCCATTATAATGAACTCCTTCCATATTATCTTTGTTGCAAGTGCAATAAAAATGACATATAGTAAGTTTAACTTCGCTTTGTTGTATTTGCAACAAAAAATAATGGCAAAGAGGTGACAGTGAATGAAATATATCTATTTTGTATTGGGCATTTTTATATTAACGCTGGGTATTTCTTTCACTATACAATCAAACCTTGGAACTTCGCCCTTTGATGCACTCTTGGTAGGGTTAGCTGAAAATGTGGGGCTTACGGTGGGCAGCTGGGAAGTAATCATAGCTTTATTATTGATATGCTGCAATGCCCTTTTGGGAAGACAGAAATTAGAAATATCGGGTTTGTTAACGGCATGTATAACGGGTATCGGCATTGATATGTGGCTCTTTTTATTGCATAATTTCTTGACACCTGAACTATGGTACAGCAAAGTAGTTTGTTTTGGAGTTGGCTTAGTAATTATAGGACTCGGAACAGCGATTTATTTACACACAAATTTCGCACCTATTCCAGTGGACCGATTAACATTAATCATACAAGCATTAATGAAAACAAATATAGTTTTTTCCAGAACATGTATTTACCTCGTGTTCTTGATAGCAGCGGCGGCTTTAAATGGACCAATTGGCATCGGCACTATACTGACGGTTTGTTTAGGAGGGTTAATACTTCATTGCTTTATGCCATTTACTGGGAAAATAATCAATCGCAAACTAGCAGACGCCAGTACATGGCCAATTCATGATAAAGCAAAAAAATCTTCAGTCTAAGAAAGATTGCTGAAAAAGTCTAAAAAGGCAAACCAGATTCTTTATAACGCTCTAGTTTGTTTTTTTGTATTAAACAATAAAATCCAAATAATCAACGGCTAATATAACTTATATGGCGGGAAGCACCGTTGATTTTCACTTCAGGTGGACGCTTTCTGCGAGATTTTCGGCTGTTGCCTTTCCGCGGGAGTCGCTACCTTCCGTGGCAATCAACGGGATACGCGATTTCTTAAACAAATGTAGGTGGTGTCTCGGATAATCTCAAACCAGCAATCTCTATCGCTTAGTCCTTTTACACAAATTTATAAGCTTGTCGTGCCAAAGGATAATATGTTGCGCCAGATCAAAAAGCTTGTAGATTTTGTACGCCATGAATAAAATGAACATATTGTTATGGCAACGGACGTAATGCAGTCCCGCCCATTCGCATGTTCAAATACCTTCTGCTTAAATCCATTTTTGACTTATCCGATGTGGATGTCGTGAAACGTTCCCAATATGAAACCCCCACTAAAAATCCAAAAAGGAATTTTAGGGGGGATTTTGTGTACAGAAAACCTGTATCATAAAATAACCTTAGATTTTCAGTGGCCTCGTCTAAGAAGTTTTTTTGCTTTTCTTGCATACTGTCTATATTTCCCCCCAGATTTCTTTCGCGGTTTCTACAATAAATCGTAATTTTTCCCATTGTTGTTCTTCTGATAAAATATTTCCATGATGCGTAGAAGCGAAACCGCACTGTGTGCTCAAGCATAATTGCTCCAGCGGAACATATTTGGCAGCCTCCTGGATCCGTGCCTTAATGAATTCTTTCTCCTCCAGCTCACCGAATTTGGAAGTGACTACACCGAGCACCACTTGTGGCCCGCCAGCAGGAATCTGAGCCAGCGGTTTGAAATCTCCCGAACGTTCGTCGTCATATTCCAGGAAAAACCCATCCACTTTCTCCTTAGCGAACAGTGTCGGAGCGATATGGGCATAACTCCCTTCGAAAGCCCATTTGCTTCGATAATTACCTCGGCAAAGATGTGTAGTCACATATAAATCCTCGGGCTTGTTCTCCAAGACGCCATTGCTGACACGCAGGGCAAGCTCGATCAGTTGTTCTCTGGTGTAACCCGCTTCACATGTTTGCAGCACTTCAGTGTTCAATCCCGCAATATACACATCATCCAATTGCAGATAGCGTACGCCTGCCTCGTAAAATGCCCGCAAAGCATCCTGATACGTTTTGATTACGTCATTGGCATATTCCTCCAGGTCCGGATAAATCTCTGAATTGCGGATGCCGCGATGAAAGAGTTGGTTTGGGCTGGGAATCGTCTGTTTGGCAATGGCGCGTCCATTTACAATTTTCTTGAACGCTTTAAAGTCTTTAATAAAAGGGTGCTCTGGATTAAAAGAGATTTTTCCATGATTACGGATATTGTAGCGCTCTGTTTCTTCTCCTTTGAAAGCATATCCTGATTCTGGCACATACCCTTCGAAGCCGTTGAGATGCTCTAAAAAATCAAGATGCCACCACGTTCTGCGGAATTCTCCGTCTGTCACGGCTTTTAAGCCGACTTCAATTTGTTTGTTCACGACCCGTCGGATTTCATTTGTCTCCACTTCCCGAAGTGCTTTGGCTGAAATAGCTCCTTCTTTATATTGCTGACGCGCATCATGTAATTTCTGGGGACGCAGCAAACTCCCCACCTGATCTGCTTTGAATGGCACTTTGATTAATGTTTCTGTTGTCATTACAACCTCTCCTTTTTTTCAGGAAGTTAAAAGCTGACATTATCTGCCTCTTCAATCTGACTGACATTGTCATTTGGTGAAGCCTGCTGAAGAGATGGGTGTAAAATAAAAAATCTCTTCTATTAAGAAAGAAGAGATTTAAATGACAGTACGACCCGTGCAACTCTTCTTATCTTCAGCTTGAATGCTTCTGGAATTGGCACAGTACCGATTCGGTCTGCTGCCGAGGCTTCAAAGGGCCAGTCCCTCCACCTCTCTGGATAAGAAAAAACGTATTTTATTTTGATTAATATAAATAATACATATATTTTTGTGTTAAGTCAATGAGAAAATAAAAAATTCTAATTATTGGTTGAGGAGATACAAAGCAAGGTGTATTGCACATTTCGGGCATTTTGTTTTTTCATAGAGGATAAAATAGATCTCCAAAGTTTCATGGTGGAACGGAATTTTAATATTAATCAAAAAAGTATTGACTTATTATTATTCCAGTGATAACATCACATTTAATTCAATAATTCTTATCAAGAGAAGCTGAGGGAAGTGGCCCAGTGAAGCTTCAGCAACCTCTGGCAATGCCAGAAAGGTGCTAATTCCACCAAGTGTCATTCTTGGGAGATAAGAGCGCATAAGGACGTTATGACCCTCTTTTCTTATCCGGGAAAAGAGGGTTTTATTATTTGTCAACGTACAATGAGCATAAGCGCTATATAAACCCGAGTTTGGTTATAAGAATAATGTGGATATAGGAGGAATCGGCCGTATGCAAGAAGTTGTGATCCTGTCAGGTAGCCCATCCGCTATTTCCGGGACTGAAAAAGTGTTGGAGCATTTAGGAACAATATTGACGGAAAAACATTTTTCTGTGAAGCACATTTCGGTTCGCGACGTTCCCAAAGAAGACTTGTTTCAAGGTGATTTTGAAAGCCAGTCTGTCATCGAGCTGGGAAGATCTTTGCAAAGAGCCGATGGTGTGATTATCGGGTCGCCGGTTTACAAAGCTGCATATTCAGGAGTTTTAAAAGCGTTGCTGGATATTTTACCACAGGATATTTTGCAGCATAAACCAGTATTGCCACTGATGACGGGAGGAAGCCCCTCCCACATGCTAGCGTTGGAATACACGTTGAAGCCGTTACTGGCAACATTGAAAGGGCAAAGTTTAAAAGGTGTTTATATGCTAAACAGCCAAATCGCCAAGCATTCACCTATTCCAATCACGGATGAGGATGTGCTGAATCGTATGAAAAAGCAATTGCATTATTTTATCGAGCTGCTGAAAAGGCAAAAGACATTTGCCGTAGCATCGCCATTCTGAATAAGCAGGAGGAGGCAATACTTCATGACCAAGAAAAGGATTTATTTAAATGCATTTGAAATGAATTGTGCAGGCCATCAATCACCTGGACTGTGGACTCATCCTAAAGATCAGTCCCACCGTTATAAAGATAGCGAATACTGGATCGCTCTGGCAAAAACATTGGAAAAGGGACGTTTTGATGCTGTATTTCTCGCTGATGTTTTGGGGACTTATGATGTCTACAAAGGTTCAAGGGATGCTGCAGTCCGCCAGGGAGCCCAGTCACCGGTGAATGATCCTTTGCTTGTAGTGCCGCTTATGTCGGCGGTCACGAAACATCTCGGCTTCGGGGTGACAGCATCGGTAACACATGAACATCCCTATACATTTGCCCGCAGGATATCCACATTGGACCACCTGACGAAGGGAAGGGTTGGGTGGAACATTGTTACTTCTTATTTAAAGAGTGCCGCCGTCAATATGGGGCTGGATGACCAAGTAAAGCATGATGAGCGTTATGATATCGCCGATGAGTATTTGGAAGTTTGCTACAAACTGTGGGAAGGCAGCTGGGAAGATGATGCTGTCAAAGTGGATAAGGAAAACGGTATATTTGCGGATCCTGCAAAAGTGCATGACATTGCGCATGAAGGAAAATACTTCAAAGTTCCTGGCGCACATTTATGCGAACCGTCTCCGCAACGTACCCCAGTAATTTTTCAGGCTGGGGCATCAAGCAGAGGGCGCGCCTTCGCAGCTGGTAATGCTGAATTGGTATTCATCGGAGCTCCCACAGTCGAAATAGCAAAAAATACTGTTCAGAAGTTGCGGAAAGATATAAGGAAAACCGGGAGAGAACCAGAAGAAGTCAAAGTTCTGACTATGCTTGTCCCCATAGTCGGCAGAACAGAAGCAGAAGCAAATGCAAAATATGAGGATTATAAAAAACATATTAGCTATGAAGGGGCATGTGCATTACTTGGCGGCTGGACAGGAATAGATTTTTCCCAATTCGATCCGGACGAAAACCTTCACTATGTAGAAAACGATGCTATCCAGTCAGCGGTTGAAAATTTTACGAGAATAGATCCTGATAAGCAATGGACAGTTGGAGAAATTATTGAAACCGTCGGAATAGGGGGGATGGGAGCATCCGCTGTTGGAACCCCTGAACAAATCGCCGATGTGATGGAGACATGGGTCACTGATGCTGACGTGGACGGATTCAATATCGCATATGCTGTTTCCCCTGGTACGTTTGAGGATTTTGTAGAACTAGTCGTCCCGGTTTTGCAGGAAAGGGGACTTGTACCAAAGGGATATGAAGGAGACACCTTACGGGACAATCTGTTTGGAAATGGCAATCATTTGCCAAGTCATCACCAAGGAAAAAAATATGCTTTTCAACCTGTCACGTTAACAGAATGAACTATCTTGAAATTTACTGAAGGAGGGGCAAGAATGAAATACGGTTTTTGGCTGCCCGTTTTCGGCGGGTGGCTCCGCAATATTAAGAATGAAGGGATGTCTCCGACTTTCGAATATGTCAAGAAAGTCGTAACATCCGCAGAAAAATGGGGATATGATACCACGTTGGTTGCTGAGTTATATTTAAATGACATCAAGGGAGCAGAAGAAGAAGTGCTGGAGGCCTGGTCAACTGCAGCTGCACTGGCAGCGGTAACAGAAAAAATGGAAATTTTGGCGGCGGTTCGGCCTGCGTTCCATAACCCGGCTGTTACGGCTAAAATGGCTGCGACAATTGACCATATTAGTAATGGACGTTTTACATTGAATGTTGTTTCCGGTTGGTGGGCTGAGGAAGCAAAACAATACGGAGCAGCGTTTACAGGACATGACGAAAGATACGATCGCACGGGGGAATTCCTGGAAATTTTGAAAGGATTGTGGACGGAAGAATCTTTCTCTTATGATGGAAGGTTCTATCAAATAGAAAACACAAAGCTATCACCGAAACCGATACAACGTCCAAATCCTATTTTATATGCGGGTGGAGAAAGTGAGAAAGGAAAGCAAGTGATTGCATCCCTTTGTGACGCTTATGTCCTCCATGGGCATACGGTAGAAGAAGCAAGGACGAAGATTTCCGATATGAAAATGCGTCGGGAAGCAGCCGGGCGCAAACCATTACAATCCATCGGGATGGCAGCATATGTGATTTGCAGGAATTCTGAGGAAGAAGCCATCAAAGAATTGGAGAAGATCACCACTGTGAATGAATCAGATGCTTATGCCAGCTTTAAAGACTTCACTACCAAATCCGAGCTTGAACAGCAAATCCAGCTGCAGGATTACTCTGTATCGAATCGGGGGCTGCGGCCGAATCTTGTCGGTACTCCGGAACATATCGCTAAACAGATTTTGGCATTTGAAGAAGCCGGAGTGGACCTATTGTTATTACAATGTTCTCCACAATTGGAGGAGATGGAAAGCTTTTCAAAAAAGGTCATGCCGAAAGTGGAAGAATTGCGCGCACAGATGATGAGAGGAAGTGGAGTATGAGTAAGGTATATGTGCTACATGAAAATAATGAATGGACTGCCCATTTACTGAAACGATTGGAAGAATTGAATCTTCCATTTGAAGATTGGTTGATTGATAGTGGGAAGGTTGATTTAGCCTCTGTGCCGCCAGAAGGTGTCTTTTACAACAGAATGAGTGCTTCTTCCCATACCCGGGGCCACCGGTATGCACCGGAATTGACAAATGCGATATTGGCCTGGCTGGAGCATCATGGCAGGACGGTGATTAACGGAAGCAGAGCATTGCAGTTGGAAGTAAGCAAAGTACTGCAATACTTAGAACTTGAAAAGTATGGAATCAAGACACCAAAAACGATTGCTGCCGTCGGCAAGGAAGCACTGCTGGAAGCAGCGAAAAGCTTTGAAGGAAAGCCGTTCATCACAAAGCATAATCGGGCGGGCAAAGGACTTGGTGTACAGCTGTTTCATACGTCTGCAGCACTGGAAAGATATGTAGGTGGAGAATCATTCGAGGAACCAGTGGATGGGGTCACATTAATTCAGGAATATATCGTTTCACCTGAATCCTATATTACACGCTGTGAATTTATTGGGGGTAAATTTTTCTACGCTGTGCAGGTGGACACATCACAAGGTTTTGAACTATGTCCAGCCGATGCATGTACTGTTGATGATTTATTCTGCGCGGCGGACGGAACGGAATCTACTCCAGAAAAATTTCGTATTTTGGATGGTTTTGATCATCCAATTATCAAAAAATATGAAGAGGTCCTTGCTGCAAATCATATTCAGATTGCTGGCATCGAGTTTATTCAGGACCAGGAAGGTACCATTTATACGTACGATATCAACACAAACACGAATTATAATAGGGAAGCCGAGACAAAGAGCGGAAAATATGGCATGCTGCAGGTTGCTAAGTTTCTAGGAAACACACTGACCAAGTCAGAGGGAAGTTTGCAAAATTGAAGGAAGGTTAGAGTGATATCTGCTTTAAGATGGGCTGCCTCATAAGCATTGGCTTATGGGGCAGCCTTTTTTTATTATCCGGATTATTTTAAAATGCGCCGGCATGACTTCGAGTATAAACAGATGATTACAGCTGTTGTATGGTAAAAATCTGAAAAATAAGACCTTTTCCCTATTGAAGCAGGATAGATAAAACCTTATAATGATGCTAACTGGTTAAAATGTGATTCGTATCATTATTATCATAAAATAGATGGAATGAGGTTGGGAAATGGGGATATTACGCAGATTCAAAGATATCATGTCCAGCAACATCAATGCACTTTTAGATAAGGCCGAAGACCCGGAAAAAATGATTGACCAGTACATGCGCAATGCCAGCAGCGACTTAGGAAAGGTCAAAGCGGAAACAGCTTCTATCATGGCTGAGGAGCAGCGCGCCAAACGTGCACTGAATGAATGTCAAACTGATATAGAAAAAATGCAGAAATATGCGCTTAAAGCTTTGGAAGCCGAAAATGAAGGAGATGCCCGCATCTTTCTGGAAAAAAAAGCTACGCTTACGGCCAAACAAACCGAGCTGCAGCAGGCATATGATTTGGCGGCGGCGAATACAGATCAAATGAGAAAAATGCATGACAAACTGGTGGAAGATATCAGCAAACTGGAAGCACGTCGTTCGATGATCAAAGGCAAGGCTGCAGTGGCCAAGACAAAGGAACGTATGAATAAAATGGCTTCATCTGTCAATAGTGCATCCTATTCGTTGTCCAGCTTTGATAAAATGGAAGAAAAAGTAAATCGAGCGCTCGATGAAGCGAATGCAATGGAAGAATTAAATAAAGGTCCGGAGGATAACATTGATAATCTGACAGCCAAATATGAATCCAGTGTCGATGTGGATGATGAACTGGCTGCTTTGAGGGAGCAACTGAAACAGAATCAAGCGTGATCCCCCGTATAGAGCTGTAGCTGGTGCTGCAGCTCTTTTTACATATGGGATATAAAAAATAGGTGCTGCCAGTCCACAGCGGGGCCATTCAGAAGTTGTTGATTAATTGCCATGACAAGGAGGACGATTGATGGTCATTCAGTATAAATGCCCTAACTGCGGGGATGATATGACTTTTGACAGTCATACAGGAATGCTGTCGTGCACAAGCTGCGGCAGACAAGACAACATTCAGGAATTGCCTGATGATTATATTACCAATCGCTTTGATGAAGAAGAGGCGAAGCAATATCACTGTGAAAATTGCGGAGCGATCGTGATTACTGATGCGGACACTACCGCCACGACGTGCAGTTTTTGTGGTGCCGGTGTCGTCTTAGGTGACAGGCTGACGGGTGATTTGGCACCAGTGAAAGTCCTGCCATTTAAAATCAGCAGAGATGAGGCGCGGGCTGCTTTTAAAAAATGGTGCAAAAATGGCATCCTCACTCCGAAAGGTTTCATGACTGCAAACCGCATCAAAGAGATTACCGGATTGTACGTGCCTTTCTGGCTTTATGATTTGAATACCCAGGCAGAGGTGCAAGCTATCGGGGTAAGATCACGGGAATATACAAGAGGAAATTACATTTACACCGAAAAGAAATACTATGATGTATATAGGGATATGAATATGGATTATGTCAGAGTACCAGTGGATGCATCAGAAAAAATGCATGATGAGCTGATGGATAAACTGGAGCCATTCCACTATCAGGATTTGGAAAGGTTCAAAGCACCATATCTTGCAGGATATATCGCTGAGAAATACAATTATGATGATAAGCAGCTTTTTCCAAGAGTAAAAGATAAGATTGCAAGTTACATAGACGAACAAATCAGATCCACCATCCGAGGATATTCCTACGTCAATTACAAACATAAACATATCGACACTTCCCAAAGATATGCCGCGTACGTTTTGCTGCCGGTATGGATGGTCTATTATGATTACGACAAGCACGTGCATACCTTTGCGATGAATGGGCAGACGGGCAAAGTCGTCGGTAAACCGCCAATCAGCAAGAAGAAAGTCACCTACTGGTTCACCGGGATTGCTGGAACGGCTTTTGTCGGAATTAAAATTGCTGCATTGATTATGGGTGGTGGGTTGTTATGGTAGAAAACAAATACAGCCGTATCCTTCTACTTGCAGTTGTTGTGATCTTGTTTTTCTCGCCATTAACGACTGTATTCGCAAAAGGCGACGGAACCATTGATAAACGAGTCTATGATGATGCGAAGCTTCTTTCCAAAGACGAAGCAAGCCAGTTGGAGACAATGGCGAAGAAATATAGTGACAAGCGGGAAACAAATTTCATCATTGTAACAACCAAACATCCAAAACCTGATGATGTGCAGTTGTATACGGAGGAATTTTACGATAAAAAACTTCCGGGATACGATAAGCCAGCCGGCAATGCGGCAATCTTAACTGTGGATATGAAAAATAGAGAAGTGTACTTGGCTGGATTTTATAAAGGCGAAAAATATTTGGATGATCACAGACTTGATTTAATCCGTGATAAGATTTCCTCATATATCACCAGCGAGGAGTATCAAAAGGCGTTTCAAAAATTTATTGTCATGGCTGATGATTATATGGGGTATTGGCCGGGTATCGACCCAGACAGCTTCTTTTTTTCCTTCTGGTTTCAAGTAGGTGCTCCTATCGGATTGGCTTTGCTCGTCCTATCGGGGATGCTGCGCAATACAGGTGGGAAAGTGACAGTAAATGCTCGAACGTATATGAATAGAGATAGCTTCAAACTGCGTAAGCATAGGGATGTCTACTTACGTAAAACGGTAGACAGGCGGCGCAAGCCATCTAATAATAATAAAAGCAGCGGTGGCGGTGGAGGCGGCGTCACACGGGGCGGACATTCACATAGCGGAAGCAGAGGAAGTTTTTAATTTTCATAGAAATCTTGAAAGGGTTGAGAATAGATGGGTTTTTTCAGTAATCAGTTTTCGAGTGTCGTAGAGTGGGATGAATTCAGAGATGATATGATATTTTGGAAATGGGGAGACGATGAGATCAAGAAGGGCAGCCGCCTGATCATCGAACCAGGACAGGATGCAATCTTTTTCCAGCAGGGACGTATTGAAGGGATTTTCAAAGAAGAAGGGGATTATGATATTGAATCACAGATCATCCCTTTTCTTTCTACATTAAAAGGCTTCAAATTTGGCTTCAACACAGGGATGCGCGTAAAAGTACTGTTTGTGAACACGAAAGAATTCACGATCAAATGGGGCACAAAAGGTCCTATTAACATTCCTACACCGCAGCTGCCAGGCGGTATGCCAATCAGAGCCAACGGCACACTCACTTTTAAGGTGGATGATTATGTCTCTTTGATTGATAAGGTTGCCGGGGTAAAGGATAGTTATTTGACCCAGGATATTCGTATCCGCATCATTTCCGTACTTGACCAGCTGCTGATGAAGTGGATTGTCAGGGAAGGCAAGGATATGTTCAATTTACAGGCCAACGCATTTGATATAAGCAGCGGGATCAAGGAAGATTTGGACATGGAAATGGTTAAAATCGGTATGACGATCACCGATTTTAATATTATGAGCTTCAATTATCCAAAAGAAGTGCAAGATATGGTAACCAAAGCCGCGTCGCAAGGAATGGTCGGTGATGTGGATCGTTATCAGCGAATGGAAATGACTGATGGCATTGCGTCTGGCAAAATCAAAAGCGGTGGTACGGCCTCGGATATGGCTGGTATGATGATGGGAATGAATGTTGCCAACCAGATGATGAATACGATGAATATGAACCCAAACCAGAATAATAACCAAGGCCAGGGAGCCCAGGGACAAAACCAGCAAGACCAGCCAAATCAGCAGTCTGGCCAAGCAGGCCCTCCAAACGAAAATGGTTCCGGTAAAAAGCCGAACTTCTGCCCGAATTGCGGACATAAAAATGAGGGAGCCAATTTCTGCCCGAACTGCGGACAAAAGCTGGGCTGATGATCGAACGAAATAGGAAGAATTTCCGAATCAAAAAGCAACGCATTCAAAGGAATGCGTTGCTTTTCTGCAAGACCGATTATGCGGATCACTTGGCAATGTGATGGGTTTGACCTTGCTGATCACTTTTATTTTCCGCCACTTGTTTATGGCTGGATGATGGCCGATGAAATACATTTTCCATCATTAGTGATAAAACGATGCCGACCAACAGACCATTGCTGACTAGTGGACGAACAGGGCTTGGCAAGGACTGAAAATAGTCGGCTGGCATTGTCATAATGATGATACCGACAAAAAGCGGAATGGCCAATCGATAAACTGCTGTTGTGCTGAATTCCACGTCCTGGAAAAATGAGCGTGTAGACCCTAGGAGCTGCAAATAGGAAACAAAGAGAACTGCACTGCCAACACTGAGCGGAAGCATGGAGAAGAAATGGCCAATTGGCGGGAGCAAGCCCATTAGAAGGAACATGGCACCTCCCAGCAGAAATGGCAGCCTTCTGATAATGCCGGTTTGTTTCAGGAAACCGACCGTAGATACATATGGTGCGTATGGGACGAGACCTAAAACGCCAGAAAGCATCGTGAAACAGCCAGTAATCATAAATGAGAAACGATATTTTTGCCTGCTGACCTTTTTTAGGTACATCTCGTCTGTCCCCTTGATTGCACCAAAAGTATTTGCCGTATTTAACAGTCCCGTCAGTACAGCAGTAATGATAATTCCGACATGCCATGATGGTTTACCCAGTGGAAAGCTTTCAAAAGAAAGGGATCCTGTACTCATTCCTTCATTGGATTGGAAAAGCAGCTCATATACCATCCATCCTAGCAAAATGCCGATAAGCAAGCTATAACGCCGCATACCTGGTGGAGATTTGACGCTCAACACAATCACGAGGACAACGATTCCTAAAGAAAGCAGGGAAACGTTCACCTGGATGTGTGCCTGCCCGGCTTGTGTGCCAAAAGGGATACCCAGCATCCCTTTCATGAAAATGCCAATCAGCTGGCAGCCGAATAAAAACATGAATACACCCATCACTGCTGAATTGAACATTTTGGCTATTACCGGACCTAAACCGGCCGCGCCAATCAAAATAGTTAAAAATCCTGATATGATGATGCCTGTTGCTAAGCTTCCGCCAAGTTCGCTGAGAGAACTTCCTTGTGCTGCAGCACTTGCAGCCAACGTCAGGATGACTCCCCACCATAACCCGGACTGTCCTTCCATAATCGCCCTCTGATGACCGATGACACCTTGCAAAATACAGGCGATACCCGTCAGGATGAAGGACAGTTGAATCAAGGTGACAACTTTTCCCTGACTCAGACCGAAAGCGGCTCCGATTGTAATTGGAATGACAATGATATTCGTGAAAATGAAAAAAAGCCATTGCAAGCCTGCAATCCAATTGCCAGATTTACGCAATCCATCCATGTCATTCACCTCTTGCTTTCTAAACCAGTCTGCGTACCCGGCAGTTTTGATCTCCGATATTGTTATGTGGATGCTATCATGTAACCAATTTATCAGATGATGTGTCTTTCATCATGGGTCAATACAGATAAAAATTTTTAGCTGTATTGTGCAAAGTGTATAATATGTTCCAAAACCGATAAGCAGGCAAATGCAGGGAAATGGAGGAAACAGAAGATGGAATCATTGGAGCATTTATTAACCTTGGACATTTTGCATAATGCCCGGATCATTGCCGGGGAAGAAGGGACCAGTCGGATGGTGGAGACGGTGGAAACATTGGATACCCCTGATATGGCTCATTTTTTAACGGAGAATGCTTTATTGCTCACCACTGGTTTCTCTTTACAGAGAGAACCTGATCGCTTTCGGCAGCTCATCATTGAATTGAATGCAGCCAATTGCTCAGGGCTGGCTATCAAAGTAGAGAGGTTCATGCAGGAAATTCCTGAAGATGCTTTGGAAGTAGCAAATATACTGGATTTCCCGGTTATCAGCTTGCCTGTGGAAGACAGACTGACCGATATCAGCCATGTGTTGCTCCGCTATTTGTGGGGAAACAAAATGGACGATATGTTTGAAGCCTTCAAAGTGCAAAAGAAATTTGCAGCCATGATGGTCAAAGGTGCTTCCACAAAGCGCCTCGTTGAACAGCTGGGTTACTTACTTGAGACGGCGGTTTTTCTATACAATCCGTTCGGATACCTTGTTGCTTCTATCGATCATGTTTGTCTGGAGATGCCCGGCCTGCAGAAAAAACTGCAATCCCACTTCCGGCATCATATTCCCTTTTACAATGATGACAGCCATCCGATTTTTAAAGAGCTGGAATTTCAAGGGAAATCAATCCCTTTGTTGATATTCCCGGTTGGTACATCACATGCCTATCCACATATACTTGTTATCGCAGGAATGGATGTGAAGGCAGTTTCTGTTCCCGTAGTTGAACAGGCTGCAAGTGTCATTTCTTCTACCTTGCTGAAATTTGAAGCGATCAAAGAAAACGAAAGGGTAGCCAAAAACAACTTTTTTCATGCATTCACAGATGGCAATATCTTATCTGAAGAAGAAGCTATTCACCGTGGCGCCCATTTTGGGCTTCAGAAAGGTTATAAGTACCTTTGCGCTGTTTGCTGCCTTGATGAGGAAGAACAGATGACAACCTTCGATCAGGAACGTAAAACAAACAGCTTATCCCAATTCATATTTGAGTTATTGCCAGATTTATTGAAAGAGCGTTTTATGGAACCGGTAACGTTTATGAAAAATCGGTATTTCGGTGTCGTTTACCAATTTCCCCAAAAGTATGATAAGCATTTGAAACATGCCGTATATGAGGCGCTGCGTCTATTTCAATTGCGGATGGAGACGGACTATCAATTGTCCATCTCCATCGGCATCAGCAATTTCACAAACGATTTCATGGCGATACCACATGTGTACATGGAAGCAATCGATGCTTTACAAACAGCGGTTACAGCAGGGGAAAGCCGCGTGATCCGCTTTTATAAAACGAAGGATGTCCGGTCTTTACTTCGAATGATTCCTGAAGACAATGTGCGCGACTTTTATGAGGAAACGATGCGTTCATTGGCATATGCGGCCACGAAGGAAGAGAAGGATTTAATTGCGACACTGGCTGCTTTTTTGGATAACCAATGCGAAATTACCGCGACTGCAGGTAAATTGTACATCCATCGTAACACTGTCAAATATAGAATTGAAAAATGTGAAAAACGTCTGCAATGCAAGATTAATCTTCCGGAGCATTCTCTCAGACTGCGGATGGCACTGGCCTGCAGAGACATATTGGAACTGGATTGAAATTGGCAGCTTTGTTGGATAGCTGAATGGTTGATGGATTCAGATTGCTTGTGATTGAGATAAAACACTGAATAACAATAATGCAGTGGGGAAGCCCCCGCTGCATTTATTCTGCAAATGGATTTTTTTGATCGTAGGCATTGCGGTGGATGGTGTCTGCAACCAAGTAGTCGTAAATGTCATCGACCAGTTCGATGCCATCCTTTTCGTACGCTTGTTGCTGGATCTCATTTGGCTGTCCGGGGTAGAGAACATGTTCAAAACCTGGAGCCGGTTTGATTTGGTTCAAATCATTCATTGTCTGTGTAATCGATTGCAAAAACGTCTCCACATTGGTGAAGAATGCCGGGTTGATCACGATATGTAATTGCCCAAGCTTGCGGTAAGCAGTCATATCCTCATACATCGAGGTGACGTTTTTACCAAATGGCAGTCCAAGGAGAATGTCTGACAACACGTCGACCATCATCATCAACCCGTATCCTTTAGGCCCTGAAATAGGCAAAAGTGCATTTACTTTAAAAGGATCCGTAGTTGGTTCACCATTTGAGTCAACCGCCCAGTTATCTGGTATCGCTTCATTTTTTGATCTGGCATGCAGAATTTTCCCCCAAGCCTGTACAGTCGTTGCCATGTCGAATATCATGCTTTTTCCTTTTTCTCCCGGAGCCCCGAATGCGATCGGGTTTGTTCCGTAGTAAGGCTCTGTACCGCCAAAAGGGACAACCATCGGGTCGGATTGGCAGACAGAGATCCCAATCATTTGCTCCTTGACTGCTTGGTCGACGAAATAGGATAACGCCCCGCTGTGGCTGATATTTTTCACACCGACAATCGCCGCGCCTTGTTCTTTCGCCATCGCAATTGCTTCCTTCATGGCTTCCTTCGCCATGTAGTGCCCTGCGCCATTATCCCCATCATATATTGCTGTGCTGGGACCGGTTTGTTCAAAGCTGGTTTTCGGTTGGACATTGATTCCGCCTTTGGCTATTCGCTCTGCATAATATTCCGTTCGCATCGCACCATGTGAATGAATTCCCCGCAAATCGGCATACGCCAGCACATCTGCAGTCACTTCAGCATGCTCGCTTTGCAATCCCGCTTTTTGCAGCTTGTCTTTTACAAGATATTTTAATCTATCTTTATCTATTCTCATATTCTTTCCTCCAATAGTCATATCATTTCTTTTATTCTATCATCTATTGATCCTCCTTGCTATGCTGCGGGTAATAGAATTGAAGACTATCATCCGTTAAGAGAAAAGGAAGGAATGCAGCTTTCTATAAAATTTTCTATAAAATAAAGAATGTTGTGTGAGCCCCCCCCCGCCGTTGACGGGGTGTTTCAATTTTCAGCGCATCATATGCCGTTTCACGCAAGGGATTGTCTGCATATTTTACTAGCAGAAGGGAGGTGTAATCATGATAGAGGTGCAGCCATATGCAGTGATGCTGATACCGATCATACTGGGATTGATAGAAGTGGCAAAAGTGCTGCGGATGCCAAAGAGATTTGCACCTTTACTAGCAGTCATATTAGGGATTCTTGCGGGAATCTTCTATGTGGAATCCGAAAGTCTCCCTCATTCTATCTTGATTGGTATCGCTTTGGGCCTGTCATCAGTCGGATTGTACAGCAGCACGAAGAATATCATTCCGGAGGAAAGGAAAAAACAAAAGGAGGAGGAATAGTTTTGGTGAAACTATTCATTGACCCTGGACATGGAGGTTCTGATGCTGGCGCACAGGGATATGGTCTGAAGGAAAAGGACTTGACTCTGGCAATCAGTAAGAAATTAGCAGCTATATTAGAAAAGGAATACGATTGTCTTGTGAAGCTGTCTCGTACCAAAGATGAATATCTATCTTTGGATGAACGTACGAACATGGCCAATAGCTGGAAAGCGGACTATTTATTGTCCGTTCATATTAACGCTGGTGGCGGAAGCGGTTTTGAATCGTATATCTATAACGGCAGTTATGCAGGGAAAGCTCAGACGGAAAAGTTGCGCAGTATCATTCACGAAGAAGTGGTCAAGCAAACTGGCTTTAGTAACCGTGGAAAAAAAGAGGATAATTTTCATATGGTCAGGGAGTCGGCGATGCCTGCAGTCTTGACTGAAAATGGTTTTATTGATTTTGCCGATGACGCGAACAAATTGAAGTCTGCTGCATTCCAGGAGAAAATTGCAAGAGGACATGCGGCAGGTCTCGCAAAGGCCTTCAATTTGAAAAAAAAAGAGGTGACGAAGTATATTGAGATATTGGCGGATTCCTTGTGGACATACCACACGGCTAATTGGGATGATAAAGCAGTTATCGTCCATAAAGGGGAGGTTTTCACCATCATAAAAGACAAGTTCCCAGTAGGTGATGGCCACATGTATCAAATCAAGAGCGGACTGTTTATCACGGCTAACCCGACTTACGTCAAAGAACGCTGAAAAACGAATCCGCCGTTTTCTCGAAGGAAATGATTATGTAATATCATTTAGCGAATGAATGAATCTTCCTATTGGGCAAATGTGAAATAGTCTAAGGCATTTCTTGCTGCAAAATAGGGCTTCCTTTTCAAGGCAGCCCGTTTGCAGCATGTTTTCATGTCGTTTAGTTTTTCATTCTCCCGGCTTTTGGTTTGATAATATCATCTGCCACGTCTCTTCAGCCGTCAATCCACCATTTATGGGGGCTGTCGTACATGGTGAATGGCAGTACCTTGATCCCGTGCAGACGAGTGTGATGCACCCATAGGTGGTGTTGCGTGTAAAGCGGGAGCACTGGCAAATCCTTCATGAACAAGTTTTGCCATTTGGCATATATTTTTTTTCGGTACGCTTGTTTGAATGCTTCGGGAGCCGAGACGCCCTTTTTTAACAAGCTATCCGACACCTCATTGTGCCAGCGGGAGAAATTATAGCTGGAACGGCTTGCCCAGAAATTGCTCGGGTCTGGATCAGACTGCTCCATCTGCCAGCCAAGCAGAAATAAATCCCAGCTGGGGTCGTCATTTACCATGGTGTCTACGTATACAGACATATCTTTTGTTTCGCGAAGTTTTACCCTGATGCCGACATTTTTTAGCATGTGTTTGATTTCTTGGGCAGATTGTGCACGCAATGGATCTCCAGCTGGATAATCCAGATGCAACATCCATTCTTCTCCAGACATATCCTCTCTGAATCCATCGTTATCGCGGTCTTGATAGCCTAGACCATCAAGCAGTTTCCGGGATTTTTCAGGGTGAAAATCATAAGGATCACTTTCTTTGCCATAATATGCCCAGCTCTGTGAAGGAATAGGCGAGTGGGCAATTTCTCCATGGTTATCGAGTAATGTTTTCACTAACTTATTTCTATCTATTGCATACGCTATCGCCTGTCTCATCTGAGTATCCCGTACATTTGTATTTGCAATCCAGTGTGAGGGGTTGAGCACTTGTTTTTCGATATCGGTTTTCGTCCGGTAATGATGCTTGAAAGCAAGCATTTGGTAGCTTAGATCTGGCTGTTCCATCATTTTCAAATGCTCGAATTCCGTCATCAACGCGTAATCTGCAGGCTGAATACTGTCAGGATTAGCCAATATATCTATTTTTCCCGCCTGTAATTGGGTCACAACGGACGACTGACTAATTACCTTCCAGGTGATTTTATCAAGATGAGGCTTGCCTTGCCAATAGTTGGAAAAGCGTTTGAGGACATAGCTTTTACCTTCAAGAATTTTATCTAATTGAAACGGGCCGGTCCCGATAATGTTCTGTCTTTCCATAGAGACATCAGGCATGTCTTTCACAGGAATGTCTTTGAAAATATGCTTTGGGATGATAGGAGAACTGGCGATAAACATCGGATTGACTGCGGGCTTTTCAAAATGAAAGGTCACTGTATGATTATCATCGGCCGTGACCCCCTTGAAATTGGCTGATTTGCCGCCGGAAAATGCTTCATAGCCAAGCAATGATACTACATAAGAAGCATGAACACCGCTGGTTTTCATATAATCGGGATCAGCCATAGATGCATAGGTGAAAACAACGTCGTCCGCTGTGAATGCTTCACCATCCTGCCAAGTGATATGTTTGTTCAAATGAAAAGTGATGGTTGTGCGGTCTTTGTTCATCTGCCATGATTTCGCAAGTTGGCCGGTGTACGATAAGTCTTTATCTTGTTTGACCAGTCCTTCGTAGACGAAATCAATAATATTTGCTTCATAGACATCTTCGTAAAAGAGCGGGTTGAACATTCCTTCTGGTGCCGAAAACATGCCACCTGTGATGCTGCCGCCATCTTTCGGATTTGCGTGAGATTTCCCCCCGGATTGTTCATCGTGGCGATTTGCTGCACTGCTGCAAGCTGCCAGCAGAAGACACGTTAAGATGATTATCAAATAAGAAGTGCGGTGACAGTTCAATCTATTTTCCTCCCTTGGATGATTCCATACATCATATGAACGGGCTTTGTTGTTCATACATTTCTGAGGGAAATAGAAAACATGGCATTTGCCATGTCTGTTGTAATGAGACCTCATGAAAATGACTGTACTGTAAGTAAACGGATGATTTATCCAACGAAAAGGGGAAATCGAACCATACAAGCGCGCAGGCAAGTGGAAAACTTGTTTTTGTGCCATCAGTTTTCAGAAAAACGTAAAATGATCCATCTGGTTAAAATGCCAAAGAATAAACCGATGGGTACAAATATAATCGCCAGCCAAACTGGCCCGATAAAGACGTCGCCAAACGAAAAGGTGGTAGAGAAAACGACGCCAAGGGTCATCCAATATGCTCCAGATACAAAGGGCAGATAGGCAAATGGTTTTTCTCCCCCGCCAGCATCTCTATAAGCATCCCAAATAGCAAAGAAATATACGCAGGGATAAAACATCAACCATAAATAGTTTGCTTCTGTCATCGACTGATGAGTCTGTCCATGAAAACCATATATAATCACTTGATTCAGATGCCCTTTGACATTGATCATGAACTCAAGCGCAATGAAAACAATGCCTTTTATATATTTCTTATTTAAAAATTGTCCAAACCCAGGGAACGCAATACTCCATAAAATAGCTTCCAGCCGTTTGCTTTTGCCGGTTAGTTTTTCATTCATGGGATTTGCAGCCTACCTCACAGAAAGGTCGCAATCAGCTGCAATGGGGGTTTGTTCCATCCAGCCATTTTCAATTAAACCCTTTTTTCCTTCACGAAGAAAGCTCGTTATTTTGGCAGTTAACCGGTTATATTGCAAACTAGGGCGTGACCACGGCGTTGCTATTGTCATACCAGTATTCTCTTTACACATGTGCTGTTTTGCTTCCAGGTTTTTCAAGTGAAAAGAAATGTTGATATTTCTTTTTGTACTGAATGAAATGAAGGCATTCAAGCGTCTGGCATTTTCGGATGAAGTCAGTTCAAGCGGCGGGTTCTTTAATCCAGTCATTACATATTCCTCCATTCAGATAGATATAAATATTCCGCTTAACATCTCTTTGGGATTCGTATCTATCCTTAAAAATCTAATCAGTAAGGGATACAAAGCCTAGCTAATCTTTTGCCAATTTTTTACGATCCGCAGCAATAGGAGGCTGCTCCATCCAGCCATTTTCAATCATGATTTTCGCACCATCATTGGAGTAGTTGGCCAGTTCAGCCATCAGCCTGGTATAGTGTACCCCTAAGTCATGTCTTGGACTTGCTGCCATAGCGGCGCCGTATTGTCCTAGCCCTGAAGCAATCAATGTTGTTACTAATGCCATCATAGCTTTATCCGAGAATGGGGGGTCCTTCGATTCTGTTACACCGGACGTTGTCAGCAGGGAGCCTTCTGATAAGTAATCCTCATGCAAAATGGAAATGAAAACCTCCATGTGTTTCTGGGCGATTTCCCGGCCGCGCTCAAAATATTTTCTTACCTCTTTTGACTGGGCAACCTGGCTGAATCCCGTGATGATGGATTGACCAAGGGCGTTGCGTTTCGCATTGAATACCAAGTTAGTGATTTCCGTACCGATGAGCGTTCTGCGATTTAACCAGCCTGATAAGAAGCTTTCCTTGTTGACAAAAGTAACTTGCTTCGGTATGGGAATTTGTGGGGTCCGTATATAAACCCCTTTTTCTTTGGCAAGACACTTAGCCTCTTTATGTGTATCCTGGGCAGTTTTCAAGTTTTCGGAGTAAAAAGCGATCACATCATCCCGTTCCGCACTGGCCAAAGCCGCAGAATAGGTGACTAGTGAGATAACCGTCGCGTTCAACAGATAATCTAAACAAAGCTTATCGGTAAAAAGCTTTGGGGTATTCAAATTGACATCTTTTTCGGTAAAACCTTGAGGTATCGGATGACCAGCCTTCTTAAAAAACATTTCAAGCTGCTGCACATTTTGCTCTTCTATGGCCAAGGACTTTTCAAACATTTTGCGAATATCCGGGTCTTCGATATGTGTTAGAAAGTATTTGCTGCCTATAATTGCCAATGTGTCACTTTGGTATTCAGTCCAAATCGTTGAAATTTCGGCTGCGGTCAAGTCGATATGTTCATGATTTATTTCTGCCATCTGCCTCTTCCTCCTTTAGCACATTAAAAATAGTATGCCCGGTACTTATTCCTCTATGCGGTTACAACAGGCTGCTTTTGTATAAAATTGGCTGGTTTGGGAAAATAAAATACAAGTGGTATTTTTTAGTCAGACAGTTTTAAATGACCATGAACGATAACCTGTCATTTGGAAAAGTTTTATATCGTTGAGATGAATGCAGTTTACATAAAGGGATGAAAAAATGGGATTTTTCAATAAGAAACAAAAATCACAAGCCAAGCAGCAAAGTAAACAACAAGAACTGTATATCAGCGATAAACTCGATGAGAACTTATCTAGAGTCAAGGAGATCCTCGGAAATCCAACTGATTTAGTCATTCGAAAGTTCACGGTACGTTCCACAAACATGCAGTGTGCCATTATTTATATAGATGGTTTGGTCAATGATGATCTTATACAGAGTAACGTGGTGAAAAATGTGCAGCTTGTTACGGAGCGCAAGCAATTGCCAGAAAAACCAAAACAACTGCTACGTGTCATTTATGAGAATATCATTTCTGCCACCATTGTAAAAACGGTGAAAACATTGGATGAATTGTTCAATGGTCTGCTCTATGGCGATACTATTTTTTTACTCGATGGTGTCGATTTTGTATTGGACATTGGCACAAAAGGATGGGAAGGGCGTCAAATTGAAGAACCAGTTTCAGAAGGCGTCATCCGCGGACCGCGTGAAGGATTCGTTGAAAATCTGCAAACAAACATCATGCTTGTACGACGCAATATCCGTGATCCGAATCTTCGCTTTGATGAATACCAAATCGGCAGGCGGTCAAAAAGTAATTTAGTTGTCTCTTATGTAGCGGGTATTATACACCCTGAATTGCTGCAGGAGATAAACCGCCGTTTGCAAACCATTGACATGGATGATGCACCTGACACGGGGTTTATCGAGGAATGGCTGCAGGACAGCTTTCTTTCACCATTCCCACAAATTACCAGTACAGAAAGGCCGGATAAAGTGGCAGCAGCTCTATTGCAAGGCAAGGTGGCAATCCTGCTTGATGGTACGCCATTTGTTTTGATTGCCCCAACAACATTGGGGAATGCCCTGCAGTCACCTGAAGATTATTATGAGCGGTGGACCATTGCAACGCTTACCCGTTTATTGCGTTATTTGGCAGCGTTCATCGCCATTTTCATGCCGGCTTTATATATCGCCCTTCTGTCTTATCAGCCTGGAATGCTCCCGACGAAGCTGACCTTTTCTATTGCGGCTTCCAGAGAAGGGGTTCCGTTCCCGCCATTTGTCGAGGCATTGATGATGGTCATTACGATGGAATTATTGCGAGAGGCAGGCGCCCGCTTGCCAAAAACGATCGGACAGACCATTGGCATCGTTGGGGGTCTCGTCATTGGGGATGCTGCTGTATCGGCAGGAATCGTCAGCCCGGTCATGGTCGTGATCATCGCATTGAATGCGGTTGCTTCCTTCTCGATACCGGAATACAGTCTGGGAATTTCATTTCGCATCATTTTACTTGGCTTCATGATAGCTGCGGGGGTTCTTGGGCTCTATGGCATCATTCTCGCTTATATCATGGTAAATATCCATATTGTTAATTTAAGAAGTGTAGGTGTTCCGTATTCGGCGCCATTCGGACCTTTCTTTCCAAAAGATTGGAAGGACCTGGTTGTGCGAGCACCGATTCCGACAATCAATCAACGACCGGTCTATATGCAAACAAAAGACAAAAAATCAGGAAACAAGGGAGGGTAAGGCATGTATGAGGGCTTTTGAATATAGTGATGAAAAAATCAGCCAAAGAGAGCTGCTTATAGCCTTGCCGTCCATGCTTATCGCTTCAGGCGTACTTTCGCTGCCAAAAGCATTGGCATCACGGACGATTGCCGCTGATGGCTGGATACCACTTCTGTTTGGCGGTATCATCGCGATGGTGATTGCTGTATGTATCACAAAAGTGACAACCCGTTTTGTTGGGGAAACGTTTTATTCTTATGCAGCGAAACTTGTTACCAAGCCGGTTGCCTGGATGTTTACCATCATGTTTTGCTTTATTTCGATAGCGATTAGCGCCTTGGAGGTGCGCGAAATCGCCGACATTTCCCAAAACTATTTATTTAACCGGACACCGCTTGAAGTTGTCGGGCTTTCCTTTCTCCTGGTAGTGTCTTATGCGGTGGCAGGCTCCAGAGCAGGGATATTGCGTTTGAATATCATGTTTTTGCCGATCATCCTCATCATATTCATTTTTTTGCTCGCCCTTGACATCAAACGGGTGGAAATCAATAATCTGCTGCCGGTGTTTCAAACAGATTGGCAAGATTATATAAAGGCAATGCCGTCTGGGATCACCTCTTACATAGGGTTCGGTATTATCTGGTTTTATATTTCTCTTGTCCAAAAACCACAAAAGTTGGGACGCAAAGTAGCCAAAGTAATGTGCATCCCAATCGGGGTGTATTTATTGGTTTATCTTGCCTGTGTCGGTGTATTCGGGAATATGGTAACATCCAATTTGGTTTATCCGGTTGTAGAATTAGCCAAAGAAGCGGAACTGCCCGGGGGTATCTTTGAGCGTTTCGAGTCTCTCTTCTTTGTTGTTTGGGTTATGGCTATTTTCAATACGACTGCCATGGCCTTCGATATTGCGGTATATGCATTGAACATGCTGTTTAAAAAAGTGGACAAACATAAATTCGTATTTGCGTTGGCACCCATCATTTTCATTATTTCCATGACACCGCATAATACGGAAAGTGTCCGTCTATTTGCCACGGGACTAAGCTATTTCGCATTTTCTTTTTCCTTATTGACACTTATTTTGTTTGCAATAGCCATCAAAGTCAAAGGAGTGAAAGGGAATGGTTAAAAAAACCTGTCTCTGTTTGGTTTGTGGTATCTGTCTGCTTCTGCTTGGCGGCTGCTGGGATTCCACGAACATTGAAGATCGGGGGTTCATTATCGGAGTAGCCATTGATATGGCTGATGGATCAGAAAGAACATCCAAAGGGAATTTTGAAGTGTCCCTGACCAACCAGCTTGTCATTCCGGCAGGAGATTCCCCAGCCCAGCAAGAAGGTACAGGTTCGAAGCAAGAAGCTTATAAAAACATCACAGGGACAGGTGACAGTATCTTCACCATTTCTCACCAGCTGGATACGAGAACGAGCAAGCAACCATATTATGAACATATCAAGGTCGTGCTCGTTTCAGAAGAAGTGGTAAAACATAAGCAATTATTTTCCAGCATCATGGATATATTTTTGCGTGATCCGGAAATGCGACGAAATATTAAAGTGGTCATCACAAAAGGTAAAGCGAAAAAGTATCTATCTTTCAACGCAGGTGAAGGGAATCAGCTTCCTGCTATCTATATCAATCAAATACTGGAAAACACATTGCAGAGCAAACGAACCATAAAGCCTGTCAGACTTGGAAAAGTACATGAATTTTTATTGGGGAACGACAGCTTTGCAATTCCCGTCGCTTCCATGGCCGAAAACAGCATTGATTTCAGCGGCGTGGCAGTTTTTCATGGTTATAACAATACATTTGTCGGGATGCTTGATCCTGCCGAAACAATGGGTCTAAACCTGACGACAGGAAGTGTAGAAGGCGGCGGTGTAGAATTTAAGATATCTGATCGATTGATGAGTTTTGAGATTCAAGATTCCAGAGGAAAGGTGAAGGTCGACACCTCTAATTCGGATAAAGTCAAGCTGCAAGTGAAAATAACGGTGGAAGGAAGAATCGATGAGATGTTCGGTGATAAAAGATTGCTGCGTGAAGGTTACATAGATGCTATGGAAAAAAGAATATCGGAAAAGATTAAAACACTTGTGGAAAGGTCTATCACAAAGAGCCAAAAAGAATTGAATGCTGACGTTTTCGGTTTTGGCACTTATCTTTACAATCATGACTATCATCATTGGGAAAAACATTTAAAGCCCAACTGGGAACAAGGCAGGAAGCTTTTTGCCAATGGTCAAGTCGACGTTTCGGTGAAGACGATTTTGCGTTCCTTTGGCACTACGGATCGTACGAAAGTACTGCATAAAAATTAACGGAAACACCGCCAGTTTTCCATAACCTGAACAAATATAAAAGGCCAGTGGTAAGGTGTCAGCAAACAAGTATCAATTCATCTGAAAAGCTTGCATATACGTTTATACGAAAAGAGTGGTCATATGTGGAAAAGCATTCTTGGCCTGATGCCAGACATGTCGGTTCTGGTCTGTGCTGCTGCTTCATTTGTCATTCCCTATTTGATATATAAGGTGAATCAAAAGTTACATCGCATAATTGATCCTCCTTGGAAAAATAGTGATGATAGCGGCCGGCAGCCCCCGCAGCCTCCTCAGCAAAAATAATGCCTGGTGCAAAAAAACAGACGGACAGCTTGCCCCTTGGGTTGCTACCAGTTCGATGATACAATCTTGGTAGTAAGGGAGGAGACGAGATGGAACTAGATACATATTTAAAATGGGACGCGACAGAGATGGCGCAGCAAATACGTGCCAAGCAGGTTACATCTGCTGAATTGCTCTCGTGCAGCTTCGAGCAGCTAAAAAAAGTAAACCCGCGACTCAATGCGGTGGTCCATGAAAGAATGGAAAAGGCCTTGGATGAGGCACATCATATTGCGGTGGATCATCAAGGACCGTTCGCGGGAGTGCCGCTTTTGCTGAAAAATATATCACAGGCATTGGAAGGAGAGCTGCTCACATCCGGTTCGCGTTTATTGGAGCAGTCCAAAGCCAGTCGTGATTCAAACTTCGTGAAAAGACTGCGAACTGCGGGTTTTGTTTTTATGGGGCACACCAATGCACCTGAATTCGGATTGAAAAATATAACGGAGCCTAGATTATATGGACCAAGCAGAAATCCGTGGGACCCAGCATTTTCTCCAGGCGGTTCCAGCGGTGGAACCGCAGCTGCGATCGCTTCTGGCATTGTTCCACTCGCTGGAGCGAGCGATGGGGGAGGATCAATACGAATTCCCGCATCGTTTACAAGTCTTTTCGGACTGAAGCCAACAAGGGGACGGACCCCTGTAGGTCCTGGTGCCGGCCGTCAGTGGCAAGGTGCTTCGATCGACTTTGCATTAAGCAGGAGTGTCAGGGACAGTGCGGCCATGTTGGATGTTTTGCAGGTGATTCAGCCTGAGGCAGCATTTCAAACCCCTTTATTTGCGGAAAGTTACAAAGCTGCCATGGAAAAACCTTTTAAGCAAAAATTGCGCATCGCTTTTTCTACAGTTTCGCCAGTCGGCACCCCGGTCAGTGCGGATGCAAGGGAAGCAGTCATGAAGACCGTAAACTGGCTTGAAAGCCAAGGCCATATTGTAGAAGAAAAAGAAAACGGTGTGGACGGGCATCAATTGATGCGAAATTATTTTTTGATGAACAGTGGTGAAATGGCTTCCCTTGTTCAAGACCTGCAGCAAGCTTTCGGCAGACCATTGACTGCGGAAGATATGGAAATCGAGTCATGGCTGCTAAATCGGGCAGGTGAAGCGGTGAATGCCGCTGCATTTTCGGCAAGCCTGGCTTCCTGGGATACAGCGGCAGCACAAATGGCAGCATTGCACCAAGCATATGATTTCTACATCACACCAGCAACAGCCTATCCCGCGCCGGCAATCGGCGAACTCACTTTTGACACATATGCGCAATTGCAATTGAAAGAGAAAATGGAACAAGCTCCCGCCTCACAGAAACAGGAAATCATTTGGGAAATGTTCCTCCCAAGCCTCACTTATACACCTTTTACACAGCTGGCCAATTTAACAGGGCAGCCGGCAATGTCTTTGCCAGTTCACAGGTGTGACAACGGTCTGCCGCTGGGTGTGCAAGTGATGACTGGCAAAGGAAAAGAACATAAACTTTTACAGCTTGCTTATCAATTAGAGCAGACTGATCTCTGGGTTGGCATGAACGGTAACCATTATTTCGCATAGCCTTTCTGGGATCGGGACAATCCTTGCATTCAAAGACTTTAAATGTCCGTGTAAATCTACATTGATCTGTTCGCAGGATAGCGCTATCAGCAATAATGCCGGTTTTTCCGGGGTGTTATTGTTTTGAGAGGTGCGCTATCAGCAATAGTTTCGGTTTTTTTGAGAAGTTATTGCGATGAGAGACAAAACCAGTAAATGCTTCATCGGGTTTTATCATAAGATGTTTTTGTTCATTCAAATGATTTAAAATATAAACAAGGGAGGTGTCCACCAAAATGCTAAGGATGCCTCCCTTGTGCTTAATTTACCGGGTTTTTATCCCGCGCCTATAAGATCGTTACTTTATTTTGCTTCGTAGTACCGGAAACGGATACAAATTTTAATTTTCTATTGTCTTGTTTGAGGTTAAATGCCTGATCAATGGGGTTGATTATCTCATCATCCGAAATATGTTTATTAAAACGTGATCTCCTCGGATTTTCGATTTAACAGGTCAAGCGTCCCTTTGCCCATGTAAGTTGTGTCATTGCGTGCGTCATGTAATTTTGCTTTTACAATATAATCATGCGCTTTTCGATATCAAGTGATACGATTTGTCAGTATGGCATTTCACCTTTAAGATTTTTTGCATAAAAAAGAACCCACAGATGGAAAAGCCCCCGATAATTTTCACGAGTCAAAGATGCATCATCAGTTTAAAACGAAGATAACATTTTCGTTCCCATTCACTAAAATGAAGGATAGCAGGTTTAATCTTCTTTGAATTTGACAATAATTAAATTGAATTTTCTTTATCTAGTGAAGGGATTTTAGTATAGTTATAATTAGTAAGAATGGGAGTCAAAGTGTCGCTTCCCATCTCTTTACTTCAAATCATTTTAACCATCCCTACCCGCTGGATCGCTTTCAACTAAACTACCCATCAATCCAGGCGGCAAATCTATTCCTTGTCCAACGGAGATAACTGGGTTTGGTGCCTCGCCGGCGGACGCTAAAGAGGCGGAGGTCTCCAGAATTGCCGCCTGGAATGCAAATCAACTATCGCTTCATTTGATTCCCCTATTGTCACGATTCCAATAAAAACAAATAAGGAGAAGATAATACGTGTCTGAAATCACAACTGTTTATCATAAAAAAATAGATAAGATCTTGGGAAATATCAATAAGGTTATGATTGGAAAGACAGATATAGCGCTGCTTAGCCTCACTGCACTGCTGGCAAAAGGTCATGTTTTGCTGGAAGATGTACCAGGAATGGGAAAAACCATGCTTGTCAGGACGCTGGCAAAGTCACTCGATTGTGGTTTTAAACGTATCCAATTCACACCCGATCTATTACCATCCGATGTAACGGGTGTGTCCATTTACAACCCGAAAACAATGGAATTCGAATTCCGCAAGGGCCCGATTTTTGGAAATATCGTACTGGCGGATGAAATAAACAGGACTTCGCCAAAAACACAGTCCGCGTTACTGGAAAGTATGGAAGAAAACAACATCACAGCTGATGGCATCACCCTTCCGCTGGAGCAGCCGTTTTTTGTCATGGCGACACAAAACCCGATTGAATATGAGGGCACCTATCCTTTGCCGGAAGCACAGCTGGATCGTTTTTTACTAAAACTGAACATGGGTTATCCTTCGATGACGGAAGAGATAGAAATGCTAGAGCGTACATCCAATCAGCATCCATTCGATTCATTAGAAGCGGTAGTGTCCCAACAGGAAGTATTGGAACTGCAGCAGTCGGCAGCGGAGGTTTATGTTGATGCAAGCGTGTCACAATACATCATTCATCTTGTCCGCAACACGAGAGAGCATCCATCGATTTTTCTGGGTGTCAGTCCAAGGGGAGCTATCGCATTGATGAAAGCCGCAAAAGCCTATGCTTTTATACATGGACGGGATTATGTACTTCCTGACGATGTGAAATATTTATCCCCTTATGTGATGGCACATCGAATCATTTTACAGGCTGAGGCAAAATATGACGGGAAAACGAATCAGCAGGTGATTTCTGAGATCGTGCATCATGCTTATATTCCGACAAGGAAGGATTTCGGCTGATGAAGCAGACAGTTGGCTTGGTTTTTCAACTTGCTTGGATGTCATTGTTATTAGGCATTCTATTCGCATATGCCATGTTTGAAGGTGGATTCACAAGCTGGTTCTTACTTGACAGCTTCGTACCCATCTTCGTATATCTGCTTTGCCTGCAATTCTACCCGCTGAAAGGCTGGAAAGTAAATAGAACATTATCACATTACAAAGTGAACGCAGGCGATCATTTACGCGTGGTCATCACGATGAGACGTAAACTGCGTTTTCCGTTGTATTACTGTGTCATTGAAGAAATCATGCCAGAAAGTCTGAACAGACTTGACATTCGTAGAAAGAAGTATACCTTTTTGGATGCTCCGGAACAATTAGCTGCACAGCGACGTGTGAAAAAGCTGATCTTTCCCTGGTTTAAAAAAGAGATGACCGTCTCTTATGAACTTGTCCAGATTCCCAGGGGACGCCATGAATTCACAGCGATTCACGTTCGAACAGGGGATATTTTCGGTTTTATGAAAAAACAGCATCTTTATCAGCTGACGGATGAATTGACCGCTTATCCAGCCCGTCCAGCTGTTAGATTGAGAGAGTCGATGAAATATCAAAAGCAGGGCTCATTAGCCTCCAGCGCCATGCACTTCCAGGCCGGAAACGTCGCTACAAGTATCCGTGAATATGTCCCGGGGGATAAATTTTCCTGGATCGACTGGAAACAAACTGCGAAAAAGAATGATGTGATGACAAAGGAATTTGAAAAAGATAAAAGCACCGACGTGCTAGTCGTACTGGATGCCTGCAATCGCGGTAAACAAAATTGGCTCCAGTTCGATGCTGCAGCAGAGCTATCAGCAGCATTGCTGGAAGCCTTTGAAAAAAAGTCCTCCAAGGCAACGTTTTTATCCGTCCATGATAAAGTGGAACACTTTTCCATCGCGGAAGGACGGCGGGCTCAATTGGACCGGGTCTATCAGCATTTAGCAGCCGTCGAACCGGTTCCTGCTCTGTTTCCTGCGGTATTGCTTCAGGAACTGAATAAAATGCCCACCGGGTTTGTAGCGTACATCTTGACGGCAAGTTTGGATGAGATGTTGTTTGACGTATTGCGGAAAATGAATATGCACAGCCATGGCATCCATATTTTGCTTATCTCAGCTGCAGCGGAGCTGGCGGATTCTGACCGGATGCTTGTACGTCATATGGCTAAACAGGGGATCACTGTTACTTCATTGACGAAAAAGCAGCTGGCTGCTGATCCAATCGAGGTGAATGTATTTTGAAACAAACGATGTATAATCAAATACCCGGCATTTTCGCAGCAATTCTTTATATTTGCGGTTTCTTGCTTTTCTTAGAGTGGTTGTACCCGATCAATCAGGTAACAGATACGAGTGATCTCCAATTTTTCATAGGGTATGCGTTGTTTTGTTTTGTCATCTCCTTGCTTCGGGCACCCTGGTGGCTCTCCTTTTTGTTGAAAGGTGCAGCACTGATGCTGATTATCCATCGTCTTTTCTATGATATTCCCTTGCTTCAATTATCCTGGATTCATATATTTTTTGATCAGATTTTATATAACGGGAAGCTCTTTTATACGCAGCAATGGTACGCGTTCACCCCGGAATTTCGCAGCTTGTTGTTCATTGTCCTGATATGGCTGATGAGCTATTTGATCCATTATTGGTTCGTATATGTGAAAAGAGTGTTCCTGTTCATATTGATGACATTCGTTTATCTGACAGTACTGGACGTCTTCACGGCATATGACAGCTCTATCGCTGTCATCCGTACATTCATCTTTTCATTCCTGGCACTGGGATTGACCAGTTTTTCCAGATTGGTGCAAAAGGAACAGATCCACTTTGCATGGAAAAAAAATGTCCTTTACTGGCTCTTGCCATTGGTTCTCACTGTATTCGCCACATCCATTGTTGGTTTCGCCGCACCAAAGACGGAGCCGAAATGGCCAGACCCTGTTCCTTTTTTGCGTGAAGTTACCGGTACCAATGGTGACGGACCTATACAAAAGGTAGGGTATGGCGAGGACGATACCCAATTGGGCGGAGATTTCGTGCAAGACGATACACCTGTTTTCGAGGCCTTGGTTAAAGATAGGCAGTATTGGCGCATCGAAGCAAAGGAAATTTATTCAGGCAAAGGATGGGAATCAGCAGGCAATCAGGCGAATTACAAGGAAGAAATCAGCGGGATTATTTCCATGCACACCTTTTACTCGAATGTTGAAACGGATACCGGGAATGCAACCGTTCGTTTCGTTTCCGGAGAGGAACTTCCTAAAGTAGCTTATCCATACGGTGTCAGCAGGGTTGCGGGCAATAGCGGGAAAGAAAAGGAAGCTGTTGATTTCTTTACTGAAAACCGTTCCGGTTCCATTTATGCCAAAATGGGCAAGCAGGATGTGAAACTACATGAATATGACGTCCAGTTTGATGAGCCTTCCTATCCGATTGAAGAGATGCGCGAGGTGAACGAACAGCAAAAGGATGATGCAGACAGTATCTATCAGCAGCTTCCTGATGAACTGCCTGACAGGGTACGCAAGCTTGCGGAGAAAATAACCGCTCCATATGATAATCGGTATGATAAAGCAAAAGCGATTGAACAGTATTTTGGGGATAATGGTTTTGTATACCAGACAACGGATGTCGCAGTTCCAGAAGGTGATCAGGACTATGTCGACCAGTTTTTATTCGATTCCCAACGCGGTTACTGCGACAATTACTCGACTTCGATGGCTGTGATGCTGAGAACGATAGGTATTCCAAGCAGATGGGTAAAAGGATTCACCGGCGGGGAGATCAAAAAGAAAAACGTGTTCGATGACGGTACAGATATGTATGAAGTCACCAATTCGAATGCTCATTCGTGGGTGGAAGTTTATTTTCCAGAAGTGGGCTGGGTACCATTTGAACCTACGCAGGGATTCGATAATCCGGCAGATTTCCAAGTACATGTGGAAACGCAGTCTGGCAGCAACTCCGTCGAGACAACGGGAGAACACAATGGGCCGGAACCAAAAGAAGAAAAGGAAGCAGCTGCGCCAAAGAAAAAGCAGGATGATATGGAAATAGCAAAATCGGAAAAGAAAACGAACACAGACGACGAGCATCGCGCATGGCTTCCAATCACCTTATATATAGGGGGAATGTTGGCTGCGGCGTTCGTATTGCTTTATCTGTACAAAAAAAGATGGCAGCTGCGCACATGGCGCATCAGCAAAATTTGGCATATGAAGCGCGACGCCAAAAGTTTCCAACGCATCTACCAGTATTTACTCCAATTGCTGGCACATGAAGGAATGCAGTTGGAAAAAGGGCAAACTTTAAATGAATTCGCCAGCAGGATCGATCACCGCTACCGGACAAAGGATATGAGCAGGCTGACGGCTATTTATGGCCGGATGGTCTATCGCGGGCAATTCCGCCCTGAGGACACACAGCGAATCACCGAATTATGGAAAAACTTAGTAAAGCAAATTAGGGCTTGACCAAGGTTTTTCCGGTCGTTACAATAATATTGTTGAGTTTACTGTGGAAAGATAGTACCACATTGAAATAGCAATCTGAATATGATACAGCCTTTCGTATATCCTCGATAATATGGTTCGAAAGTTTCTACCGGAACACCGTAAACGTTCCGACTATGAAGGCAGGATCAAACAGGTGATTGGAGACCTGGGTTTCTGCCTTTTTGCACATTTTTTTGTTTGCAAAAATACGGGGACCCAGGTTTTGTATTATCAGTAAATGGATGATTGCAAATACAGCCTTTACATGTACAAGCAACGATGACATTCACAAGAGACGTGGCAGATGCCATGCATTTTGGTATGGAATGCAGAATGATGGGAGCTAAAAGCAATGGATAATCAGGAAATGATATTAGTACTCGACTTTGGCAGTCAGTACAATCAATTGATCACCAGAAGAATCAGGGAATTTGGTGTTTACAGTGAGTTGCATTCACACAGACTTACTGCTGATGAAATTAAAAAAATGAATCCGGCTGGAATTATTCTATCTGGCGGACCTCACAGTGTGTATGATGAAAACAGTTTTCGTGCGGATGAAGCGATATTTGATCTGGGGATCCCCGTTCTGGGCATTTGTTACGGCATGCAGTTGATGACTATTCATTTCAACGGCAAGGTGGAAAAATCCAGAAACAGGGAGTATGGCAAAGCGCTGATAGATATCAAAGACCACCCTGTGCTTTATCAGGAAACGCCGGTGCAGCAAACAGTATGGATGAGTCATGGCGATAAAGTGGTTGCGGCACCACCGGAATTTGTCGTGGATGCGACTAGTAATTCCACACCTATCGCAGCGATGAGTAATGATTCGGCCAAACTGTATGGTGTTCAATACCACCCGGAAGTACGCCATTCCGAATACGGCATTCAACTGCTGCGCAAATTCGTTTTCGATGTGTGTCAATGTGCTGGCGATTGGACAATGGAGAACTTCATTGATATTGAAATGCAAAAGATTCGTGAGCAAGTTGGCGACCGCAAAGTATTATGCGCGTTGAGCGGCGGTGTGGATTCATCTGTTGTTGCCGCCTTGATTCACAAGGCGATTGGCGATCAGCTCACATGTATTTTTGTTGATCATGGTCTGCTGCGCAAAAATGAAGCGGACGAAGTGATGAAAGTGTTTGCGGATGATTTTCATATCCGAGTGATCAAAGTAGACGCAAAAGATCGTTTCCTTTCTAAATTGAAGGGCGTGGACGATCCAGAGAAAAAACGGAAAATCATCGGTAACGAGTTCATCTACGTATTCGATGATGAAGCCGCTAAATTAAAAGATACGGATTTCCTGGCACAAGGTACACTTTATACAGATGTCATCGAGAGTGGAACAGAAACAGCTCAGACGATCAAATCACACCATAATGTCGGAGGATTGCCTGAAGATATGCAATTTGAATTGATCGAGCCGCTGAATACATTGTTTAAAGATGAAGTTCGTGAATTGGGTACCCAGTTGGGGATCCCTGAGCATATTGTATGGCGCCAGCCTTTCCCTGGACCAGGACTGGCTATTCGTGTGCTTGGTGAAGTGACAGAAGATAAATTGGAAATTGTACGTGAATCTGACGCTATTTTGCGGGAAGAAATTGCTGCTGCTGGACTTGACCGTGATATTTGGCAATATTTCACTGTGCTGCCAAATATCCGCAGCGTCGGCGTCATGGGCGATCAGCGCACATACGATTACACTATCGGTATTCGTGCAGTGACTTCCATAGACGGCATGACCTCTGATTGGGCACGGATCCCTTGGGATGTCCTGGAAAAAATATCTACACGCCTCGTGAATGATGTGGACCATATCAACCGTGTCGTGTATGATGTAACGAGCAAGCCACCTGCAACGATTGAGTGGGAGTAAAGAGCTAACTTGATTTGAAGAGAGAACGCCTATTTAACAGTGTTTATCTTAATCTTAAATTGACAAATTGGTATAAAATAATATAGTTCCCTGCCAAAATCCCTGCCAAAATAATTTGGTGGGGATTATTTCTAAAAATTATACATACAAAATTCGTTGAAATCTATATAACCTCCATAATTAGTAATAATAAATTCATACATTGTCTCGAAACTTCCTTCTTTCCCATGTTTTAATTTATTTTAAGTCCATAGTTATAGACGAATCAATAAACAATTAGATGAATGTTTAGGTGTTTGACTTCAGCCAGGTTTGGTAAAGTTGACGACTTGATTATATTAGAAATCGTAGATACTGATTTGATGAAGGTTAAAAATATTTAAATCGTATATTGTAAAAATCAAAACTAATTGATTAAAAAAGGATTAATAGGCTTAATCTATTAATCCTTTTTACTTTTAAAAAAATAAATTTATTATTATATACCAAAGCAGTAATTTACTGGTAGAATATAAATAGATATTATAAAATTAGTAAGATTATACTAGTCTTTTGTACTAATTCTTAGAACATTAATAATTACATAGTTGGAGGTTTATGTAGTGCTTTTAAAAGAAATAACTATACAAAATTATAGGAAGTTTAAAAACGAATCATTCTCAATGGCTGATGATGTTACTTTACTTGCTGGTGCTAATAATAGTGGTAAGACTTCTATGATTAATTTTATTGGTTCTATAATGCAAAACGGCAAAACACCATTTTTAATTTCAGACATACCAGTAAAATTATCAAAGCAGTGGGTTGATGAAGTGTATGACATATTTATGAGTTGCTTTAATGAGAGTCAGGATACATTATCTACAGTAGAAAGTATTGTAAATAAGCTATTCATTACTGAATTAACTAGTTTACACAGTGATGTAATAATACCTACAACATCAATAAGATTTAAAATAGATTATAATGCAAATGATGATATTAGGAAGTTTGCCGATTTTATTATGGATTTGAATCCAGAAAACAAAAGCTTCTATTTTGAATATTCATTTCGGCCAACTAAAATATCCTTTGGACAAGCATTAGAAGATAATTTTAATAAATTATATACTAGATACAAAAAAATTAAGGCATTAGAAGATCCAACTTCAAAGATTGATCAATTTAAAGAGATACTATTGTCTATTTATGAAGCAAGTATCCTTGAAAAGTGTTATTTTAGCGATAGCGATTATATAGATAAAGTAGAGATTGAAGTTTCGGTTTTCAGGAGGCTTTTTAATTTTAAATATATTAATGCAGGTAGACCACTCGATGATCAGGGTACTGGTAACTTTAAAAGTTTAAGTAAAAACATGATTGAACTCGCAACCCATAATGAAAAATTAGGGCCTCTATTAGAGAACTTGCCAGATCAAATACTCAGTCCCATACAAGATGCGAAAATTATTGATGAGGTAAGGGATGTCTCTGTTAAAAGTCTTAGCGATGCGGTTAAAACTATTGATAAAGCAAGTGGCGGAAATACAGGTAATATAATTATTGATATAGACATTAACGAAGATACAATAACCTCTCTTCTTAATCAAATAACTAATACAAAATATCAGTATGAAGGCTATTTTCTGAATGAATCTTCTCAAGGATTAGGTTACAGCAATATGATTTATATACTTCTACAGCTAGAAACATATAAAAGAAAAATTGATCCACTATTAGTCAATTTATTTGTAATAGAAGAGCCCGAATCACATATGCATCCTCAAATGCAAAGAGTTTTTGGGAAATATTTAAAAGATTACTATCTTCAAAAGAAAATACAGGGATTAATAAGTACCCATTCAGGGGAAATGGTGCGACTAACAGAAATGAAGAATCTCAGAGTTTCACGTCCATTAGATCATTTAGAAAGTAAAATTTATGACTTTTCGACATTTAAAGAAAGCCTGAGCGGTGATACCACTCTCGATACATTCTATGATTGGTTTTATGAAATCGGTTTTTCTGACATTGTTTTTGCAGATAGAGTTATTCTTTATGAGGGTGATACAGAACGATTGCTTATAAGAAAATTATTGACTTTAGATACATATGAAGAACTTAGTCAAAAGTATATAGCGTATGTTCAGGTCGGCGGTGCTTACGCGCATAAATATAGTAAGATAATTAATTTCTTGAAAATAAAGACCCTTATTTTAACTGATCTAGATTACAAAAAAGATGCAGTAACTATTGAAGCCGTAGAAGAGTCTGAAACAACAAATGCAACAATTAATAGCTATTATGGCGAATCAAAAGGGACAAAATCTCCTATAGTACTTGATTTGTATAAATGGAAAGAAAGAGGTGAGAATGAATTATTCGGGGGACTAGCACTAGTTAATTATCAAGGTAAAGATGAACAGTATGCTCGGACTTTAGAGGAAGCGATGATGTCGAAATTTTATAATTTTAACGTGCTAGAAAAAAAAGATAGAAGCTTTTGGATTCAGCAAAGAGTTGACGCTAATCTTAAATATACTGTTCCAAACCCTGCTAAACTTGGAAAAGGTGATTCAGACAAAGATAAAAAGTACAGTATTAGAGATATTGTTAAACACACAGAAAATAAAAAGACTGATTTTATGTATTCAGTTATTCTAAATGGTCTAATAGAAAAGATGCTTCCGAATTACATTAAGGAGGGATTAGATTGGCTACAAAAATAGTAGATAATATCTTTCTCGTCAACGCTCCAGCAGGTAGTGGCAAAACTACAAAAATAAAATCAATGATTGTGAATCATAAGATAAAATATCCCATTGATAATATACTTTGTATTACTTATACAAAGAGAGCTGCAGAAGAGCTAAAAAAAGGTTTAAATGAAGAAGGAATTAACATACATACAATTCATTCATTTCTTCATAAATTCCTGAAAATTTACTTTTCTAAGGGTGAAATGATAGATCTATATTTTGAATTATTTGGTGGTTTAATCAGAGATGACATAGAGAATAAGGAAAAGAAAGAACATATTTCAAAAAGGAACTTAAAGTTTATCGAAAAGCACGGTTGTTTATCAATAGAAGTGCTTAAGGCTAATATTAGGACAATTTATTATAATGAATCAACGAACAACCATCTTTACAAAGGGGGGTTATCCCACGACAGTTTGATATTATTTGCAGAAAAAGTGTTCGAAAGGTTTCCAAAGATTAAGATGAGACTAACGCAAAGGTATCAATTAATTTTTATTGATGAATACCAAGACTCGGCTCCCAGTGTATTAAAAATGTTTTATAAAGCAGTACTTAATACAAGGTCAAGCCTCTATTTTCTTGGTGACAAGATGCAACAAATATATAAAAACTATGATGGATCGTTTGAAGAGGAATTAAAAACTCTAAATACTGATATTAAATTAGATACTAATCACCGCTCAATACCAGATATAGTTTACATATTAAACAATATATATAATGATCAGCAATTTAAACAAATCCCATCTGACAGAAATGGTGTTAGTAAACCAGATCACCCACCAAGAGTAGTAATGTGCGATAACATTCATGAAAGATTAAAAAGGGAGCAAATAATTTATCCGGATGCTTTACTGTTATTTTTACTAAACCAACAAAGGTTTGATTCGGTAGGTGCAGGTGAGTTGTATAGACAATTTAATAGATTGGATAGATACTCACACGTAAAACAAATAAGTGCTATTGATGTCTTATCCGATAATACTAATGAAAATAAAGATCCCCTTTTAAAGTTGCTTTTTGTTTTAGACGAAATATTAGGTTATTATGTTAATTTTAACCTTGGAAAGATAATTCAAACCCTCAAAGCAAATCGAAAAATATTTAATATAAAAGTACGTACAATTACTAGTCATCAGGACAGAGTTAACTTAAGTAAACTATTAACTCAAATATATGAGGCTTTTCAGAAAGAGAACTCAATAAATGAACTTTTAACTTTCATGAGGAAAGTTAATCTTTTTAATAATTGCTATATTGATAATATATATGATGAATATATTGAAATTTTACAAGTTAACGTAAACGAATTCAAGGCACTATCAAAATATTTGAAAGATCCAAAAGTCTCAACACAACACGGTGTAAAAGGAGAGAGTCATAACACAGTGTTCTTTATTGCAGAAGATTCCTTCAGAAATCCAGTTGTTCATATGCATAATTTCTTGAAACTATGGACTTTCATGGAATTAACATTAGATTCTTTAGAATCGTTTTATTATGATTATATGAAATGGATTGAAGATACAATTGACCATTTAGAATGTAAAATTTCGGATTTAAATAAAGAAAGCTATGATATACATGCAAAATACCTGAAAACAAGAGTGGAACAATTATGTAAACATTTTGAGGGGAATATAATATTTGAAACTCTGTGTGGAAATTCTTGTAATAAATACCTCCTAAATCCAAATGTTACAAATGTTAGAAAATGTTTTAAAGAAAGTACTGTGTACGGCGTACTAGCTGCGTATAGGCTTTTTTATGTAGGCTGTTCAAGAGCAAGAAGCAATTTAACAATTTTTATTGATTTATCTAAGGTAATAGATTTTTCAGAGTATTTGATTGCTAAGTTAAAGAGAACAGGATTTAGTGTTGAAATTGAAGCAAAACAATTGGTGGAATTATGAGTAAAAGATCAGGATAAAGTCTATCAGTGGTATTAAAAATTCTACTCAATGAATGAGTTTTTTTGAAAGTAATAGTTAAGGAAAATTCAAAGTTTTATCCGTCAAAGGAAGTGGACTAATTAGGTATATTAAAAATACAAAAATACTTTTAGGTGATGAGTTTAGTAAGCATTTGATAGATAATAAACAAGAATTAGAAGAGCTTATACCAATGGATTAAAAGAGGAGAGCTTAATTTGGAAGTGATAAAATGTCTGAAGAGAGAGAAATCGCAAAAAAAATAATATTATCGGGGTATTTTGCTAATCAAATACCAGGTGAATTCAAATCTACTACTTTAAGTGACAATATGGATAGTCTTGACTTAACAAAATCAAGACTATCAAAAAAAGGTTTAAACAAAAAGTGTAAACTAATAGATTTTTCAATACCGAAAACGGGTAATTTTCGGAGAATTATATCAGTTCCGCACCCGCTTCATTATATATTGTTAGCGAGATTAATTGAAGATAATTGGGATAATTTAGAGGCACATTTTTCAAAGTCACAATTTTCTTTAACCACTCCGCATATTTTTGAAGATAGTATAGAACCAAAGTATAAAATGTCTGAGAAGATTAATAAAAGGATACATAATCTCGTATTGAAAAGATATATTTTACAAGCTGATATTACAAGGTATTATCCAAGTATTTACACTCACTCTATTCCGTGGGCACTACACACAAAAGAGGTTGCCAAAGCAAATACAAAAGATGATAGGTATTTTGGTAATGTGATTGATAGATTGACAAGAAATCTGCAGGATGGACAAACTATAGGAATTCCTATTGGTCCCGTCGTATCATTAATAATACAAGAAATAGTCGGCACAATAATTGATGATGAATTTAAAAGAGAATATGGCGATGGTTTAGTAGGGTATAGATATACAGATGATATGGAATATTATTTTAGTTCATCAGAAGAAGCTGAGAGAGCGCTTAATATTTTAAATAAAACTTTAAAAAATTATGAACTAGATTTAAACAATACAAAGACTAAAATAATTAAAATACCGCAAATTTTAGAACCTGAGTGGTTATATTACTTTAAAAGATATGAATTTAGAAGAAATAAAAAGGATAAGGGAAAATCAATTAATTTACAGCATACGGATATAAAAGAATTCTTTAGTACAGCTTTTAAATATAAGATTCAATCAGCTGAAAAGGGAATATTAAACTATGCAGTAAAAGTATTGAGAAGAGTTGTAGTTTATCGGGAGAATTGGGATATATTCGAGTCGTTACTATTACAATCCATCCTTGTAGATTCATCAATAATACCTACTGTGTTTGAAACTATTGAAGGATATAAATATAGGGGTTATCCATTAAATACTGAAAGGATAAAAGATTTTATTAATGTTCTTATTAAAGATAATGTGGAGTTAAGGAATGAATTTGAGGTATCATGGGCACTTAGTTTTGCCGTAAAGTTGGATATCACTATAGAAGAAGATATAAGTAAACTATTGTTAAGGAATGATAATGCAATAATAAATATATTGGTAATGATATTAAATTCAAAGAACCTTTTAAAAGGGGATTTAGATTTTTCATATTATGAAACACTTCTTACTGAAGAGAGTCTTTATGATAGTAATTGGCTCTTCTATTATGAGTGCTGTCTCCATGGTTGGTTAGGAAAACGCAAAGATAATCAACATTTTAAAGATGATAAGTTTTTTGAACAACTTTTGAATAACAATGTATCATTTGTTAATCCGACATACTCTAAAGTATTAGAGGAAATAAAGAAGTCCATCATTTCTTTATGCCTTAAACACTATAAAACTAATATGAAGACCTTAGAACCAGAGGATATTATGTCAAAAGTAATTGAAGAGTACTCTTTTTCAATAGAAGGTGATTTAATAGAAGAATTGAATATTGAGTTGGTTAATGAAATTAATAAAATAAACACTTCTGAAGCAACAGAAGAACCAGAGGAAGCTGAAGGAATGGAAGAACCAGAGGAAGTTCCTAAAGAAAATAAGGTACAAGGGAGAGATAACAACTGGCTATTTAATTTCTTAACTACAAATGTAAACAAAGCGTCAAATATTAGAAGATATGAAATTGAAGAGGAGTATTAAGTTTTTATCTCATTTATACAATCACGGAGAACAAGAAAATGAAAAGTCACTCTGTTTTTGGTAAAGCTTTTTCTTTGGATATACTTTATCTAAAGGGGATTTTAACAAATTACATTATGATATTCTATAAAAGTTCGCGATTGTTTTACTTCATCTTTGCTTTCATATATTAAAATAAAATAACCTCTCAAAGATGGGTGGCGTGATGTAACTTCTAACAAAATTTCAACCGGACAACAATAAAAAGACAAAGAATAATCGCTTGCTAGCCTAAAGTGTCTCCGTATCTTAGTCCAAAAGATTGCCCGATTTTTGCCCGTTTTAATTTGAAAGAGAATGATATTTTTTGATAGATAATCCCTATAAAACCGCATTTTAAGGATTTTGAGCGATTTATATAATCAAGTTCGAATTGGAAGGTTCATTTCTTTGACGCTTACAAGCAAAGAAGTTTTTTATGTGGAAAATGAAGGCGTAAACTTTGAAAAAGGACTAAATAATAAAAGCCCCATTTGGTACCGACCCCCGAAAGTTAGAGTAAAAATCTAATTTTCGGGGGTGTTTTTATGACCAAATATAAT
>NZ_JBHUIZ010000017.1:0-105454 GCF_042683165.1 Tigheibacillus halophilus
AACTAAAAAACAAATAGTGGGTAAGGTCACCCGTCGATGACCTTACCCACTAATCTTAGTATGTTTTTTATTTAACCGGTCATTCTCCAATAAAAATCGTAAAATGCCAGGAGAAATGGAAAAATCTATGAACAAATTCCCTTTTCCACTTTACATTATGTTCCAGATATCCGATATAGTTAGCAGAAGGTCATAGCAAAGAGAAAAGTTAACGAATGGATGACGCACTCGAAAGAAAATGGATGTTGGGGGATTATGATGGATAAGACATCGGTTATTGGTATTATATTGGGAATCATCGCTGTTGGAGTAGGAATGGTCCTGAAGGGGGCTGATATTGCAGCGTTGTTGAATCCTGCCGCCATGCTGATCATTTTTGTTGGAACAGCAGCAGCGGTATTGATTTCTTTTCCAGGACGGACGATCAAGAAGATACCTGCATTATTCAAAATCATTTTTACGAATCAGAAACAAACGGAAATACCTGAATTGATTGTATTATTCACAGAAATGGCTGAGCAGACAAGAAGAGAAGGACTGCTTTCGCTGGAGAAACAAGTGAATGAAATAGATGATTCTTTCCTAAGGCCTGGTATCCAAATGGTTGTGGATGGGCAGGCGCCTGAGTTTATCAAAGAGGTCATGCTTGAGAAAATTGATGCGATGGAACGGCGGCATCAGGAAGGTGCGGCTGTATTTTCCCAAGCAGGTACCTACGCACCGACACTAGGGGTACTAGGTGCTGTTGTCGGGTTGGTGGCAGCATTAAAAGATATGTCAGATATGGCAACGCTTGGGCATGCAATTTCCGCTGCTTTTATCGCAACATTATTCGGTATCTTCACGGGGTATGTGTTATGGCACCCATTTGCCAGCAAACTGAAGGAGAAATCCAAAAATGAGGTATTGATCAAGGAGGTCATGCTTGAAGGGATTCTCTCTATCACCAATGGAGATTCCGCAATTGTGGTACGGGACAAGTTGAGTTCATTTCTATCTGAAAAAGAATTAGTCAGGTTGGAGGGAAACAGGGATGCGACGGAAGAAGAAGCAATCTGAACAACACACAGATGAATCCTGGCTCCTTCCTTATTCAGATCTGTTGACTTTGCTTTTGGCGCTGTTTATTGTACTTTTTGCCATGAGTGAAGTGGACGTACAAAAATACAAGGAACTTTCTGCTGTCTTTAAGAGCGAGTTTTCCGGCGGAGGACAGGGGATATTGGACAAAAGTGCCAATAACCATGAGATTGAAGTGCCTATACAAGAAAAAGAGGAAAAAGACAAGGATGAGAACATCGATAAAAATAAAGAAAAACATGAGGATAAACAAACTCGTAAGCAGTTGGAAATGGAAGAACTGGGCCGTATCCAAAAGCAAATTGACACTTACATACACAAAAATGATTTATCCCGCTCCATTGGCACTGAATTGACAGATGAGGGACTGCTCGTGACGATATTGAATGACATCACATTCCATTCTGGAAGTGCGGTTGTCAACAAAGAAGGCAGAAAAGTAGCCAACGAAGTATCCTCTTTTCTGGATACGGATCCGCCGCACCAGATTGTTATTAGCGGCCATGCCGATGACCGGCCGGTACATAATTCGCAATATAGATCCAATTGGGAGCTGAGTGTCATGCGGGCTGTCAATTTTATGCAATTGGTACTGGATAATGATTCACTTGATCCGGCTAAATTCAGTGCGAAGGGGTACGGTGACCAGCACCCGATCGTACCAAATAACTCTGAAATGAATATGGCGAAAAACCGTCGTGTTGAAGTAATGATCTTACCGAATTATGACGATGCAGAAAAATGAAATAATAAATGTTGAAAATGGCTTCCTGTCTTTAAACAGGAAGTTTTTTTATTAGAAAAACATAATATTTTCCTGATGGATGAACCTCACTGATGTACGCATGATGATATGGAGGGGTTTTCAATTGGCGGCAGGTTAGAATGAGATTTCCCTATTCTGACCCGCCGCATCAATGAATGAAAGCAATTGTTGTTACCGGTTGGCTGATTTTTCAGATCAATCTGTTTACATCTTTTTCATATAGGCAGTCTCTATGATATATTGAGTTCATACAAAGAGAAGGCAGGAGAGCTTATGAGAGAAAAATTGAAATGGGATCATGCGGATAAATTATATCGTGCTGCAGTATTTTTGGGCATTATCGTGCTAGCGTTGAATTTACGTCCTGCCATTACTTCAGTGGGCCCATTAATTGGTATTATCAGGGATGATATCGGTCTGTCCAATTGGAGTGCAGGGATGCTGACAAGTCTGCCATTAATCGCCTTTGCCGTCATGTCTCCTATCGTACCGTGGCTTCGACATCGTTTGTCAAATGAATGGGCTATGTTAGTTGGGCTATTTTTACTTTCTGGCGGAATCGGGATTCGTTCCATGCCGCTCGCATGGCTTTTATTTGCCGGTACATTGCTGATAGGATTCGGCATCGCTGTGCTGAACGTGCTTATCCCGAGTGTCATCAAGGAGAAATTTCCATTAAGGGTTGGCTTGATGACAAGTATATATTCGACAGCCATGGGAGTTTTGGCTGCTTTGGCTTCCGGGCTGAGTGTGCCGATTGCCAGTAACTTGCATTTGGGATGGGAGGCGGCGCTTTTCGTTTGGATTTTACCAGCGGTGGTTGGGGTCGGCATATGGGTGTATTTAGCTTTGAAAAGAGACAAGAACAATTCTGTTGCGATAGCAGGGCATCATTCGCAAGCAAATGCGGGGAATCAGCAGATAATGCGTTCGCCTCTTGCTTGGCAGGTTGCATTATTTATGGGGATGCAATCGATGCTTTTCTATGTAAGTATTGCCTGGCTGCCAGAGATACTACTTGATTATGGCGTCAGCAAGGCAACTGCTGGGTGGATGCTTTCTTTCACACAGTTTATCGGATTGCCAGCAAGCTTCCTTGTGCCAGTGATCGCAGAAAAATCTTCATCACAGCGGAGAATCGTATTTGTCTTGACGATATGTGCTATTGGCGGATATAGCGGACTATTGCTGGGAAGTTCTTATACCACCATGGTGGTCAGTGTCATTTTCATCGGCATTAGTCTAGCTGGTAATTTCGCATTGGCATTGACATTTCTCAGTATGCGGGCAAGGAACGCGAAGCAAGCGGCTGAATTATCAGGTATGGCGCAATCGCTTGGTTATATACTTGCAGCTGTGGGCCCCATTTTAATTGGTTACATGTTTGATTTCACTGAAGCATGGACAGTGCCACTGCTGACAATTATGGGTGTATCCTTACTTGTTTTATTTTTTGGTATTGGAGCTGGCCGGAATAAACATGTGCTGGATTAGTATGGCTTTTTGAAATGCCAGGCGGCAAGATTTCCTCCTCTGTGAAAGTAAGTTGGAGGTGAACCGCCTGGGAATCTGGATTACATACTAATAAATAACCGACAGATACGTAGTGTCCTGGAATTCCCTCGCTTCATATTCCGCAAGACTTGTTAAGTGGGGGAGTGAGTGCATTCGCTGATAGGAAGGGGATTATATGAAACAGCCCTATGGAATAAAGGATATTCATTTTTGGAGGATAACACTCTCATTAGCACTGGCTTCATTTTTCATTTTCGCTACGATGTATGGAACCCAGCCTTTATTGACAGTGTTTGTTGGCGAATTTGGTGTTACTGTTTCTACAGCAAGTTTGTCCATGTCTTTGACAATCATTGGTTTGATTGTCGGATTACTTCTCTTTGGATTTCTTTCCGATAGATATGGCAGGACATCGTTTATTAAGTTATCATTGCTAGGTTCAACGATTCCTTTTTTGATCATGCCATGGTTTTCTCCGTTTCCAGTTCTGCTTGTTCTGCGTTTTTTGCAGGGCATTGCATTGGCAGGCCTGCCTGCGGCTGCACTTGCTTATTTGAGCGAGGAGATTAATTCACGCAGTATAGGTACTGCAACAGCACTTTACATTTCCAGCAATGCACTCGGAGGAATGGCCGGACGTGTGGCAGCAGGGTATATCACAGACATGTTTTCGTGGGAGACTACGTTTTATGCACTGGCTGTGCTGGGCATCATCGTGTTCATTTTGGTGTTGGTTCTGTTGCCGCAATCCCGTTTATTTTATCCTAGCAATCTTTCGTTTAAAAAAGATATTGCTGCGTTTTTGTATCACTTGAAAAATCCGGCGTTATTACTTGTCTTCGGTCTCGGAATCATTCTCCAATTTTCTTTTACCGGGATATGGACATATTTACCGTTTCATTTACAGGGTCATCCTTATTCTCTTTCATTACAGACCATTTCAAATACATATTTTGCATATGGATTAGGCGTAGTTGGTTCTCCAGTTGCTGGTTGGTTCGCTGGAAAATTTGGATGGCAGAAACTTCGGCTGCTCGGGATCATTATTCTGGCAGCGGGAATTTGGATGACGCTGTCGACTTCCTTCATCATAATTGTCATCGGACTGTGTATTACTTGTCTCGGTTTTTTCACAGCACATGCTTTGACAGCTACATCTGTCAGTGAAACTGCCACGCATCATAAAGGCAGTGCCTCCAGTCTGTATTTGGTTTCGTATTATATAGGTGTTTCTTTTGGCAGTACAGCGGCTGCTCCAATATGGGGAAAGGGTGGTTGGACCGGATTAGTTATGTTTGCTGCTTTGCTGCCTGTAATGTACATTTTGCTGGTAGAGTGGCTGGCCAGAAAATAATAAGATTCGCTCAGGGTTTCCATTTCTTCTGGCTGGCATAAAGATGAAGAACAGCATGTGGATTTGAGTAACACATGCTGTTCTGTTAAACCTTTGCATATATCTTTATTTAAAATCTGCTGGCATATGCATGATATCTATTCCCCATACGAGTGGAATGAAGAAATATACGGCAGCTGTGACTAAGATGATTCCAACGATGTTCAAGGCGAATCCCGCTTTGGCCATATCTGGTATACGTAAATAGCCGGAACCGAAGACAACTGCGTTGGGTGGTGTGGCTACTGGAAGCATGAAAGCACAGGATGCTGCCACTCCTGCCGCAATCATCACGGAAAACGGATGTATACCTAAAGCTGCAGCAAGTGCGGCCATAATCGGATACATCATATTTGCAGTTGCTGTATTAGATGTGATTTCCGTCAAGAAAATAACAAGCCCCGTAACAATGAGCAATACGAAAATGATATTCATGCCCTGGAGTGATGCCAACTGTTTTCCAATCCACTCGGATAACCCAGAATCTGTAAAACCAGCTGCGATGGCAAGCCCGCCTCCGAACAAAAGTAAAATGCCCCAAGGCAGCTTAACCGCGGTATTCCAGTCGAGCAAGAAGTCACCTTTTTTATTTTTGGCCGGGATGATAAATAAAATGATCGCAGCTGTCATAGCGATAATCGCATCATCAATGTTCGGATTTATTTTGACAAGGATGAATGAACGTGTGATCCATGCCATGGCCGTAAGAGCGAAAATGATAAACACCGCTTTTTCTTCGTAGGATGAAGAGCCAAGCTTCTTTTGCTCCGATTGAATAATCTGCTTGCCGCCTGGCAGTTTTTTCACCTTTTGCGGGTAAGCGATCTTGACCAAATAAAACCAAGCGATCAAGATGAAGATCCATGCGACAGGTACACCAAATAACATCCAGCCGGCGAATGACAGATCGACATGATACATTTTTTTGATTACGCCAGCTAGTGCTGCGTTCGGAGGTGTACCTATCAAAGTCGCTATCCCTCCCAACGATGCAGAGTAGGCGATTCCAAGCATGAGTGATTTTCCGAAACCGAAATTTCCTTCTGACGTATCAATTGAAGGGTCGCTTTTTAACGCATCAGCCACTTGATAGGTAATGGCAAGCCCAATTGGAACCATCATCATCGCAGTGGCAGTATTAGATATCCACATGGAAAGAAACCCGGTGGCGACCATGAACCCCAGAACGATAAGATTCATGTTTGTTCCAATAAAAGAGATGATGGCAAGAGCGATGCGTTTATGTAAATTCCATTTTTCCATAGCGAGCGCTACCATGAAACCTCCCATAAATAAAAAAATGGTGTCACTGCCATAGGATGATGTGGTCGCGCCCAAGTCAAGCCCGTTTGTCAACGGAAACAGGATGATGGGCATCAATGAGGTAGCTGGAATAGGAATTGCCTCTGTCATCCACCAGATGGCAATCCATATCGTGCTCGCCAAAACAGCCAGACCCGGTTTTGAAAGCCCTTCCGGTGAAAAAAATAAAAGTGTGATGATAAAGAATACCGGTCCAGCTATCAGGCCAATCCATTGTACTGTGGAGTAACTGCGGTTTCCCTTGTTTCCGCCCCCATGATGATTATTGTCATTCCCTTGCTGGCTTTTAATATGCTCGATTTTACTCCCTTCGCCTTTGGCTAGTGAAGAACTGTTCGTTTTCGTAAAAAATCGAAACAAATCTTTCACCTCATCATGTTTGTCCCAAAGCCAATTCCACGTAGAAATTATCATGACCTTTCCCCCTTTAAGTTTGAATAAACCAAATATATAATGAAATGTGAATATAGTATAACATATTGTATATTGCCGCGGTTGTATTACTGAATATGGTAAATCCAATAAACTGGCTTTGGAGACTGATATTGTGTATCATGTGGGTGTGGCGACATATAAGAGCAGTTGCAGTTATTTTTGCTATATAAAAATGTATAAATAAAATGTTATTGGGGTGGTAAAATGAAAAAGTTATTATTGACTGGTTTTGAACCATTCTTAGACAATCCAATCAACCCGACTGCCGAAATAGCCGAAAAACTACATAGCAGTAATATAAAGGATTTTCAAATCGTTGGGGAAGTGCTCCCAGTGTCTTTTAAAAACTCCGGGTTGAAACTCGTGGAATTGCTTGATAAGCATAAGCCGGATGCCGTCATATCTCTTGGATTGGCAGCTGGCCGAAACTGTGTCACACCGGAAAGGATTGCGATCAACTGTAATGATGGGGTTCCGGATAACCATGGCAGTAAACCGGAAGATGAACGAATTTGTCCTGACGGGCCGGACGGCTATTTTTCAACCCTGCCAATTCGTAAAATAGTCAACATGTTGGAGGAAGCAGGCTTGCCAGCGACGATTTCGAATACGGCAGGTACATACTTATGCAATCATGTCATGTACCATGGACTCCATTATTTCAATGAAAAAGGAAAGCACGCCCAAGCGGGATTCATCCATTTGCCAGCTTCACATGCGCTGGCGGTCAAGAAAAAAATGCCTAGCTGGTCTCAAGCTGATTTACAAAAAGCAGTGGAAATTTCGATTGCTTGCTTAGTGGATTGAATGAATGGTTATGTTGAAAACATCGATCATACAATCCTGAATATGCGCGAAATTTCCCCAAAGCGAAGGAATTTATTTGCCCTCACCTGATTTCAATAGTTGCTGGATGAAGTGATGTTTGTTTTTAAAGCGGAAGGAGATGGCTATGGGCAGTCACCCGAAAATAGAAGTGAAAGCCTCTTTTTTGGAAAAAGTTTGTCATACGCTGTCAGTCATTTTCATTTTAGTCACATCCATCTCGGCCATGCATACATACGCATCCGTCCCTGCTAAGGTACCGATACATTTTGATTCTGACCACCTGCCTGATGGCTGGGGAAGCAGTTTGTATATTTTCATCCTGCCGGTTGCGGCTGTATTCATTTTCATTATGTTTTATTTTCTTGGCAGGAAACCTCATATCCATCGTTATCCAGTAAAGGTGACAGCGGAAAATGCACCTGTGCTATACCGTCTTTCACGTTTAATGGCGGCAGTAATGGGTGTCGAAATTACATTGTTGCTGGCTGTTATCACACTGGAATTCGGTGTTGAGACGGCAGGACACCCATTCAGTATCGTACCAGTGATTATTAGTTTAATACTTGTAGCAGTATCGCCAATATTATTTATTATTGCGATGTGGAGAAGAAGATGATTATTTATACTTCGTGTAAGAAATTATATCTGCTGAATAGCGAAGGGACATTGTTTCTGAGGTTGCGTCAGCAAAGTTTCAAACAGCGGTTAAATCGGTCAAAAAATTAGTCTTTTCGCCCTGAATTGCTGTAGAATGGGGAGTGAAGTTACCGATTCGGATCATGATCATGTGAATGCTGCTTGTTTGACATGATCAGCACAATATCTTTCGTCGTGAACACCATGAGACCATGATCCAGAAATGAGAGTTGATGGAAATGCCTAAGCAAATCTGGCTGTTGGTCATTGGAACGACAATCAATGTGACCGGTGGCTCTTTTTTATGGCCGTTGAACACAATATATATGCACAATGAACTAGGAAAAAGTTTGGCGTTCGCCGGACTCATTTTAATGTTCAATCAGGGGGCGACTATCGCTGGGAATTTGGTTGGCGGGGTTTTGTTCGATAAATTCAGCCCGTATAAGACAATTGTATTCGCAACCCTGCTGACTACAGCTGCGGCTGTGGTATTGTCATTCAACCATCAGATTTTTGCTTATTCCATCATGCTGATTTTAATCGGCCTTGGCACTGGAGCCACATGGCCCGTGATGTTTGCGATGGCGGGATCGATCTGGCCGGAAGGCGGAAGACGTGCATTCAATGCGATATATGTCGCACAAAATTTGGGGGTTGCTTTAGGGGCTACTATCGGAGGATTTGTGGCAAGTATCTCTTTTAACTACATTTTTATTGCAAATGCCTCTCTCTTTTTTGTATTCCTGGCGCTCGTGCTGTTTACATTCAAGGGGATGGACAAGGAACGAGACAGACAAATGCACACCTCCATTCTTGAACAAAGCGGTAAAATAAAAAACAAATCTATTTTCACTGCATTGATCATTTTATGTATCGGCTTTTTCATTTCATGGCTGGCATACAGCCAATGGCAGTCAACAATAGCTTCGCATACACAGGACTTGCATATTCCACTGGGACAATACAGTACACTGTGGGCGATTAATGGCTTCTTGATTGTAGGTGCGCAGCCATTATTGAAACTTCTGAAATGGAAGTCGCAAAAAACATATATATTGACAGGGACCGCCATTTTCATCGTGTCTTATTTGATTGCAATGATTGCAGAAGAATTTACTTTATTTGCCGTAGCTATGGTTATTTTGACAATTGGAGAAATGCTTGTGTGGCCGGCAATACCTACGATAGCTGACAAGATGGCTCCGAAAGGGAGAGCAGGTTTTTATCAGGGATTTATCAATAGTGTGGCAGCAGCCGGCCGTATGCTGGGGCCGATACTTGGGGGACTGGTCGTAGATCATTACAACATACATGTACTGTTTTATCTATTGATCGGACTCATGTTGATACCATTTGTAACAACTGCACTGTTCGATCGCGGCCTAAAGTTGAATAATGAATCAAGATTGATGTGAAATTAAAATATTTAAGGTATACAAAGGAGAAGAGCTATGACGAATATAAAACTGATTGCACTTGATATGGATGGCACCTTGTTGGATAAAGAAGACAAGATTTCATCACGCAATAAGCAGGCTATAAAACAGGCGCAAGAACAAGGGGTGACCGTTGTACTAAGCACTGGCCGATTTCTGAAAACATGTTTTCCTTACGCAGAGGAACTGGGGTTATCTTCTTATTTGGTAACAAGCAACGGCGGACAGATTTGGACTATGGACCAAGAATTGGTAGAAGAGCACATATTGGAAACAAAAAGCATTGAAAAAATGTATGCAATAGGAAAAGAAGCCGACATAGCAATGTGGCTGGTTTCCGCAGAAGATGTATACCATAATGAATTGCCAGAGGATTATCAGACACGTGAATGGCTGAAATTTGGCTGTGTAACGGATGATCTGGCAAAATTGGACAGCGTGGTTGCGCAGGTTGCCAAGATAGGGGACCTTGAAATAACAAACTCAATGCCTAATAATATGGAAGTGAACCCAATTGGAGTAAACAAAGCCAATGCGCTGAAAACGGTTTGTAAGAAACTTGGCATTACAATGGATCAGGTACTTGCAGCAGGCGACAGCTTAAATGACATCAAAATGATTGAACAGGCCGGACTGGGAGTAGCCATGGGCAATGCACAGGATGCGGTGAAGCAGGCAGCAGATTTTGTAACGGAAGACCATGACCAGGATGGTGTGGCCAAAGCGATTGCACATTATGTACTGCAGGAAGTCAGGCAGAATTAATCTGTCTGGCTTTTTTTCATGAGTTTTTAAGCATTTATACCAATGGACAAAATCGCGAAGGATCTTTTTTTCAGGGAGAGTAATGGCCAGTTTTACAAAGATGAAAAACTAATTCTAACACCGTCTCCTTACATTGCTTTCTGAAAAGGTGTATAATAGAAGTAGAACCTTGAAAGGGGATGCTGAGATGGCTTTTTCACGAGGACCTAAAGAACCGCTGCCGGAAGTTGAAACAAAGGTATGGTCGTGCTCCAATGAGGATTGTAACGGTTGGATGCGCGCATCGTTTAGCTTTGAAGAAGAACCTAAGTGCCCGTTGTGTCATTCTTCTATGCAACATGAAGTACGCATGCTGCCTGATCTGGAGTAGTCCAACTAAATAATCAAAGTTTTTAAAGCGTTGGTGGTCCAGCGTATTTTTTATAATCTCATATAGCTCGAGGAAACCGCAAGGCAAATGGTTGCTTTTGCGGTTTTATTTTAGGAAGTGCAGCTTTAGCAGGGGCTGTTTGGCGGGAGTGTTGCTGATCTATACAAAGAATATCAAGTTAAGGTGAAAAAAGCGACTCATGAGTATTTTTCCAGTTGCCATGCGGGAGGAGGTCCTGCGTATTCCCGTATGGCATTTACACTTTGTGAAGTACAAAGACATTGTGCTTGGTATAGCAAGAACAATTATCAACTAAAAATTCAATTTGTTCGAATAGTTGGCATGATTTCGTACAAGTTGTTATAATTTAGTATAAGCGTAAGTTTTGCAAAACATATTTTGTAAACGTTTACTATTATTTGGGGGAGGAATGCAAAATGAGATATGCAAATCCGAACACAGAAGGGGCAATTGTTTCATTCAAGAGAAAATATGATAATTTTATTGGTGGAAAGTACCAGCCGCCTGTGAAAGGTCAATATTTTGATAATGTCACACCTGTTACCGGTGAAGTCTTCTGTGAGGTAGCCCGTTCCACCAAAGAAGATGTACAAGCTGCAATTGAAGCGGCACATGCAGCAAAAGATGCATGGGCCGAAACTTCTGTTGCCGAACGTTCCAACATATTGCATAAAATTGCTGATAGAATCGAAGAAAATCTGGAAACGCTGGCAGTTGCTGAAACCTGGGACAATGGGAAAGCTGTCAGAGAGACACTTGCTGCAGATTTGCCGCTCGCAGTAGACCACTTTCGTTATTTTGCGGGTGTCATACGGGCACAAGAAGGCGGTGTAAGCCAAATTGACAATGATACAGTAGCATATCATTTTCATGAACCTCTTGGGGTTGTAGGGCAAATCATCCCTTGGAATTTCCCGTTGCTGATGGCAACCTGGAAGCTGGCACCCGCACTCGCGGCAGGCAACTGTGTCGTTCTTAAGCCTGCAGAACAGACGCCTGCTTCCATTCATGTTCTGCTTGAGCTGATACAGGATTTGATTCCCGCTGGGGTGGTCAATGTCGTCAACGGCTTCGGGGTAGAGGCTGGGAAACCGCTGGCCACCAACCCAGGAATTTCCAAAGTAGCATTTACCGGTGAAACGACTACAGGCCGTCTGATCATGCAATATGCTTCTGAAAACATCATTCCGGTGACATTGGAATTGGGTGGTAAATCACCAAATATCTTTTTCGCAGATGTGGCAGATAAGGATGATGCTTTTCTCGATAAGGCCGTGGAAGGGCTTGTCATGTTTGCGCTGAACCAGGGAGAAGTGTGCACATGTCCATCACGTGCGTTAGTCCATGAATCCATCTACGATACATTCATGGAAAAAGCGGTTGCTCGTGTGAAGCAGATAAAAATTGGTCATCCGCTTGACACAGAAACAATGATGGGTGCCCAGGCATCCCAGGAGCAGATGGAAAAAATATCGTCCTATCTTGATGTTGGGAAGCAGGAAGGTGCCGAGGTGTTGATTGGCGGCAATCTCAACCAGTTGGCTGACGAGTTATCGGGCGGCTATTATGTGGAACCGACCATTTTCAAAGGTGACAATAAGATGCGTATTTTCCAGGAAGAAATTTTTGGCCCGGTGCTATCGGTCACCACCTTTAAAGATGATGAAGAAGCGATGGCAATTGCAAATGACACCCTGTATGGCTTGGGAGCTGGCGTGTGGACGAGAAACATCAATACAGCTTATAGATTTGGGAGAGGTATACAAGCAGGGCGTGTATGGACGAATTGTTATCATCAATATCCGGCGCATGCAGCGTTTGGAGGGTATAAGAAATCAGGAATTGGACGTGAAAACCATAAGATGATGCTGGATCATTACCAACAGACGAAAAATTTACTAGTCAGTTACAGTACAGATACTGCTGGATTATTTTAACGGGAAGAACTTGTTTGACATTGGCTGATGACTTGGGGGTGCACTGAATGGTTGATCGAGTTGTTGCGACAGAGGAAGCACTTGGCCTTTTGGAAAAATTAAAAAGTCTGCATGGCGATTTGATGTTCCACCAATCGGGCGGTTGCTGTGATGGCAGTTCCCCAATGTGCTATCAACAAGGTGAATTCCTTGTGGGGGAATCAGATGTATTGCTTGGCAAAATTGGTGAAACACCATTTTACATGTCAAAAGATCAATACGAATACTGGAAGCATACACAAGTGATTATTGATGCAATTGATGGACGAGGAGGTATGTTTTCCCTGGAAGGGCCTGAAGGAAAAAGATTCTTAAGCAGATCCAGAGTTTTTACAGAAAAGGAACGAAAAGAATTAAGTGAATAGGTATGTCTTGGCTGCCAGAATCCAATTTAAATGGATTCTGGCAGTGCTTTTCATTATATGTGTTCTCTGGGATAAGAATACATAGGTCACTTTTTCAAATATTTAACATAAAATTAATCATACCCGCCTATGAAGGAGTGGCACAATGAAAAAAATCGGCTATTATGCTGCCGGGCATACCGGCAAAGGGTTTGTAAATTATTTGCACACAAATTGTGAAGGTTTGAAAAAGATCTATGTACTTAAACATCCTTCCTACCAAGTGAAAACGGGAATCCTTCAACGATTAATTTCGCATTTCGAACAGAATAATGACGTAGAAGTGCTATACAGTTCATATGGAGTTAAATATTTGGATGGATGCATTGTCAGGGGAAGATCGATTGCGTTTATAGACGATACCATTGCTGACAGACTTGAAAACGTGGAAATGATTGAAATTGGGCATCCTAATGCAACCGACTATGCCTCAAATGAACAAATTGGCTTGCATTTACAAGCCGCCTATGACTATTTCTCGAGAGGCTTGAAAATCCATGATAAATTAGAGGATATTTTTGTTCATGAAATGAACTTTGATAAGGCGGATGAGGTGGCTACAACTTTCATTGAGAGGATACTGCAAAATGCAGTCAGACAGGGAAAGAACTCCTATACGTATCACCGCCTTTTTGGAACAAACACTCCAGATGGGGCTGTGAATAAGGTCCGGGAGCTGCTGAATGATTTACAGTATAGTTGTTTTATCAAAGGCAGGGCAGGAACCGGAAAATCCACCTTTATGAAAAAAGTGCTTGCAGCCTGCAAGGAATACGGTTATGATGTCGAACTGTATCATTGCAGTTTCGACCCTGAAAGTGTGGACATGGTACTCGTCCGCGATCTAAACTTTTGCATATTTGACAGTACTGATCCACATGAATTGTATCCCCAGCTTGCTGGTGAGGAAATTATTGATATGTATAAAGAAACAGTTGCCCCAGGTACAGATGAAAAATATGAAAAAGAGATAGCGGCGGTGAATGGTGAGTACAAATCTTATATGAAAAGAGGTCTTCAGGAATTAGAAAAGGCGGGGAAATGGGTTACAAGGATTGACGAAAGGTATCTTTTATCTGAAACAGAATATGAAAAATTATTTGATGGCATCATTTCACAGGCAGAAAAATCATGAGAATACAAAGAACTGCCATATTCAAAATAGCTTGAAATATCCACTGTGTTATTGTAGAATTACTTTACAGAAAATTATAATATTTGCAGGTGTGGGGGTGAAAGGGTATGGTCACAGTTAAAATGCTTAAACCATATTATATCAAAGCCGATGACCGGCATATTCGCATCGTTTTAGCCTATCAATCATTTGCGGTTGTCATCAACAATAAGGTTTATCAATTTATACCAGTAGAATCAAAACAAATTCGCATCAATCGTGTTTCTGGAAAAGTAGAAAATATCGATGCGAAATTTGCCTTCCAAAAAGGGAAAAATGTTATCTATATGTCTATGGCAGAATTGATTTCGACACCTGGTTTTTTAATGCATTTGCATACCATTGCACAGCCCTATTTGAAAGAAGCACCCAATGTAGAAGAAAACGAAGAACTTATTCAAGAACTGGAAATGAAAAATTTGAGATACCTCATTGATCGCGCGCTCGATGAAAGAAATGAAGAAAAATTTGATCAATTAACTAAAATACTGCATAAAGAGATCGATCAACGTAATCGTAAAAAATGAAGGTTAGTAACTACTGAAGGGAAGAGTAAGACAAAACCCCAGGAAATGTAAAAAATTGAGCGGTTCCATGTCAAGATGGCACCGCTCAATTTTTTTATCTGGCTAAGCAATTTCGTTGATTTACACGCCAGGCGCCCCGACAAGGGATGTGCAAGCGTTGGCCGCAAAGGTCGTGCCTTCCTTCATGTATTTTCTAAGAAAATCACTTCCTGCGGGGTCTTCAGACTTGTGCTGGACTGCGATTACGCTTCCCATCGAAAATCATTGTTTCCGCTTGACAAGGAACGCTTCGGCAGCATTCACATCGCGCAGAAAAAGCGAATTTCTTTTTCAAGGAGTCAGCCGCCTTTCGCTCCAACCAACTTGATGTGAAATGGAACTTTATAGCTTTTTTTAGCTGTTTTTGGCTAATTTGGTCCCAGCATCTTCTGTATTTCATTCATATCGCAGGCGATATGATATGAGGATGTGTTATCGCGCTTATTTTTTATCCAACGCTTCAAGAATGTCAGCTACTTTTTTCGCAACAATACTGCTGCCGACTTTTTGGGTCTTTTCTTGCATCATAGCAATGACAATATCTTGTTTTTTTGTTGGATAACCGATAAACCAGCCATTCTCATCTCCGGATTTGTCTTCCTTGCTAGCTTTCAATTCAGCTGTTCCTGTTTTACCGGAAATTGGGAAATCTTTACGTTTTGCTTTTGTTCCGGTTCCCTTCACTACCACATCACGAAGATCTTTTTGAATTTCCTCTGCTTGTTCTTTGGTTAGCAGCCCTTTTTTCCAGACTTGCTTCTTTTTATCACTGGCAAGTAAAAGCGGTTTAAGCATGTCGCCATTATTCAGAAATGTGGTGTAAGCTGTTGCCAAATGCAAGGCACTGAATTGTGCTTCTCCTTGACCATATGACGTATTGGCAAGCAATACTTCATTATCCAATTGGCCATTGTTTGATATCTGTGATTTTTTAATTGGGTATTCAAATGGAAATTTTTCACCAAGACCGAAATGATGCAGGCCTTTGACAAATTTATCACTGCCCATTTTCACTGCTTGCATTGCAAAATAGATGTTGTCAGAACGATTTAACGCGTCATTTAAATCGACTGGACTATTTGTTCCCGAAACACGATGGACTTTATAGTCTCCCCATCCCTTTCCATTACTCCACTCAAGGCCGTTAATAGTCAAGCCTTCATCCGGTTTGATGGTGCCGTTTTTAAGTCCGATTGCGGCAGTTATTGGCTTGATCACCGAGCCGGAAGCATAGGTAGAGCTGAATCGATTTAACATGGGCTGTTTCGGATTATCTGCCATTTCCTTCCATTGATCTTGTGAAATACCGTAAGACATGAGATTTGGGTCATATGCAGGGCTGCTGACCAGTGCAAGTGTTTCTCCGGTTTTCGGATTGATTGCAGCAGCGGTTCCTGCCTCTCCGTCGTATGAATTATAGATTTTTTCCTGTACATTGACATCGATTGTCAGTTGGACAGTCTCTCCATTCTTGACAGGTTTTTCAGCAATAACTTTTTCCGTCGTTTCGCCGTCGACATCATTTTTTGTCACATAAATCTTGCTTCCTTGTTGTCCGCGCAATTTTTTTTCATACAATTCTTCCAGCCCTGATTTCCCGACCACATCATTGGCGCTGTAGGATTTACCGTCAAGCTTTTTTAAGTCTTCTGCTGTGACCGTGCCGATATAGCCAGTCAAATGTGCGGCAGCTTTTCCCAAAGGATAAACACGTCCTGAAACTTCCTGGCCGGCTACACCTTCAATTGCCCATAACTGGTCAACCGCTGAATCGGATTTTTGCAATTTTTTCAATGGAACGAATAAATCCGGTTTGACCCAGCTGGCATTTAGCTTGGAGTCTATTTCTTCCGTCGACATATGCAGCAATTTTCCAATTTGACTTTTTGCCGCGTCTGATTGCAATTTGTTTGGTACAACCCCAATTTGCCAAACCGTGTCATTCATTGCGAGCGGCATTTTATTCCGGTCCACAATTTCACCGCGCTGCGGTTCTTCCGTATCGATGTGTATATCTCCGCCATCTTTGATCTCAGGAAAAATGAACCCCGGATCCCAGGAGATATACCAGTTTTCATTCTCTTCTTTATCTTCTTTTCTTTCCAGTTTTGCCTTGTAGTCAAAACTGATCGGACCCGCCACGCTGTCCATCTTCACAGTGAAGGGAATGGTTGCTGTACCTTTATCCATTGCACGATTGAGGTCATCTTTTTGCAGTTTTTTAAAAGATATTTTCAAATCGTGAATATTCAAATCCTTATAAACTTTTGCGTATCGATCGATGAATTTTTCAGGCGGGAATTTTTTCTTTGTATCCGCCAGCAGATAGTCATACATTTTATCGAATTTCTGACTGTTCCAAAGTTTGACATAGTCATTAAAACGATCGTTTGGCGTGATGGCATCCTTGTTTGAACAAGCTGTTAAAAAAACGAACATACAAGCCAAGGCTGCGATAAGTAAAAAACGTTTCATGGGAACCCCCTCGATTTCTCCAAGTATGTCACTGTTATTATAGCATGAATGCGCAGATTTGACGCATCAGATTATTAGAAAAACTGATAGCGGTAAAGCCAGGAGAATCTCTTAATATAGTTATAGGTGAAGAATTGAATTTTTAAAGAAACTATTGGTTTCATGTAGTTGTTTGTAAGTTTCTGCAGAAACCTCTGCATGGCCTTACTTTGTACGTTAAGAAAAAGTCACGCTGTTTGGAAGAACAGGTGACTCTTTCTATTTGTCAAGTGTTGAATTATTTTGCTTCCATATGCTTCTTGATTTCCGTTGTGATACGATTGAATTCGTTATCGTTGACAACATAGTACCAAACTTTATTGATAATTTGGCCCTGGCCGGAAATCTCTATGGTTTTGATATGTTTTCTTGTATCGCGATAACCAGAAAACAAGGACTTTATTCGCTTCATGTTCAGATCAGTTTCGGCGTTATTGCCCAGAATTTCAAGCATATCGTCGAACTTAGTAATGCTCCCGACACTTGCAACCTTGTTCATCGCCGCGGATATGACGTTTCGTTGCCGTTCGTTACGCCCTAAGTCGCCTCGGGCATCCTGTTTCCGCATACGGATGTACTTTAATGCATCGCTGCCATTGAGTGTGATTTCTCCAGTTGGGAATTGTTTGCCGTCCTGGGTGAATGCTTGCTTGTTATTGATAGTCACTCCACCGATAGCATCAATTCCTTGTTTGAAGCCTTCCATGTTGACTTTGGCATAAAAGTGAACTGGTAAATCAAAAGCGCCCTCTACGGTTTTTACAGACAGTTCTGTGCCTCCATATGCATAAGCATGGTTGATTTTGTCTTTTCCGCGGTTCGGTATGTCCACATATGTATCACGTGGAATACTTAGCATAATCATGGAATCTGTTTTAGGATTGAGCGACATTAAAATCATTGTATCAGACCGGCCACGATCACCTTCTCGCTCATCCACACCAAGCAAGAGAATATTGATCGATTTTTTATTTTTAAATACGGATTCAAGTTCTTTTTGCCTTCCGGGATCTTCATCTCTTGATAGCGGACTGTGGATGCTGTCAACCGTATCACTGAATTTACTCCATAAATAAAATAGATATCCTCCTCCCAGTAGGATGACAGCAACAATGATAATCGCAAACCATTTAAAAAAGCCGCGTTTTTTCTTTTTTGATTCTTTGCGTGTAGCCATTATATTTTCTCCCCCATCTGATAAACCATTTCAAGCTGTTACATTTTATTGCAAAAAACTGCAAATTTTTACATTCTGGTTAAAATTATAGCGAATATTGGTATCTTCGTCCACATCTTTTAGAAATATATTACCAACCTATCAGTGAAAATTATCTGGTTCGTCTAAGGGAGACTATCTGTGGGGGAGCCGGCTATCTAACCTGACAATGGATGAAGCAAATCATACCCATCAGGAAGTGGGTATCGGGTATCGCGGGCTATTCTTTAGTCTGAGGATGTTGACTATATCAATATAAGGAAGAAGTTGCTATTGGAAGATGGAGGCTGATTTCATCAAACAAAAAATTGAAAAGTTACGTCAGGTGAAGAGAATGAGAGATAATCAAAGTTTTTTGTTCATTATATAGAACAATAGAAAGAATTCGCTAGTTTGTAAACTGGGTAAAATGATCTATTATATATTAATAAAGTTCTTAATAAAGAAATTGAAGAGGGGAGTGAAAAAGTCGTTGTGATTTGCTTTGCTGGTTTATTTTTGAGAGCGCATAGGTGACAGCTCACGCCCTTCCAGCCCTGTGGGACCTAAAGGCCGGGAAAGCTGGCTGCAGACTGAAGTGAACCAAATTATGCTGAGACGCTGTACAAAATAAAACAGTTGAAACAGTACGTACAGGAATTAACGGCAGAAAATGCAGAGAAGCGGAGTGGAAACACAACCGTTTAGAACAGGAGGAGTGCAATCATGCATTTGAAGAAGGGGAATAGTTAGAAAGTCTGCAAGTCAGTGAATCAGACACTTAAATAAGTAACAGCTTGCAGAGGGAAACACACACCAAAAACTTAATAAGAATGAAGAAAGCGAAGGCGATGGAAACCTGTCAGCAGCATCAAGAAAAAGTTGTGTACCAAATCATGCGGCGGAGTAATCGACAAAATACAGCTGGTTTATAACAAAACTAGTTTATAAATGACAAAAATACCCCGTTCAAAATACACGGTTCATACCTTATAATGAAAAAGAAAACCGACAAACACCATAGAAATAGATTTCGTACATATACGCACCATTGATATTACATGACCAAGTAATTGGAATATAGTAATAGGGGGCTAAATTTTGTTTAATAGGGGAGAAAGGCAATTTTTAGACAATGAGTGGGTGGAATTAATTACAGAAGCAAAAGAGGCGGGGATGACAGCGGATCAGGTCAAACAAGTTCTAAAAATCCTGCAAATGGATACCAATCAGCAACACTTGGCTTAATGTATGTTAAATAGAACTTTTCGCGCTCTTTTATGATATAATCTGGATAGAAGAGGGTGAGAATGATGATTGGTGAAAAAATAAAGCGTTTGAGAAAAATAAAAAATATGTCCATCTCTGAACTGGCTGAACGCGCAAACGTTGCCAAGTCGTATTTAAGTTCGATCGAGCGCAACATCCAGACGAACCCTTCTATCCAATTCATTGAAAAAATAAGTGCAGTGCTTGGTATATCCGTAAATGATTTAATAGATCGTCCTGAAGAGGATGAAAATAAACTTGATGATGAATGGATGATGATTGTCAGAGAGGCCATGGAATCGGGTGTTTCCAAGGAACAATTCAAGGAGTACCTTGAATTTACGAAATGGAGAAGCAAACAAAATAAGTCAATGTGAAAACCGGCTGAATCTCAGCCGGTTTTTTGTTTGGGAAAGAAAATAGCTGTTCATCAGAAAAATTCAACTAAAGGAAAAAAGGTGTTTTCGCTGGCGAAAACGAGGGTAACTAATACACGTACAGAATTCTTAACGGAAAATGCTTTGTATAGAACAGTCAGGAGGATACGTATCGTGGATGATAACCCCGATAAAAAACACAAAAAAAGCGTGCATTTAAATAAGAAAAAGAAAAAACATTTGAAAAAGGATGACGTAACCCTAGTAGATACCCAAGTTGCGCGAAAGGCTGTCTTTGCAGCTGGGGTAGGAAACGCAATGGAATGGTTTGATTTTGGGATTTATTCATACTTAGTGACTATTTTAGGAAAAGTTTTTTTTCCTTCAATGACAGGACCTACCCAATTAGTTTATACATTTGCAACCTTCGCTGTAGCATTTTTAGTCAGACCGATCGGCGGCATGTTTTTCGGTATGCTTGGGGACCGGCTGGGAAGAAAGAAAATACTGGCTATCACCTTGGTGATGATGGCACTTGCAACCTTAAGCATCGGCCTTATTCCCAGCTATGAGTCCATTGGTGCCACCGCATCCATATTGCTGCTGGCGGCAAGGCTAGTGCAGGGTTTTTCCACCGGCGGAGAGTATTCGGGGGCCATGACATATATTGCGGAATCGACGCCTGATAAAAAACGAGGGTTCATGTCCAGCGGACTTGAAGTGGGTACTTTAGCCGGCTATATTCTTGGTTCCGGACTCGTGACGCTGTTGACGTTCATCCTGGGTGATGAAAAGATGCTGGCATGGGGCTGGAGAATCCCATTCCTGATTGCTGCTCCAATCGGTATTATCGGATTGTATCTGCGGACGCATTTGGAAGAGTCACCGGCTTTTCAAAAGATGGAAGAAGAGAAAGAGGCAGAAAAAGACCATGTCTCTATGAAAGAAATTCTTGTTTATCACAAAAAGCCATTATTAATCGGCATGATTTTAGTGTTGTTTTATAATGTAGTAGATTATATGGTTCTGTCTTATATGCCATCACATCTAAGCTCTGTGCTCGGTTATGGTGATACAAAGGGCCTGCTGTTAATCTTGATCGTGATGTTCATCATGATTCCGATTGTTCTGGCTATGGGCTATATCAGTGATCGTATTGGTACAAAAAGGATTATATTGAGCGGATTGATCGGCTTGCTTATATTATCTGTCCCCTCGTTCATGCTTATCGGAACTGGTAACAATTGGCTTGTTTTCTTGGGTCTGATGATTCTGGCAGTCTTTTTAGCTTCCTTCCAGGGAACAATGCCTTCTGTATTGCCCTCTCTTTTTTTCACAGAGGTAAGATATGGGGCGTTGGCAATCACTTATAACGTAGCAGCATCTTTGTTCGGCGGAACGACCCCTTTGGTCATTTCCTGGTTAATTAGTGAAACGATGTCTCATATGGTTCCAGCCTATTATTTGATAGCAGTCTCGATTATTGGCATTGTAGTCGTTTCTCTTTTCGTAAAAGAAACATCAGGAAAACCGTTGCGCGGGTCTGCGCCTGCAGTGGAAGAAAAACATGAAATTGCCGAGGTGCTGGAGGATCAGGAGGAGGCAACTTGGTGGAGAGAAGAACAACAGGAAATTAAGGGACGGCAGAATAGTTAACGCCTTGTCTGATACGCTTTCCTCTATCTATTGATCGCAGGGTCAATAGATATTTTTTCGTTTATTTCTTGAAAGAATCTATTTTTGGTGCAGTTTTCTTATTTTAAAAATGGTCAGCTTCAAGCAGTTCCAATGTGGTCAATGCTGCATAAAATGAACAGAGAAATTGGCTAAAGCAAAGCAGGGACATACATTTTGTCATCTGCTGCCAATATAAGACAGCAGACGACAATATTTTTTGAAAAAATGACTGTTCCGTATTGTAAATTATGGTATGATACGAATAGATTTAATTTTGCAAGAAAAAGTCCTGGAAATGATTTGATTGTGTAAAACATAGCTTTTTCAGTTATGATATCCACACAGTCACCAAGTTTCACAGAGCATTGACGGCCAGGAACCACGAAGGTAAGGCAAATTGTTTGTCAAAAAATGTCAAAGCGGGTGGAAAAATGAATGAGCGAGAAACATTAAAACATATGCTGAAACAAATAATACGTGATACCGAGAATAATAAAATTAAAACAACGGATGAAGTTATCCAAACGTTGGTTGATGAAATGACAAGATATCGGTCAAATTCCTTGTCGGAAACGAATATGTCTATTGCACCTCCTTTGTATCGTTAAACAAGACCATACTTCCAGTTATCATGCCGGCAGGTGTTTCGCGCATGTTCATCATTTGGTGAAATCGGGTCAGTGTATAAAAGCCTGGTTTTTCAGATGACCAAACATTTTATTTTGTATGTGAAGGATATTTCTTTTGCCTCCAGAATGCTGGAAAGAATTATTCTGCCCAGTATCGGTTTTCTTCTGGCAGGGCTGAGAGTGAGCGGCAGAAAGCCGTAAAAAACGTCTCGCGCCAGCATACCTTATGGCGGGGCGTTTTTTATAGTATCCGCATTTGGGAAGCTGTAAGATACACGCAACGATTAAAGGAACTTTTTCGGCAGACTTGGCTAATGCCAACTTTTCTAATACAATAGTGATGGACAGAAAATAAATGATGAAAGCTTTTACCATAACACACTTAATAGATACAATCGAAAGGGCTGAATATCATGGGAGATGCATCGCTTTTCATTAAAGATGTGAAGATTTTCACAGAAACAGAAACGATAAATAACGGCAGTGTTATGCTGGAAAACGGTAAAATAACAAAAATTTATGCCGAAGGAGAGAAACCGGCCAGCTATCCATCCCGATTTAAGATTATCGATGGAAAGGGCCTGAACCTAATCCCTGGATTTATCGATGGCCATATTCATGGAGCAAACGGTGCAGATGTCATGGATGCGACAGAGGCTGCGCTGGATACTATGGCGAGTGTACTTCCAGCTGAAGGAACTACAAGCTTTTTAGCAACAACTATTACACAGTCACCGGAAAATATTAAGAAGGCCTTACAAAATGTTGCCCATTATAAAAATAAACCGGCGCAGGCAGAAATCATTGGTGTTCATTTAGAAGGCCCATTCATTGAAAAAAGCAAAAAAGGTGCTCAGCCATTAGAATATATTCTGGAGCCAGATACCGCTATTTTCGATGAATGGCAGCAGCTTTCCGGCAATATGATCAAAACAATCACAATGGCACCAGAACATGATCCGGATGGCAAGTTTATCGGGTACTTGGCTGACAAAGGAATCAATGTTTCCGCAGGTCACACGTCAGCTAATTTCGCTGACATTAAAAAAGCTGTTTCTCAAGGGGTAAGTCAGCTGACACACTTATGCAATGCCATGGCTGGAATTCATCACCGCGATATTGGTGTCGTTGGTGCAGCATTCCAGCTGGAAAGATTGCGTGCGGAGCTCATCGCTGATGGTATTCATGTTTCACCGGAAATGCTGGAAATCATTTACCGGAATGTTGGCAGTGAACGGTTGATATTGATTACGGATGCGATGCGAGCTAAATGTATGCAGCCAGGTGATTATGAACTTGGCGGCCAGCCGGTACGTGTTTCAGAAGATAGAGCTGTTTTGGAAGACGGTACACTGGCAGGAAGTATTTTGAAAATGTACCAAGGGGCCCAGCAAATGCTCCAGCTCAGTGAAGTAACGATTCGAGATGTTGTTGAAATGGCAGCGGCGAATCCGGCTAAGCAAATTAATGTGTACGATCGCAAGGGAAGTATTGCAGTTGGCAAAGATGCTGACGTGCTGCTTGTGGATGACAAACTGCAAATTCGCCAGACGATTTGTCGCGGTGCTATAGCTTATGAAGGAGGAAATTGACAATGGAAGTAATCAAAGTGAAAAATTATGACGAATTAAGTGAGAAAGCAAGTGAATTGATCGCTGAAAAACTGCAAAAATTAGCGAAGCCTGTTCTCGGGTTAGCCACAGGTTCTACCCCGGAAGGTCTGTATCAAAAACTTATTGAGAAATACAAGTGTGGAGATATTTCGTTCAAGCATGCGCAATCGTTCAATTTGGACGAATACGTCGGTTTGAAAAAAGAGGATCCGAACAGTTATCGTTATTATATGAACGAAAAATTGTTCCAGCATGTTGATATCTCTCCGGAACAGACTTATGTACCGGCAGGGGATGCTGCTGCTCCGGAAAAGGCATGTAAAGAATATGAAGAAAAAATCAAGGCAGCCGGCAATATCGATATTCAGATACTTGGAATTGGTTTGAACGGGCACATCGGTTTTAATGAGCCGCACACTCCTTTCACCGCTGAAACACATATAGTAGATTTGGATGCATCGACAAGACAAGCGAATGCCAGGTTTTTCGACTCGCTTGCAGATGTTCCTACCCAAGCGATGACAATGGGGATCGCGACTATTATGAAAAGCAAAGAAATACTGTTGCTAGTTTCTGGGGAGAAAAAAGCGGATACACTTGCACAAGTGATCCAGGGAGAGGTATCTGAAGCGTTGCCTGCTTCTGTTTTGCAAAATCATCCACACGTAACGATTATTGCAGATGAAGCAGCATTATCGTCACTGAAAAATTAACATTACTAATACGATAGAGGCTGGTCGTTCAGACAGCCTCATTTTTCTTTCGTTGATTCAACAGGAATTTCCAGGTATTTAGTATTTAATTCCTTTATATCCGCCTGCGCACTTGTCAATTCCGTAACCCACTTTTTGAATATTTCTTTCTCACCAATTTGAATATAGACATGAAGCATGACTTTTTCCAAGTATTGAATATTTTCTAGTAGATACACCGAATTTCTCAATGCATTCTCAAGTTTGCCGAGCAATGTATAGTCAATGGTAATTGTGTATCCCTGCATGAGCTGACGTTTGACGATACCAGTCGTTTTTATTGCCTTGCTGGCAGTTGAGCCATAGGCGCGTATCAACCCCCCTGCTCCAAGCTTAATGCCGCCAAAATATCTTGTCACTACAATAGCCGTATCTTTCAGATGCTGCTTTTTAATCACTTCTAATATTGGCACACCGGCCGTGCCGCTTGGCTCACCATCATCATTCGCTTTTTGGATCTGGTCATGTTCGCCAATGATGTAAGCGGAGCAGTTATGTGTCGCATCATGATATTTTTTCTTCATTTCCTGAATGAAAGTTTGTGCCTCTGCCTCGGTTTCTGTTCTTTTTACGGTACCGATAAAGCGTGACTTTTGTATGAGTATCTCATCAAATCCAGTCGATTGTGTGGTATAATATTGGGAAAGCATATAATTCCTCCTATGGAAGCAAAAAATATTGTATAATAGATGGTATTAAAATAGGTAGTCGATACCATCGGCTGCAAAGCCTCGGGCAGTGCAGCACACTGTCCTGACAGAACGCCTGGGCTGCAGTTAAAATAATTCGTTTACATATGAGTATATCATAGGCTGGTGTTAAAAATGATAGCCAACACAGATGAAAAGAATTTGGACAACGTCATCGATGAAATGGTCGATGCTGTTGAAAAAAGCAAAGATGAAATTTTCACAATCAGTGAAGGAGCTCGAAAAGAGCATGAACTGCTTTTGCGAGAATTGCAAATGACGATAGAAAAGGTGCACAGCTTCATCGAAGGTGGAGACCAGTTGGAAAGAAAAGTCCAACTTTCCAAACAAAGGCTTTCTCAGGTGAATAAATATTTTGATCGCTATTCAGAAGATGAAATCAAGGAAGTCTATGAGAATACGCATGGATTGCAAACCCAGCTCGCTATGATGAGAACGGAAGAAAAGAATCTGAGACAAAAACGTGATGAATTGGAAAGAAGGCTCATCAATCTGGATCATACGATTGAAAGAGCTGAGGGGCTAGCAGGTAAAGTGTCGGTTGTCCTCAATTATTTGAACGATGATTTTCGTAAAGTCAACGATATGTTGACAGAAGCACAAGAAAAAGAAGCGTTCGGATTGAAAATCATCGAAGCCCAAGAAGAAGAGCGAAGGAAGATATCGAGAGAAATTCATGATGGGCCGGCTCAAATGCTTGCCAATATTCTGCTCCGTTCAGAAATTGTCGACCGCACATTCCGTTCTGGAAGACCTGAAGAAGCTTTACTTGAAATAAAAAGTGTTCGGAAAATGATTCGTTCCTCATTATATGAAGTCAGAAGGATCATTTATGATCTGCGGCCAATGGCGCTGGATGATCTGGGGTTGATCCCAACATTGACGAAGTATTTGTCGACTACGGAAGACTATAATAATGTGGAGATTGAATTTTCGACTTTTGGTGAAGAAAGCAGACTTAATTCCAAATATGAAGTAGCATTTTTCCGGCTGATTCAAGAGGGCGTCCAAAATGCGATCAAACACGCAGAGCCGACACTGATCAAAGTGAAGCTGGAAATTCATAAACAGTGTTTGAATGTTTCTATTCAGGACAATGGTAAAGGATTCGACCCAGCTATTAAACGTGAAAAATCTTTTGGACTAATAGGCATGAAAGAACGCGTCGAAATGTTTGACGGCACATTGCAAATCGATTCTGCCATTGGCAGAGGAACGACCATACGAATTCAGGTCCCTTATGTTTAAGCGGCAGAGACATTTCACTTTGATGGTTTGTTACCGATAAAAAGCTATAGAGAAATAAAAAGAAATAGAAAAATTATCATACTGTAACGGGAAAGTATGCTAATAAGGAACTCATACAGGAGGAAACAACAGTGCAAATGGATAAACAAAAGAAAAAAGTAAAAATCGTTTTGATTGATGACCATAAGTTATTTCGCGAAGGTGTGAAAAGAATTCTGGATTTTGAGCCATCCTTCCAAATCGTTGCTGAGGGTGATGATGGTGAAATGGCTCCAACACTTGTGAAAAAATATCGCCCTGACGTAGTGATTATGGATATCAACATGCCGCGTATCAATGGCATACAGGCTACTGCAGACCTGATCAGGCTCTTTCCGAAATCGCGTGTCATCATCTTATCCATCCATGATGACGAAGCGTATGTTACCCATGCACTCAAAACAGGTGCGCAAGGTTATTTGTTGAAAGAAATGGATTCGAATTCATTGATAGAAGCTATCAAAGTGGTCAGTGAAGGGGGATCTTACCTGCATCCAAAGGTTACACATAATCTTGTCAGGGAATACAGGCGATTGTCCAAGGATCCGCAATCAGGTAAAAAAAGTTCACAAATCATTTTCCAAAAGCCGCTGCACATACTGACAAAAAGGGAGTGCCAAGTGCTCCAATTGGTTGCGGAAGGCAAAAGCAATAAGGCTGTTGCCGACGCGTTGTATATCAGTGAAAAAACCGTCAAGAACCATGTGAGTAACATTTTGCAGAAAATGGATGTTGCAGACCGCACCCAGGCTGTTGTTTCCGCTATCCGGAATGGATGGGTAGAGGTGGTATAATTTCACTGATGCCAAAGGAATCTTCAGCTGGGATGAAAGTCCCGGCACTGTATCCTTCTATAATTTCAACCTCTGTACAATGCAGTATAGTACAGGGGTTATTTATTTGCTATAAATTGGTACAGCATTTAATAATTTACACGCAATACAACTGTGGAAAAATAATGTATGATGGTTAATGCTTTTTTAGAGGAATTTTAGTAGAATAGTAATAGATTATTCTGGTGCGTATTGGCAAAACAAAGCGATAGCACCGAAAGGACGGTAATAGCCATGAAAGTCGCGGTGATGACAGACAGCACTGCATACATACCGGAACAAACAAGGGAAAAAAATAACATTCATATGGTTCCGCTAAGTGTTGTATTTGAGGATGAGGCTTATCGTGAAGAAGTAGATATATCTACAGGAGAATTTTACCAAAAAATGAAAAGTGTACAAGAACTGCCGAAAACTTCCCAGCCATCTATCGGAGTTATCACACAAAAATTAGAGGAGCTTGCTAAGGAATATGATGCTGTCGTCTCGGTACATCTATCCAGCGGGATCAGCGGCACGTGTCAGGCTGTTCAAAGTGCCGGAGATATGGTTGAAGGGATCGATGTCTATGCGTATGATTCGGAATTGAGCTGTATGGGACAGGGGTTTTATGTACTTGAGGCTGTACGTATGGCTGCATCGGGGAAAAAACCGGAAGAGATACTTGCGCGATTTGATCAGATAAAGCAAAGTATACGGGCTTACTTTATGGTCGACGACCTGACCAATTTGCAGCGTGGTGGAAGACTGAGTGGAGCCCAGGCATTGTTAGGCAGCTTGCTGCAGGTAAAGCCGATTCTGCATTTTGTAGATAAATTGATTGTTCCTTTTGAAAAAATAAGAACTAGAAAGAAGGCGATCAACCGTATCATGGGCATGCTCAAAGAAGATGCGGAACAGACCCAGGAATTACGTGTAGTTTTCATCCATGCAAATCGTGAGGAAGCTGCAAAGGAGCTGGAATCAGCCTTCAAGGAAGAATTCCCTGAAGTAGAAACAACCATAGGTTATTTCGGTCCTGTCATTGGTACCCATTTGGGCGAAGGAGCAATAGGAGTCTGCTGGTACCGAAAATAAACATTTTTCCGATCGAATCAGCGTGAGCTTTGTACCTTATAATCAGTGGGGAGCTATCCCCATTGATTTAGACAAAATTCTCATTCATGTACCACTCCAAATCGTATATCATGAACTGATCTGGTGAAAGATATACGCCATCCAAGCAGATGAATCCCCTTATCTGACCTGCAAACTATCCAAATCGAAAGCACTAATCTATATAAAGAAATATTGAATTAACTATCCGAAGGAGTGTTAAAAGCGATGAGCCCTCGAAATGGCCCTGTCGAAACGTTTGGCGGAACGAATGATCTGAGAACGTCTTTTAAGAATGGTGATCCAGACGTAGATGAACTGGAGAACCTTGCTTTGCAATACGCAGGCAGGTTATTGCTTCGCCAAGAAATCCCGCTTGACGATATCACCTTCAAAAAGCTTCTGTCCAGAAAGGCATTCACTCCCCAGCCATCCATGAAGAAGATATATAACCGTGTGAAATGCCTGCGATGCGGGAATCAAACAAAGCATTTATTTGCAGAAATGCCTTGTCAAATTTGCCGTAAAAATTGTCTGTATTGCCGTAAGTGTATTGAAATGGGACGTGTCATGGCATGCCAGCCTCTGTATGCATGGACGGGAATCCAGCCCGACTGGCCAACTGCAAGCGATTGTCTCACTTGGGATGGACAGTTGACGACAGAACAGCAGCATGCCTCCAATCAGCTGCTGAGAACTTTGCATGCAAAAGATGACATGCTCGTATGGGCAGTTTGCGGATCTGGTAAAACAGAGATGCTGTTTGCTTGTATCAACGAGGCACTTTCGCATGGCCAGCGAGTATGTATCGCTACACCAAGAGCGGATGTGGTAAGAGAATTGCTGCCAAGACTTGAACAAGCCTTTTCTGCTACAGTCATACAAGCATTGTATGGGGGAAGTGTGACCCGCATGCCTACTGCTCCCTTCATCATATCCACTACACATCAATTATTACGCTTCCAGGATGCATTTGATTTAATGATTATTGATGAAATAGATGCTTTCCCGTTTCATAAAGATCCTTCTCTCCCGTATGCAGCGAAACGCGCTGTGAAAAGAAGCCACACTTCCATTTATTTGACAGCCACACCAAGAAAAGAACAGCAAAGACTGATCAAGGAAAAAAAACTTCCGCATGTATTCGTCCCCAAAAGATTTCACGGCCATCCGCTCCCTGTTCCTAAATGCTGTATGTGTTTTGATTTACGCCGTGCTTTAAAACAATTCCTGGTGCCGAAAAAAATGATCAAATGGGTTAAAAACCGTAAAAACCCTGACAGACAATTGCTTGTATTCGTACCAACAATTCAAATGGCAGAGGAAGTTGGCAACAGGCTTTCGCAGCAGTTGGAGATAAATAAAATGATAATGACTGGTAATAATTTACAGTTTGTTCATGCGAAAGACCCCCATCGTAAAGAACTGGTAAAACAGTTTCGTGATAAAAAAATTGACATATTAATCACGACGACAATTTTGGAACGTGGAGTTACTTTTCCTTCGGTTGATGTAGCAGTTGTAGATGGGGGGCACGAGGTATTTGATCAGGCTGCGCTCGTGCAAATTGCCGGGAGAGCGGGAAGAAGTCCTGCTGACCCTGACGGAGAGGTTGTGTTTTTCCACGATGGCAAAACAAAGGCTATGTCACAAGCGATAAAAGCAATCATAATGATGAACAAGAAAGCAGGTTTTTGAATATGCATTGTCTTTTTTGCAATCAATCCATAACTATTGATTTGAATTGGGAAAATCTGTTTCTTCCACGTACCATGAATGGGTTGTGCAGCCAATGTGAAAATGGGATGGAAAAGATTACTGGGCAGCGATGCAGATATTGCAGCAGAATGTCACCTGATACAGTTTGCCGGGATTGTATATTGTGGCAAAGAAAATTTGATGGTGATGATCCGCTGACAGAGAATTATGCCATTTTCACATACGGGGAATTGATGCAAGCAATGATTGCGAAATGGAAGTATCGAGGAGATTATGCAGTAGGACACGCTTTTCGGTACGCCTTCCTTCAAGGCTTTCAGAAAAAATTCGGGAAGTGCAAAGACTTTGTCGCAGTCCCCATCCCACTTAGTGCTGACAGATATAAGGAACGGGGATTCAATCAGGCACAGATGCTTGCATCATTTCTTCCAGCAAATGTAAGCGAGGCGCTTTCACGCGTATCTGGAGAGAAACAATCAAAAAAAACACGAAAACAGAGACTATCTGCCCAAAATCCATTTCGAGTCAATAGTCCTATAAACAAACCGGTTATTCTTGTCGATGATATATATACAACAGGCACTACGCTGCGGCACGCAGCAGCCATTCTGAAAAAGCAAGGCTGCCCAACAGTTTCATCGTATACATTGGTCAGAGGTTGAAAAACAATACCATTTCCCGTGATCAATTTCCGGTGGGCATAGTGCCAAGCAATGGATATGCTATAATTAGAGAAGTTAGGGGATGGATAATATGGCTGAATTGGCGAATTGCACCAGGTGTAATAAAGTGTTTGCGAAACAGTTCCGCGATATTTGCCAAGACTGCTATAAGCAGGAAGAAAAAGATTTTCAAACCGTATATACTTATTTAAAAACTTGCAGAAATAGAGAAGCGACTTTACAGGAAGTAGTGGAACATACGAATGTTGATGAAGAAACCGTCATCAAATTCATAAAAGAGAAAAGGCTCCGCACTTCCCAGTTTCCAAAACTAGCGTACCCTTGCAGCCGCTGTGGCCGTGATATCTTGTCTGGCAGAATCTGTGAAACCTGCCAAGACGAAATGAACTTGGACCTTGAACGACACCGTATAAATGAGAGCTTCAAACAGTCTAATGAAGAAAAAGATAATCCCGTTTACTTTTCAATCAATCAAAAGAAATAGCTTCATATTTTCTTGCATTAGTCGATATTACTTGTAGATCAGATATATTGAAAATAGATGTATCGTTTGTGCTTAAAGTAGATACAGAACTTTATGATGTAAAAAAGAATACATTTTGAAGGTATGCACGAAAAGGTTTGCCGGATAAAAATATGCTTAATATAGAGCGTTTTAACATGAAATGGAGTGGGGGTAGCGAAATGAAGATCAATGGCCCAAATCAGTCTCATATCAATCTATATCAAAAACAAATGCAAAAACAAACCGCATCCAACCAAATCAATCATAGGCAACAAGATAAATTGCAAATTTCCGATAAAGCGAAAATCATGCAGGAATCATCTGCTGCGGACGCAAGTCGCAAAGCACGTGTGGAAAAAATAAAACAGGATATCACATCGGGGGAATACCAAATCAATTATGAAGAAACTGCGGAGAAAATGCTGGATTTCTGGAAAGGTAAATAATTTGCCAGGAAACTGCAGCAGGGAGGTAAGCACGTGCATATCAAGTTGATCATTGAAGATGTCAAACAACTAACAGTGATTCATCAGCAATTATATCAGCAATCTTTGAAAAAAATGGAAGCGATCAAGTCCAATGATACGGAACAGTTGCAGAAAATGATTATTTCTGAGCAAAAATTGGCTCGTCAGTTAGACAAAATTGAAAATCAGCGTATACAAAACGTTTCCAAATTTGCAAAAGAGCAGCAAATAAAAAATAGTGAAACTGCCCTTTCCGACATTTTGCAAATAGTAGCTGATGTGAATGATAAGCAGGAATTGGAGCAAGCTGCCATTTCTCTAAGCGAGTCTGTTCTTCACTTAAGAGAACAGGAACAATTGAACCAGGAATTAATCAGGCAATCTTTGAAATTTGTGGATATGTCGCTCGAAATGCTTCAGCCATCAATCAGTTCGATGAATTATGGCAATCATCAGCATAGCGCATCCTCGAAAAAATCGGTGTTTGATTCAAAAGCATAATAAGTTACGAAAGGTGAAGAAAAATGAGTACATTTCATGGTTTGGAAATGGCCAAACAAGCCCTTTTCGCACAACAAGCAGCACTATATACGACAGGAAATAATATTTCTAATGCCAATACGGAAGGATACACGAGACAGCGGGTCAATTTTGAAACAATGTCTCCCTATCCAAGTGCATCGAGAAATCGTCCGGAAATGCCTGGACAAATGGGGACAGGAGTTAGAGCAGGGACGATTGAACGAGTGCGGAATGAGTATCTTGATACACAATACCGCGGTGAAAACAGTAAAGCAGGCTATTGGCAGACAAAATCCGATGCATTAAGCCGAATGGAGTCTCTGTTGAACGAGCCTTCGGAAAATGGATTGTCCAATACGATGGACAAATTTTGGCAATCTTTACAGGACTTAGCAAGCAATCCAGAAAACTCTGGAGCCAGATCTGTAGTTGCACAACGCGGGGAAGCGCTTGCTGATACATTCAACTATTTGCAGAGTTCTCTTTCTACCATACGCTCCGATCTCAGTAATCAGATGGATGTTACCGTAAGCAATGCCAACTCCATATTGAAGCAAATCAACAATATTAATGCACAAGTGAAAGAAATTGAGCCGCATGGATATCTTGCCAACGATTTGTATGATGAAAGGGATCGCCTGATTGACCAACTGTCTTCTATAGTCAACGTTAAAGTGAGCTACAGTAAAAGCGGCGATGGTGCCCTGGAAAGCGCGCCAGGTCTGGCGACAGTTGAACTGGTAAATGACAGCGGAAAATCATTCGACCCTAAAATGACATTGGTAGATGGTACAAAAACCGGTGATGAAGCAATCAACCGATTTGAATTTAATGGAGATGAAGACTCTGCTTCCGTGTCCATTGAAGGAAAAACGCTTCCACTATCGGGTGTCAGTCAAACAGGTGCCTTGAACGCTTTGATTCATTCATATAATAATGACTATCCAGATATGCAGAAACAATTGGAAGATATGGCCATTGCTTTCAAGAATGAGTTTAATAAAGTACATAGTCTAGGCGTTGATAAGAACGGCGAACCAGGAATTGAGTTTTTTGAAATAGACAATGACGGCAAGATGAAAGTCAACGCTGATATTTTGAAAAATAAGGACCTGATTGCTGCAAGTACTGATAAAACCATGAATGGTGATAATGCTAAAAACCTGGCTGACATATTTCAAAAAAACGATCTCGAAATTGGAGGAAGCAAAACCTCCGTGAAAAGTTATTTCCAATCCATCATTGGCGATATGGGGGTCAAGGCACAGGAAGCGAATAAGCAGGCGAAAAATACCGACATATTGCGAAGTCAGGTTGAAAACCAGCGCAGCTCAGTGTCTTCGGTTTCTTTAGATGAAGAAATCTCCAATCTGATAAAATTCCAGCAGGCTTATAACGCAGCTGCCCGCAGTATGACCACTGTAGATGAAATGATTGACCGGATCATCAATAATTTGGGTCTGGTAGGAAGGTAGGTACTAACCATGCGTGTGACACAAAGTATGCTTTCACAAAATATGCTTAGGCATTTATCCGATAACTATTCTAATATGGGCAAATACATGGACCAGCTCAATACGGGAAAAAAGGTGAATCTGCCTTCAGACGACCCGGTCGTGGCGATGAAGGGGATTGGTTATCGCAGTCAGGTTACCCGTATCGAACAATATACACGAAACACCGGTGAAGTAAGAAACTGGATGGATAATTCCGACGCCGCCCTGGATAAGGCGACAAAAGCATTGCAGAAACTGCGTGAACTCGCAGTCGAGGCAAGCACTGATACATTGGGAGAAGCAGAGCGAAAAAATATTAAAGAAGAAGCTGAGCAGCTCAAAGAACATTTGGTGGATATAGCCAATACAAATGTAAACGGAAAATATATATTCAATGGCACGAATATTACCGAAAAACCCTTTTCAATTGATGATGGAAAAGTTTCAGCAACTGGTCTAAACACTAGCGGTGTTGAAATCGAAGTCGCGGAAGGTACGAAATTACAAGCAAACGTGAATCCTGAAGCTGTTTTTGGAAAGTTCGAGGGCGACTCGGCTGAAAATATGTTTGCCAAAATTGATGATTTCATCCATGCGTTGGATTCCAACGATGCTGATCTGATTGATGATAGCATCGGTAAGCTGGATGAGCAAATTGATAATGTCATCAATGCCAGGGCAGATTTGGGTGCACGTTCAAATCGCCTTGACTTGATTGAGGATCGCTTGAGCGAGCAGGAAATCGTCGCAACGAACATGATGTCAAAAAATGAAGATATTGACTATGAGCAAGTCATCACCCAGCTGATTTCCCAAGAAAGTATCCTGCGTGCTTCCCTGTCAGCTGGTTCACGCATCATTCAGCCTACTTTACTGGATTTTCTCAGATAATCGTTTAGCCAGGCTTTGTTTAAACCAGGCAAATCATAATAGCAAGACGAGCTGGGGGGAAGAAGATGCATTTTCCACGATTACGGATGACATCTCAAATGGGAAAAATCCAGATCAAGCAGCTTCCTGCAATCCAGGAAATAAGACAGCCAAAAGCGGAATTGTCGATTCGCCAGCCTAAGGCAGAAGTGACTATGCACACGACGCCATCCAAATTGACGATTGATCAGACGCAGGCATTTGAAGATATGAACTTGATGAACATTTTACGGCGTACAGAAAAGAATGCCATGGAAGGTCAGCAAGCATTCATAGAGGGTATTGGAAGAAGAGCAGAGCAAGGAAAACAGCTGATGGAAATCGAAAAGAAGGGCAATCCAATTTCCAGTCAGGCCATCGCAAACAGCGAACCTGCGGATAATGGTTTGGGTATCACTTTTATCCCTTCACATTTTTCTGTCAAAATAGATTATGCACCGGCCAAGCTACATATGGATGTAAAAACAACGCAGCCTGAAATCCAGGCAACGCCGCATCCAGTAGAACAAGTATATAAACCAGGATCAGTAGATATGGGTATGATGCAGTATCCTTCCTTGGAAATTGAAGTAGAAGGTCTGTGATTCAACAAAAAAGGGTGAATAGTTGTGGAAGTGGAAACAAAATATTTTGGCAAGCTGTCAGTGGATAATGAAAAAGTAATTCATTTCCCGCATGGGATACCAGGCTTTTTGGATGAAAAACAATTCGTGCTACTTGATTTGCCGGGAAATCCTGTTTTTCAGGTGCTACAATCTGTCCATACAAGAACAATAGCTTTCGTGGTGACAAATCCGTACCATTTTTATGAAGGGTATGAATTTGAGCTTGATGATAGTATACTAAACCAGCTTCAATTGAAGGAAAAGCAGGATATTGTCATTTATAGCATTGTGACATTGCAAAATAAGCTGGCAGACAGTACATTGAACCTTCGGGCTCCGATTATTGTCAGCGCAAAAAATAGATTAGCAAAACAATATATTATTGATGACGGCAATCATCCAGTCAAAGCTCCCCTGAAAAATGTCAAAACAGACAATGGGAAAGGGGTATAGCTATGCTCGTTCTGAACAGAAAGCGTCATGAGGCAATTCAAATCGGAGACAATATCGAAGTAAAAGTGCTGGCAGTTGAAGGGGAACAGGTTAAGATCGGTATATCTGCCCCGAAAAATGTTGGCATTTATCGTAAAGAAATCTATTTGGATATAAAAAATCAAAATGCCGAAGCAGCAAACATAACAACAGATGTAATTGCAATGCTGCAGCAAAATGCGGACGATTGAGTCCGCTTTTTGTTGCAGAGAAATAAAAGGTAAATGTAATCATTCAGTTCGTTTTTCTTTCGTCTTTTTCCTTTAAAAGAAACATATTTATTCCGATATATAAGAAAAGACAAGGAGCTACATATCATGAGAATAGATGGTATAGCCACTGGATTACAAGGGATTCAATCTGCCGCTGGCAGTGAATCAGAAAAGGTAGAAAAAAATGTTGGTCTTATTGCTGAAGGCCAAGATAATGAAAACGCCATTAAACAGAAGAAATTGCTGAAGAATGCTATCTCCGAAATCAACAGCAAAATTGAGTTACTCCATACAGATTTGAAATTTAAACTGCATGAAGAACTTAATGAATATTATGCTGTCGTAGTCAACCCATTGACAGATGAAGTGATCAAGGAAATACCTCCCAAAAAAATGCTGGATAAATATGCCGCGATGGCAGAATTTATGGGAATTATCACAGACGAAAAAATTTAAACAGAGAGGAAGATCCATATGCGTATTGGTGGTTTAGCCACAGGAATGGACATTGATGAGTTGGTTAATAAACTGATGACGGCTGAAAGAGTGCCTTTGAATAAAATGCAGCAGAATCAGACGACTTTAACATGGCAGCGTGATGCATTCCGTGATGTGAATAAGACATTGAAAGAACTCGATGATATGATGCTCGATATGAAATTGAGTAAAGCATATAACACCAAAAAAGTTAATTCTACCAATGACTCAGCAGTAACTGCAACAGGCGATGCCGGAACAGCGAACGGGTCATACAAAATTTCTGTGGAGCAGTTAGCGACATCCGAGATGAAGGTAGGCAAGGTCGCAAAAGAAATTGATTTTGAGAAACCATTAGGAAAGGCTTATAATTTTAGTATCACAACCTATGATAAAGATGGAAAAGCACAGGAACATTCCTTTCAAGTAAGTAAGGATGAAACACTAAAAGATGTATTTAAACGTGTGAATAGCGAAGCAGAAGGCATGCGCTTGTTTTACGATGAACAGTCTGGTCAAGTAGTAATGGAAACCACCTATACAGGAATACGCCATAAAGACGAAGCGGGCAACCAGGCAAGTGAAATGGAATTTGAAATGGACAACCCATTTTTTTCAGAGGTTTTAAATATTGATGCGACACAAGGTAAGAAAGCTCAAAATGCCCAATTTACATATAATGACAATTTAAAACTCGAGTCCCAGGAGAACAGCTATAAATTGAATGGCATCACCTATGAATTCAAAAATACAACGCCAGAAGGGCCTGTAACACTTACAGTTACGAATGATGTTGATTCTGCATTTGACAAAATCAAGGCATTCGTTGACAAATATAATGAAGTCGTCGAAAAACTGAATGGCACACAAACAGAAGATAAATACCGCAACTATCAGCCGTTAACTGAAGAACAGAAAAAAGAAATGTCTGAGAAAGAAATTGAGCTTTGGGAAGAAAAGGCGAAAAGCGGTATCATCAAAGGCGAATCGATCATTTCTAATGGACTTTTCTCCATGCGTCAAGGCTGGTATGCTCCCGTTAAAAATGATGGGCCGTTTACATCGCTGACAGAAATTGGTATTAAAACAACGAGCAACTATCTCGATGGCGGAAAATTGGAAATCAATGAAGATAAATTAAAAGAGATGCTCCGCGAAGACCCGGCTGCTGTACAGAAATTGTTTTCCAATAGTTCAGAAGGAGAAGGAAGAGGACTTGTCAATCGTTTGGAGGACGCTCTCGAGTCCACTATCAAAAACATCGAAAACCGTGCCGGAAAAAGTACCAGTACAATGGAAAACTATACAATTGGAAAAAGCATGAAGGATTTGAATGCCAGAATTTCCGATTTTCAAAAACGGCTCCAGGACATCGAAACGAGATATTGGAACCAATTTACTGCGATGGAGAAAGCCATTTCCAACATGAACTCACAGGCTAACCAATTGATGTCGCAATTTGGTCAGTAATAATCCATGCTAAAAAAGGAAGTGTGCAGATATAATGGGAAAGAATGCATATGAAACGTACCAAATGAACTCGGTGAATACTGCATCTGGCAGTGAGTTGACCCTGATGCTTTATAATGGTTGTATTAAATTTATTAAGCAATCAAAAAAAGACATGGAAGCAGGCAACCATGAAGGGAAAAATAGAAATATCCAAAAAACGCAAAACGTCATCCAGGAATTGATGCTGACTTTAAACAGGGATATTCCAATAGCTCAGGAAATGCTGCCGCTTTATGAATATATGCACCACCGTTTGACACAAGCCAATCTAAAAAATGAAGCGCCTATTCTGGATGAAGTACTGGAGTATGCGGTTGAATTCCGTGATACGTGGAAACAGGTTATTCTGCTCAATCGCCAGAGAGAATTTCCAGAAGGTGCTCAAATCTGATGAACAGATTACAAGCACTATACCAGCAAACGGAAAATATAGAAAAACTACTGACAAGCCGGATATCCAGTGCCAATCGTCAGGAAATCATCGACCAATTAAATGTCCTTATTGAAAAAAGAAGTGAATTGACTTTTTCCATGAAGCCTCCTTATACCGAGGAAGAGATGAATATTGGAAAACAAGTCTTGTCTATGAACGAAGCTATCGAAAAAAAGATGGAGCAATTATTTGCCGATTTAAAGATGGAAATGAAACAAATTCAACAGCAAAAAAAATCTAATCAATCCTACATCAATCCATATAAACATGTTCAAACAATGGACGGAATGTACATGGATAAGAAAAAATAGCCAGCAAGGCTATTTTTTTCGTTATATTTCGTTGCGGCAATCGTATGACATCAACCTTATGAAAAAGGAAGGAAATTCTTGTCTGTTCCCCGTGAAAAACGTCCTTTAAGGACTAATTGACTGCAGGAAAAATATTAAATGGGTTTATGAAGGATTTTTACAGGGAAACATTGTATAATATAGATAGCAAGATTAATAGAATACAAGGGAGGACACTTTTATGAAGTTTAACATTCGTGGCGAAAATATCGAAGTAACCGGTTCAATGCGTGATTACGTGGAAAAGAAAATCAGCAAATTGGAAAGATATTTCGATGCGCCACTGACCTCTGAAGTTCATGTGAATTTAAGTGTCTACAATGACGAGCAAAGAATCGAAGTTACCATTCCAATGACAAATCTTTTGCTTCGCGCTGAAGACCAAAATTTAGACATGTATGCTGCAATTGATCTTGTCGTGGATAAGCTTGAAAGACAAATACGTAAATATAAAACAAAAGTAAATCGAAAATTCCGCCAGGAGGGTTCTCCAAAACATGTTTTTGCGGAGCTTGAAAAAGAAGCAAATAGTTCCGTAATCACGGAAGATGATGATGAACTCGAAGTTGTCCGTACCAAACGTTTCAATTTGAAACCGATGGATTCTGAAGAAGCAATTTTGCAAATGGATATGCTTGGCCACAGCTTCTTTGTTTTTACAAATGCCGCTTCTGGTGACACGAATGTTGTCTATCGCCGTAACGACGGCAGATATGGTCTCATTGAACCGAACAGCTAATGATTAAAATGAAATAGATATATGTAAAAACACTGTCTTCTATGGCAGTGTTTTTACATGACAGAAGAGGAAAATCTATTCCTTTATCGAAAAATGTCGACGTATATGCCATTATTAAATTTTGCATACCGCTTTTTGCGCTGAAACATAGAGAATCGACACATTTATTGTCGAATTACGGTAGTTTTGAATAAATTCCTGTCGAAAGAATGACAGAAATTGAAAAACTGCAATTAGTCAATTAGTCCCGAAAGTGTTATAAATGGATCAAGATAGAAAGGGAGGCTGAATTGCAGATGGATCATAAGAATGTGTCCGATTTGGAAGCCATCATTAAGCAGCATGAGAACATAATTTTGCAATTAATCCAGATGACCGCTGCTAACAATCATCACATTTCAGAATTAAGTGCAGCAGTCCGGCACAAGTCTTCGTAGAACCGGCATCTTAGGTAATGTTCGAAATTACTTTAGTGAAGTCATGCAGTAAAAAATGGCGTTCCTTTTTCCTTCTCTCGGAAAAAAGAGACCTGCTTACATGATGTTTATCCTCGTATGTCGCTTCTATTTGCCTCATATTTTCCCCATTTTCCTCTGAGCAAGGACAGGTTCCCAGACCTGTCCTTGCTTCTTTCAATTGCTGTTTTCGTATAATATATCGTATGGTCTCGGCTAAGAGTGTGGGACAGAACTAGCCAAAAACAGCTAAAAATAAGCTATAAAGTGCCATTTCACATCTAGTTGATTGGAGCGAAAGGCGGCTGACTCCTTGAAAAAAAAATTCGCTTTTTCTGCGTGCGATGTGAATTGCTGCCGCAGCGTTCCTTCTCGTGCGGGAACAATGGTTTTCGATGGGAAGCGTAATCGCAGTCCCAGCACGAGTCTGAAGACCCCGGAGGAAGTGATTTTCTTAGAAAGTACATGAAAAAAGGCAAGCTACATACAGCCTTTGCGGCCAACGCTTGTACACCCCATGCCGGGCGCCCGCTAAAAAGCAGTCGCCTGGCGTGCAAATCAACGAAATTGCTACGCTAGATAAAAAAGCCGGGCGGTTTCATGTCAAGATGGTACCGCTCAACTTTTTACATTTCCTGGGGTTATGTCCCACCCTCAGGTTTTCTAAGTAGATAAGGTACCTTTGATTGCAGATAACGATGCCTTTCAAAGCAGTTGTCATGCATGTTATAATAGTGTTATGATAAAGTGAAACTTCATTATTAGCGTTTTGTAAGGAGAACAAAGCCGATACAATGTTGTTTCAGAAAAAACTGTTACAAGACCATATATCAGGAAAGTAATGGTATTCAATGAAGGTATGTTTCATTCATATATGTAGCACTATTTATCACGGAATGAATGCACCAATCTGCCCGGTTAAAAGGCAGGCAGTGCGTTGTACATTATAGATAGAGGAGCGTTTTTCGATGGCGGGGTTATTGAAGAAAATCTTCGGCGATGGTACGCAAAAAGAATTCAAGAAAATACGATCTTTAGTGGAAAGAATTGAACAGATTGAGCCTGAAATGGAACAATTAAGTGATGAGGCTTTGAAAGCAAAAACGGATGAGTTCAAGCAACGATATCAAAATGGTGAGACATTGGATGATATGCTTGTAGAAGCATATGCAGTCGTTCGCGAGGCTGCGAAGCGTGTATTAAAAATGCGTCCTTTTTCAGTGCAGTTGATGGGTGCGGTAGCACTCCACCAAGGTAATATTGCGGAAATGAAGACTGGTGAAGGTAAAACCCTGGCTTCGACAATGCCTGCATATTTGAATGCTTTGTCTGGAGAAGGCGTCCACATCGTCACAGTCAACGATTACCTTGCGCAACGTGATGCAGGTGAAATGGGAGAACTATTCCAGTTTTTGGGGTTAACAGTAGGACTAAATGGGAATGGTTTGTCCAAGGAAGAAAAGCGTGAAGCATACGCGGCGGATATCACATATGGCACAAATAATGAGTATGGCTTCGATTACTTGCGTGATAACATGGTGCTGTACAAAGAACAGATGGTACAGCGGCCACTGAATTTTGCCATTATCGACGAAGTGGACTCTATTTTAATTGATGAGGCACGTACACCTTTGATTATTTCAGGAACTGCCGAAAAATCGACGACGCTTTATATTCAAGCCAATGCATTTGTCAATACGTTGAAAAAAGATGATGATTATACGTATGATGAAAAGACAAAAGGTGTTTTGCTGACGGAAGAAGGAACGAATAAAGCTGAACGCTACTTTGCTATCGAAAATTTATTCGATTTAAAACATGTCACATTGACACACCACATCAACCAGGCATTAAAAGCACATGTCGCGATGCATCGGGATACAGATTATGTAATCGAGGATGACGAAGTAATCATCGTCGACCAGTTTACAGGACGCCTCATGAAAGGCCGTCGTTATAGCGAGGGGCTTCACCAGGCAATTGAAGCAAAAGAAGCATTGCCGATTCAAAATGAGAGTATGACACTTGCTTCCATCACATTCCAAAACTACTTTCGTATGTACAATAAGCTCTCAGGTATGACTGGTACAGCTAAAACGGAAGAAGAGGAATTTCGCAATATATACAATATGGATGTCATTGTCATCCCGACAAACAAACCGATTGCCCGTAATGACAGGGCCGATTTGATTTATAAATCGATGGAAGGCAAATTTAAAGCAGTGGTTGAGGATATCAAGGAACGTCATGAAACTGGACAACCAGTGCTAGTTGGTACAGTAGCTGTCGAAACTTCTGAATTAATATCCCAAATGCTAAAAAAAGCAGGTGTGCCGCATAATGTACTGAATGCGAAAAATCACTACCGCGAAGCTGAAATTATTGAACAAGCTGGTCAAAAAGGCTCTGTGACCATTGCAACGAACATGGCTGGACGTGGGACGGATATCAAATTGGGTGAAGGCGTAGTAGAACTTGGTGGACTGGCTGTCATCGGAACAGAACGCCACGAATCACGCCGAATTGATAATCAGCTGCGTGGACGATCCGGGCGGCAAGGAGATCCCGGGATGTCACTTTTCTTCTTGTCAATGGAGGATGAGTTGATGCGCCGTTTCGGATCAGACAATCTGAAATCGATGATGGAACGCCTTGGCATGGATGATACACAACCGATCGAGAGTAAAATGGTTTCCAGAGCGGTCGAGTCTGCACAAAAACGTGTAGAAGGAAATAACTTCGATGCTCGTAAAACGGTACTTTCCTACGATGATGTGTTACGGGAACAGCGGGAAATCATTTACAAACAACGTTTTGAAGTGATTGACGCCAGTGGAGATGAACTTCGCGAAATCATTGAGCAAATGATTGCTTCATCCATCAAGCGTGTCATCAATACCCACACACGGGATGATGATGAAGACAACTGGGACTTGAAGGCTTTGGCAGATTACGTCCAAGCAAACCTGTTATATCCAGAGGACGTGACTGAACAAGATTTGCGGGGCAAGGAACCGGAAGAAATGGCCGAAGTGGTTATGAACAAAGTGAAAATGCGCTACGATGAAAAAGCGGAGGAACTTGGTTCTGAACAAATGCGTGAATTTGAAAAAGTTATTCTGCTTCGGACTGTGGATACGAAATGGATGGACCACATCGATCAAATGGACCAGCTGCGCCAAGGGATTCATTTGCGGGCATACGGACAGGATGACCCACTGCAGCAGTACCAGATGGAAGGTTTCGCGATGTTTGAAGAAATGGTCACAAGTATCGAAGAAGAAGTTTCTCAGTACATCATGAAAGCACAAATCAGAGAAAACCTGCAACGTGAAGAGGTAGTCAAAGAAACTCAAGCTGTTTCCGGAGATACCGATGGAGATGAGAAACAGAAAAAACGCAAACCGTTTGTAAAAAAACAGAATATCGGCAGGAATGATCCATGTCCTTGCGGCAGTGGGAAAAAATATAAAAATTGCCACGGAAAATAAGTGTACGTTGATACAGAATAAGGAGCTATTATTATTTGCTCTGACTATGGGAAAAATCGGCTCTCAGGCCGATTTTCCTTTCCTTCATAAGATTAATGTGCGAAAACAAAAGCACATAGCAACGTATTATTTAATCATTATCTTGAGGTGAGTAAAATGGAATTAGCTGAAATGAAACATGAATTGGAACATATGAATACGCGAATCGCGCAATTTAGGGGGTCTCTTTGACTTAGATAACAAAAAAGAACGTATTAAAGAACTGGAATTGCAAATGACTGAACCAGGATTTTGGGATGATCAGCAGACCGCACAAAAAGTCATTGATGAGGCGAATGGCTTGAAGCAACTAGTCGATGGTTACCAAAAAATGGCTGACCTTTTGGAAGATATGGAAGTATCGTATGAACTTGGCAAAGAAGAGAATGATCCCGAATTACTTGCGGAATTGGAAGAAGATATTACCAGTCTTCGCGAGGAAATGAATGCTTTTGAGTTGCAAATGCTACTGAGTGAACCTTATGATGCCAACAATGCCATTTTGGAACTGCACCCCGGTGCAGGTGGGACAGAGTCGCAGGATTGGGCCAGTATGCTTTTGCGGATGTATCAGCGTTGGGCGGAAGATAAAAATTTCACTGTAGAAACGATGGATTATCTTCCCGGTGAAGAAGCAGGTGTCAAAAGTGTGACATTGCTTATTAAGGGACATAACGCATACGGGTACCTGAAAGCTGAAAAAGGCGTTCACCGTCTAGTACGTATCTCTCCATTCGATTCCTCCGGCAGAAGACACACTTCTTTCGTTTCTTGTGATGTAACACCTGAAATGACGGATGATGTGGATATCGAGATCAAACCTGACGAGTTGAAAATTGATACGTACCGATCAAGTGGTGCTGGCGGACAGCATGTCAATACAACGGATTCCGCAGTCAGGATCACACATATCCCCACCAATACGGTGGTGACTTGCCAAAATGAGCGGTCTCAAATCAAGAACCGGGAAGCAGCAATGAAAATGCTGAAATCCAAGTTATATCAGCAGGAGTTGGAGAAACAGCAGGAGGAAATTGCAGCGATCCGCGGTGAGCAGAAGGAAATTGGCTGGGGAAGCCAAATCCGTTCTTATGTCTTCCATCCTTATTCCATGGTGAAGGACCACAGGACGAACATGGAGGTAGGAAATACACAAAGTGTGATGGACGGCAATATTGATCCGTTTATCGATGCGTATTTGCGTGAACATATCGGTGATGCTCAATAGGAAATGAAAGGGGTCTGGTTCCTTGATAAGGGAACAGATCCTTTTGTATTTTATACTATTATTACAGTGCTTATAGTGAAAATGAATTCGATAATTCGCCACAAATTACCAACGTATTGATATAGCAGGAGTTACCAGTTTTTAGCATCTTTTTTTCTGAATTCCTTCATGTAGTTTCCCGTTTTAATATGGAAGATATGGGTTATAATAAAGTATGATAGTTGTACTATATTTTGGTTAGGGGGATTCACATGAAGAAATTGTTAATGACAGTACTATTTGGATCAGCCATTGTGCTTGGTGCTTGTGGCGGCGGTGGTGACAACGCCGACAAAAACAAAGGCGGAGAAAGCGGCGGTACTGAAAATGCTTCTGCAGCAGAAGATATCTTTCAAAGCAACTGTTCTTCCTGCCACGGTTCCGACCTTTCTGGCGGAGCAGGCCCTGACTTAACTAAAGTCGGTAAAAAACATGATGCTAAAGAAATTGAAGACATCATCCACAATGGTAAAGACGGCATGCCTGCACAGACACAAGTATCCGACAAGGATGCTAAAACTGTTGCTGAATGGCTTGCTAGCAAAAAGTGATTTTTATTGAAGGATTCGAAAAAAGACCCATTCTGTATTATTTTACAGAATGGGTCTTTTTTTTGCGGAGAGAGTCAGCTTTTTCCCGTCACGAAAAGCCGACTCTCTGAAATATAAATGTAATATAATTGTGTCTAAAAAAATTGTCGATAGATGTTATAATGTAGAAGTATTACACGAGCCTTGGGCTGACCGTGTGAACACAAGCTTAAATGACATGAAAATGACTGAAGAGAAGATGAAGCAAAAGGATGTAAATAAATTTTCATCAGCTGAAAATCCTGCCTTCAACTATAAACGCGACATAATTCGAGAAGATGTGTCGAAACCTATAGGGGTATAGCGCAAAAGAAGCTAAAGGGCGATTTTTTAAAGCAATAATGGAATGTGAGGAATAATTTATACCCTTTTGAAGCATCCATTTAAAATTGAATTCAAAGGTGATACATACATGATTACAATGAAGGATATATACAAGACATACAGCAATGGTGTCACAGCACTTAACGGCGTGACAATCGATATTGACCAGGGGGAATTCGTATATATTGTCGGACCAAGTGGAGCCGGCAAATCCTCTTTTATTAAATTGATATACCGGGAAGTAAAACCGACAAGCGGGACAATCGCTATTGGAAATAAGGATTTAAGCAAGCTAAAGGAAAGAAAAGTCCCATTTCTAAGACGTGATGTGGGAGTCGTATTTCAGGATTTCAAACTGCTTCCCAAACTGACAATCTACGAAAATATCGCATTCGCATTGGAAGTTATTGAACAATCTCCACGCATTATCCGCAAACGTGTCATGGAAGTGCTTGACTTGGTCGATTTGAAAAGCAAAGCCAGGTCATTCCCTGATGAACTTTCGGGCGGGGAACAGCAGCGCGTTTCCATTGCCAGAGCCATTGTCAACCATCCCAAAATTGTTATTGCAGATGAACCTACAGGAAACCTTGATCCGGAAACTTCGTGGGAAATCATGCGTGTATTTGAAGAGATTAATTCCCGTGGAACAACAATGATCATGGCCACACACAGCAAAGAAATTGTCAACACGATTAAAAAAAGAGTCATTGCAATAGAAAGTGGCCGAATTATAAGGGACGAGTATCGGGGTGAATACGGTTATGAAGGCTAGAACAGTTAAACGCCATCTCCGGGAAGGAATAAAAAATATATTTCGGAATGGCTGGATGACAATTGCTTCTGTAGGCGCAGTTACTGTCACGTTGCTTTTAGTAGCTGCCTTCCTGGCAGTCATTCTCAATCTAAGCCATATGGCGGATAAAGTAGAAAACGATGTGGAATTGAAGGTACTGATCGATCTGACAGCTGATGCCAATCAGATTCAGGAATTGGGACAGAAAATAGAAAAAATGGATAAAGTCGATACAGTCGTTTTCTCCTCTAAAGAAGATGAATTGGAAAATTTAATCAAAAGTATGGGCGAAGAAGGGAAATCCTGGAAACTTTTTAAGCAGGATAACCCTTTGAATCCGGCTTATAAAGTAAAGGCAAAAAATCCGCAGGACACCGCGGCAGTGGCGAATGAAATTAAAGCAATGCCGGGTGTACACCAGGTGAATTACGGTAAAGAAGTCGTAAAACGCCTGTTCGGATTTATCAAATATGCAAGAATTGTCGGTATTGTGCTCATTGCCGGGTTGGTGTTTACGGCCATATTCCTGATTTCCAATACAATCAAGCTGACAATTATGGCCCGCAGCAGAGAAATCGGCATTATGAAACTTGTAGGAGCAACAAATGGATTCATCAGATGGCCGTTTTTCATTGAAGGATTGCTGTTAGGAGTGCTTGGATCCATTGTCCCAATCGCGGTATTGATGACAGGGTATCATTATTTGATTCGCTATGTTATTCAAAAAGTGACACTGCCGTTTTTCGAATTGCTGCCATTCAATCCATTTGCATGGCAATTATCGTTGCTCGTCTTGGCAATCGGAGCAATTATCGGGATCTGGGGAAGTGTGATGAGTGTACGTAAGTTCCTGAAAGTTTAATAGACAAGTTTGTACAGTGAGTGGCCTGATGGCTGCTCATTGTCTACAAGAAGGCAGATTTATGAAGTTTTTCATGTCTTGATATGTTCAAGTATTTCCGATCATACGGCTAGATGATAGAAAATGGGGAGGAATTATCATTGAAGAAAATGGCACATTGTGCACTGGCGGCAACATTGGTTCTTTCTATCGGCACTTTGGACTTGACCAAAGCAGAGGCAAAAACAGTAGATGATGTGAACGGACAATTAAATGATTTGGATAAGAAACAGGAAAGCATCAACAAGAAAAAAGGTGGCATTGATGCGGATAAAAATGAAACGCAGGGTAAAATAGACAAAAATCTTGATAAGCAAGATGCTGTTCAGAAGGAAATGGACAAGCTTGATAAAAAATTGAATGTAACACAGAAAAAGGTACAGAAAAAGGAATCTGAAATTGCTGCTACCAATAAGCAAATAAACGATCTGGAAAATAAAATTGCTGATTTGAACGCACAAATAGATAAGCTGAAAAAAGAAATTACAGCTTTGAAAAAAAGTATAAAAAAACGGGAAGCTATCCTGAAAGACAGACTGAGAGCGGTCCAGACTAGCGGCGGGAACATGAAATACATAGAAGTGCTTCTCGGATCCAAAAGTTTCAGTGACTTCATCAGCAGGACTTCTGCAGTGAACACTATCATGGACCAGGATAAATCGATCATGGATGACCTGGAAGCGGACAAGCAAAAAATGCAGCAAAAAATGCAAGAAGTCAAAACCAAGAAAAAACAAGTTGAAGCGAATAAAAGAGAAGTCGAAGATAAAAAAGCGAAATTAGAAGATCAAAAGAAATCCCTGCAGTCCTTAAAAAATGACCTTGATGGCCAAATGAACAAAAAGAACAAACTGCAGAAGAAACTGAAAAAAGATCATGCCCATTTGGAGGATCACAAAATCAGTTTAGAAGAACAGCAAGAAATCCTTCGTAAGCAAGAAGCTTCGATTGCGCGGGCAAAAGAACTTGCGAACCAGGAAAAACAGCGTATGGAAGAAGAACAACGCAAAGCTGAGGAACGTGCCGCGGCTGCTAAAAAAGCAGAGTCTAACGCTACAAGCGAGAGCAGCAGTTCCAGCAGTGCTTCAACCAGTGGTCCAACGCACCGAACAGCAGCTGCAGATCCGGCACCACAGGGTGGTGGAATGCTAAGCTATCCTGTAAATGCACCGATTACGTCCGGCTATGAAGCACGCTGGGGCACTTTCCATTATGGTATCGACTTTGGTGTACCGGTGGGAACACCGATTCATGCCGCGGCATCCGGTGTTGTATTCATGACAAGTACGGAAAATGACGGTATGATGAACGGCTACGGGAATGTCGTTCTCGTAACGCATGTCATTAATGGCAAAACATATACTACATTGTATGCGCATCTCAACAGCATCGATGTTAGTGAGGGACAAACTGTTAGCAGAGGACAGGTCATCGCCCATTCAGGTAACACAGGTGAGTCAACTGGCCCGCATATGCACTTCGAAGTTCATAACGGTAACTGGAGCTACCACGGTGCGGTAAATCCGATGCCGTACCTACAATAAAAAGGGCCGAGAGAGACATCACGCCAATTAGGTGTGATGTCTTTTACATCATTAGAATATATATAGGAAACATGGTAAACTGATATTATTATCTTCACATTGTCTGCACATATTGAGCAAATAAAATGGTATCTGTCATCTTTGTCAAGCACTGCTCGTTTAGAAGTTGCACCTTATATTGTTTTCCGTAACAAAAAAAGCAACTTGGAGTCATATTGATCTCCAAATGCGTATGTGCTATTGTTGCCGTTCTGGTCATATGAGGCAGTAAGTGCAGTATACTTTCATAGCGGGTAAATGTACGAATAAGCTTTTCAACGTTATGTTTCAACTGTGGATCAAAACGCTGTAATTTACCAAAGACCTCCTATGAAAGCAGTTATTTTAATGACATGTACAGGGAACACTCCATCAAAATGATGTCATGTTTTGCAGCAAATCTAAATGTGTGGAATAGAAGTTACATAAAGGGGTGAAACAGGATGAAATTCAATAAAATACAAATTGCCGTACTCCTCGTGGTTGTCATTGCGCTTGGGTTCACTGGCGCTTATTTCGGCGTGCATTTCGCTCAAAAGAATGGAACGGCACAGACACAGTCAGCTCTGTCCAAAACGGAGGATCCTGTCACAGAAGAAGAAGTACAAGCACCTGAAGAATTACAAAAAGTAGCGCAAGCATATTCATTGATAAAGAAACATTATGTTAAAAAGGTTGATGACGACAAGCTGATGGAAGGCGCTATCAAGGGAATGTTATCTACATTGGACGATCCTTATAGTACATATATGGACAAAGATACAATGGAACAGTTCAATGAACAGATTGAGTCATCTTTTGAAGGAATCGGTGCAGAAGTAAGCATGAAAAACGGGAAAGTGACTATTGTTTCGCCGATTAAAGACTCACCTGCAGAAAAAGCCGGCCTAAGGCCAAATGACCAAGTCCTCAAAGTGGATGGTAAATCGCTTGATGGTCTTGATTTAAATGAAGCAGTTGCAAAGATTCGCGGTAAAAAGGGAACAACTGTCAAATTGGATATTAAAAGACCCGGTTCATCGGATACGATGAAATTCAATGTTAAACGTGATACGATACCGGTTGAAACTGTCTATTCCGAAGTGAAAAATCAAGGTGGTAAGAAAACTGGTGTCATCCAGTTGACGAGTTTTTCGGAACATACAGCTGATGAGTTTAAAGACCAGCTGACCAAACTGGAGAAACAGGGTATCGATGGTTTGGTCATCGATGTGCGCGGCAATCCAGGAGGCTTGCTGGATGCAGTTGGCGAGATTTTAAACAATTTTATTCCTAGTGATTCACCGTATGTTCAAATAGAGAACAGAGAAGGACAGAAAGAAAAAATGTATACAGAACTGGATAAAAAGAAACCTTATCCAATTGATGTCCTTATTGATGAAGGAAGTGCTTCCGCTTCGGAAATTTTAGCAATAGCGATGAAAGAGAATGGCTATCAGACTGTCGGAACGAAAAGCTTTGGAAAAGGGACAGTACAGCAGGCTGTACCGATGGGAGATGGCAGCACGGTCAAGCTGACATTTTTTAAATGGCTTTCTCCAAAAGGGAATTGGATTCATAAAAAAGGTGTCAGTCCGAGTTTAAAAGTAGAACAGCCGGCATACTATTTTGCAAATCCGATTGAAGCGAAGAAGCCACTTACCTATGACCAAACCAGTGAGAAAATAAAGAACGCCCAGATTATGTTATCAGGATTGGGCTATACGACTGATCGCCAGGATGGTTACTTTGACAAACAAACAGCGCAAGCGGTAAAAGCCTTTCAGAAAAAGCATAAGCTGACGCAAACAGGTAAAATCGATGAAAAAACAGCTGGGCTACTGCAAACAGACATCATTGAAAAAATTCGCAGCAAGAAAGATGATAAACAACTGCAAAAAGCATTGCAGCTCGTTTACAGTAAATAATTGCATGATATGGTCTCTGGTAAAAAAGATAAAAGAATAGTTATATGGCAGAGCTGAAATTTCTTGTTTGATTGTCGTAAAAAATATAGAGGAAGCTTCACTTTATGCCGCGGAATATATCCGCGGCATCATTTATTTGTTAAAATGAAGGTACTACATACAACCTGGAAAAGGGGTGTTCTTTTGCTGGAAAAAATTTTTTTGGAGATGGCAGCAAGTATTGGGAAAATGTTCATCAACCCATTATTTTACTGGAGTTTTATTCTGGTGATCATCACAGGCATCGTACGCATTAAACGAGAACGAATGCTTTTTGGCATAAAAGTTGATGATATATTCTCTGAATGGCGACATACGTGGTGGATTTCATTCGTATTCGGCTGCTTACTGTCGCTCATCATGGTTGGTGCAGGGATTATTTTTACTCCTTCGATGATTCTGCTGATCAGTGTGCTGACGATCCTGCTCAGTATCCATTTTCGTTTCACATGGCTGTCTCCAGTGTACACAATTGGGATTTCATTTTTGCTGTTGCTGATCCTGCCTCCATTATTCCATCAGCAAAGTATCGTTGCCAGCTCTTTATTCGATCACGTCAATTATGCGGGCTTGGCGATCTTACTAGGTCTGCTCCTGTTCGTACAAGCTATTTTGCTGTACACGATTAGAAAAAAAGATACGTTTGCTGAACTATTAAAAAGCAAGCGCGGCGTTTGGACGGGCGTGCATCACTTGAAAAAAATGGCTGTCATTCCATTTTTCATCCCTATTCCTAAAGGGTGGCTCCCTCCTTTATTTGATTTTTGGCCGTACCTTCCTATCGGACAAGCTACCACAGACGGTACGTATGGGTTGATGCTGCTGCCCATGTTGATTGGTTTCCATTTTCGAGTAGCGGGTTTTGAATCACAGCAAGCAAAACAATGGCTCGGCCGTAGGATACTGGGATTGGCTGTTGTTGTTTTAATTGCTGGAGTGGCTTCGGTGTATATTGGCTGGCTGTCAATTGCTGCTATCGCTCTTGGCGTATTGGGCTGGGAATTTATCCACTATCGCCAGCGTTCCAGAGATGTATTGAAGGCACCATATTTCAGCCAAACGGATAGTGGTTTGCGAATTTTAACGGTTATTCCGGGAACAACCGCAGATAAATTGGGGATTTTGCCTGGTGAAATCATATCGAAAGCGAATGGGAAAAAAGTACACAGCGAGTCTTCTTTTTACCAGGCCTTGCAGGAGAACGGCTCCTTTGTCAAATTATCAGTACTTGATGAAGCAGGAGAGGTGCGTTTTGTTCAGGGAGCTTTATACGAAGGCGGCCATCATGAACTAGGACTAGTATTTGTAGGCAGAGCTTTTCGTGAAAATAAATCTTCTTGAATGGAAATACCTATTTCATAAGGCAACTTCTTAAATGGTTACCGTTTTTTGGGGAAATCTGTGGTATGTTACAAGCAATTAGCTGAAAAGTATCACTAGCAAAAAGGTTTATCTTACTTGCAGTCCAATATGTGTAAGTGAAACGTATACAGGGCAGACCAAGTCTATCACACCTCGGCAAGTTGGCGCCATCGTCAACATCTGCTTGCCGAGGTGTTTTTTATAGTAAACATTTTCACAGTATAGTTGAATTATTTAGCCTGTTGAAATTAGGCTTGGTTGGATCATAAAATAAAATTATTGAATTTGGAATAAATGGATTATTACAAATTACAGTTTTCACATGTTATTTGAAATCAGCTTATGTTTAAAAGCTATTTTACACTATATGAACTGTAAAAATCATAGTTTATATGGATATATTCCACGTCACATCTTGTTCATTATTGAACATGAATCAAGTGACGCAAATCACGTGTAATCTTCACCTCGCCATTTACACTGGACTTGTAGATAAGTAAAACATCTATGAGTGATCATTCCGTACGAAACAGATATCTACAACTAAAAGACTAGTAGGCTGATTTTACCACGTGCTAAGATTTTCAAAAAAACACGGGAGTGAGGAAAATGAGGGCATCTCAAAGATTTCTTATTGTTTTTGCATTAGGTATCTCTGTGTTGCTGGCAGGTTGTGGAATAAGCAGCGATGTTGATGCGCAAACCAAAATGGCTGCTAAACAAGCTGCACAAGTTAAATCAAAATCAGAAGTAATTACACCACACAAAGATTTAAATCAAAAACCGGTACCCTTAAAAGTTAACCGTATTGGAGAACATGAAGTGAATATTGAAATGACTACACAAATCACTGACATTGAAATTGCTCCGAATGAGGTTTACAAGGCCTGGACTTTCAATGGTGAAGCACCAGGTCCATTAATCGTTGTAAACGAAGGAGATACGATGAATGTAACATTGAAAAACATGGACCCGCAGATCCCGCACAGTGTAGATTTTCACGCAGTTGAAACATCTCCATCGAAAAACTTTACAGATGTCGGACCAGGTAAAAGTGGAACATTCTCGTATACAGCTAATAGACCGGGAGTATTTATGTACCATTGTGCCACAGATCCAGTACTGTCACATATTGCAAATGGCATGCATGGCATCGTGGTTGTTAAACCGGCAAAAGGTTTTCCAACGGATGACAAGGTGGATAAAGAGTTCGCGGTTATTCAAAACGAATGGTACAACTACAATGATTTGGAAGACTTTGCAAATGGAGAACCGAAACATGTTGTGTTTTCTGCGAAAGCGTTGACAAAAGGAGACCGTAATACAAACGGGGACACATTTTCATTAAAAGATGAGCCGCTTTTAGCAAAAGCAGGCGATCGAATCCGACTCTATATCAATAATGTAGGGCCGAATGAAGTTAGCTCTTTCCACGTCATAGGTGCCCAGATGGATGTAGTTTATCTGGAAGGAAACCCCGAAAATCAGTTGAAGGGTATGCAAACCATACAATTACCAGCAAGTGGCGGAGCAGTTGTTGAATTTGAAGTAAAGGAGGAAGGAAGCTACTCTTTCGTAACCCATCAATTTAATCATGTTCAAAAAGGGGCTTCTGCCATTATCAAAGTTACTGCTGATGGAGAAGACGATGACAGTGCAACAATGAGTCACTAGTCATAAAGCAGAAGGGGGGCCTTATCCTGCTTTATGTATATCTGTTATAGACTTTCGTTTGAAAGAAAAGTAATGAAGAGGTGAAATTCATGAGATATACGTTCATTATTTTTCTATTAATTTGGTTCATCAATCAGAATGTCGCAACGTGTTATCAATTTTTCTAATGAAACATTGCAAATAGTAAGGACTGGAAAAAGTCAAAGGGAAATACTTGGAATTTTGAAGCGAATATAGAGAAGATTGTTTAATCATTTTAACGACAAATAAGCCTGCTTATTCCGGGGCTTATTTGTTTTTTATGTTCGATATATTCCATATGGCTTTTATTTTTGAAAATATACGTGCAAAAACAATCTTTGCTGATTCGATAATAAGGTTAATGGGTAAATTAATAAAGGTAACTTTTATGCATAAAAATAGAATATTTGTTCGTTGATGTGTTATAATGACGATACAGAAATCTATATTGTTTACAATTTTAAAGCAGCACGAGCATACTGCTTTTTATATATTTAAATGGGGAAAGGAATGGAGGAAGTCAGTTGGAAAATAACAAGTTTAACCTTATTTCTAAGTATGAACCTGATGGAGACCAGCCAAAGGCCATAGCAGAGCTGGTCAAGAAAGTGCTGGCCGGGCAGCGGCATCAGACACTGCTTGGTGCAACAGGGACAGGCAAAACATTCACTGTTTCAAATGTCGTGAAGGAAATCAACCGGCCAACCCTTGTCATCGCCCATAACAAGACTTTAGCGGGCCAGTTGTACAGTGAGTTCAAAGAATTTTTTCCTAACAATGCAGTTGAATATTTTGTCAGCTTCTATGATTATTATCAGCCGGAAGCATATGTCCCTTCTACAGATACGTTCATCGAAAAAGATGCCAGTATTAATGACGAGATTGATAAATTGCGGCACTCGGCAACCTCGTCCTTGTTTGAGCGGAATGATGTGTTGATTGTAGCAAGTGTTTCCAGCATCTTTGGCCTCGGTTCTCCTATAGAATACGGCAGCCAGGTCGTATCACTAAGAATTGGCATGGAAAAAGAACGTGATGACCTGTTGCGGGATTTTGTGAATATCCAATATGCTCGCAATGATATTGATTTTAAGCGTGGTACATTTCGCGTACGCGGTGACTCCGTTGAAGTAATTCCAGCTTCGAGAGAAAAAAACTGTATCCGTATTGAGTTTTTTGGCGATGAGATCGACCGAATTCGCGAAGTGGATGCACTAACAGGGGAAATTATCGGGGACCGTGAGCATGTCGCCATTTTTCCTGCTTCACACTATGTGACACGGGAGGAAAAATTGAAACTGGCTATTGAAAGAATAGAAGCAGAGTTAGAAGAACGCTTGAAAGAATTGCATGACCAGAATAAATTGTTGGAAGCACAGCGTTTACAGCAGCGTACGAATTATGATATCGAGATGATGAAGGAAATGGGATTTTGCTCGGGTATCGAAAATTATTCCCGCCATTTGAATTTAAAGGAAAAAGGAGCAACTCCATATACATTGTTCGATTATTTTCCGGAGGATTTTCTGGTGATTGTGGATGAATCACATGTCACACTGCCGCAAGTACGCGGAATGTACAATGGTGACAGAGCTAGAAAACAAGTGTTGGTCGATCATGGTTTCCGCCTTCCTTCGGCACTGGACAACAGACCGTTGAGATTTGAAGAGTTTGAGCAAAAAACAAAACAGCTTATCTATGTTTCTGCAACTCCAGGCCCCTATGAATTGGAACATGCACCTGATGTAACAGAACAGATTATCCGCCCGACAGGTCTGCTGGATCCTGAAGTGGAAGTCAGGCCGATCAAGGGTCAAATCGATGACTTGATTGCAGAGATTAATAAAAGAGTTGAAAAAAACGAGCGGGTGCTTGTCACAACGCTGACAAAGAAGATGTCAGAGGATTTGACTGACTACTTAAAAGAAATCGGGATTAAAGTGACATACTTGCACTCTGAAATCAAAACCCTGGAACGTACAGAAATTATCCGGGAGCTGCGGCTTGGAAAACATGATGTGCTGGTTGGGATTAATCTGTTGCGGGAAGGCTTGGATATCCCGGAAGTCTCACTGGTCGCTATATTGGATGCGGATAAAGAAGGATTTTTGCGGTCGGAACGTTCGTTGGTACAGACGATGGGCCGGGCCGCGCGTAATGAAAACGGAAAAGTTGTCATGTACGCAGATACCATCACGAATTCCATGAAGGCTGCAATTGACGAAACAAATCGCCGCCGTGAAATACAGATGGCTTATAATGAAAAACACCATATCGTTCCGAAAACGATTAAAAAAGAAGTGCATGAATCTATCAGAGCGACTGTTGCTGCAGAAACCGGCGAGGATTATGTAACAGATAAGAAACTCAAAAAAATGCCAACTGAAGAGAAGGAAAAAGTGATTGAAAAGATGGAAAAGGAAATGCGGGAAGCTGCAAAAGAACTCGATTTCGAGCGTGCGGCGGAGCTGCGTGATGTGCTTTTCCAATTGAAGACCGATGTTTAATATAGTCATGCAGGGAGGGGAAGAAGGAATTCACCTTCCGAAAAAGGTTCACACTTCCGTATATCAAGAATCAGCAGTCTTTCCAAGTGATGGACATTCGTTCTAAAAAACAACTACCATAAAAATTACTAAATACAGTTTCACTTTGTATCGTTAAATTCAAATTGTGGAAGGAAGATTCGTTCATGCCAAGCAAGTCAATCAAGATTCAAGGTGCTAGAGCGCATAATTTGAAAAACATCAGCATCAATATCCCAAAAAACAAATTAGTTGTGGTAACCGGGTTGTCGGGTTCAGGAAAATCTTCGCTAGCTTTTGATACGATTTATGCTGAAGGACAACGCAGATATGTTGAATCACTTTCAGCATATGCACGCCAATTTTTAGGTCAAATGGATAAACCGGATGTGGATTCAATTGAAGGCTTGTCACCGGCGATTTCCATAGATCAAAAAACAACCAGCCGCAATCCGCGCTCGACTGTCGGTACGGTTACTGAAATATATGATTATCTCAGGCTTCTTTATGCCCGTATAGGAAGGCCTACATGCCCAAAACATGGTATAGAAATCAGTTCGCAAACCATTCAGCAGATGGTCGACCGTATTTTAGAATACCCGGAACGCACAAAGATGCAAATACTTGCACCAGTTGTTTCTGGCCGCAAGGGTGAACATGTCAAGGTTTTGGAAAAGCTTAAACAAGAAGGATATGTTCGCGTTCGTGTAGATAAAGAAATGCGTGAAGTGACGGAAGAAATCAAGCTGGAGAAAAATAAAAAACATTCGATTGAAGTTGTGATAGACAGAATTGTTGTGAAAGAGGGAATTAGTACACGGCTTAGCGATTCATTGGAAACAGCTCTTTCGCTGGCAGATGGGCATGTGATCGTAGATGTGATCGGAGAAGAAGAACTGCTGTTCAGTGAACATTTTGCGTGTCCAATTTGTGGATTCTCCGTTGGTGAATTGGAGCCGCGTCTGTTTTCCTTCAATAGCCCGTTTGGTGCTTGCCCGACGTGTGATGGACTCGGAACAAGACAGGAAGTCGATCTTGATTTGGTTATTCCAGACTGGAATAAATCCTTGAAGGAAAATGCTATTGCGGCATGGGAGCCAATCAGCTCGCAATATTATCCGCAGCTGCTCAAAAGTGTGTGTGAGCACTATGGCATTGATATGACGGTACCTGTGAAAGACATTCCAAAACAGCAGATGGATAAAATTTTATATGGCAGTGGCAAGGAAAAAATACGTTTTTACTATATGAATGACTTTGGCAGAGCCAAGGATGACCATATTATGTTTGAAGGCGTGATCCATAATATTTCCCGACGCTTCAGAGAGACATCGTCAGACTTTGTCCGTGAAACGTTAGAAAAATATATGACCCAAACAAAGTGTCCGACCTGTAAAGGATATCGTCTAAAAGAGGAAGCGCTCGCCGTTTTGATCAATGGTCAACATATCAGTCAGATTACGGACTATTCGATTACAGAGGCAAAGAACTTTTTCGGTTCACTTGATTTGACGGAAAAGGAAGCGAAAATCGCGAACTTGATATTGAAAGAAATTTCCAGCCGTCTGGAATTTCTGAATAATGTCGGTCTTGATTATTTGACGATGTCAAGAGCAGCGGGAACACTATCCGGTGGAGAAGCACAGCGCATCAGACTCGCTACGCAAATCGGATCTGCATTGACGGGTGTCTTGTATGTGCTTGATGAGCCCTCGATTGGACTGCATCAGCGAGATAATGACCGTTTGATAGCAACGTTGAAAAGCATGCGTGACTTAGACAATACGCTAATTGTAGTCGAGCATGATGAGGATACGATGGTTGCTGCCGATTGGCTGATCGATATCGGACCAGGAGCAGGGGAGCACGGAGGGCATATTGTTGCAAGTGGGACCCCGCAAAAAGTAATGAATACAAAAAAATCTCTCACAGGACAATATTTATCTGGAAATAAATATATTCCGCTCCCTGCTGAACGGAGGAAGAGTGACAAACGGTTTATCGAAGTGGTCGGCGGAGCAGCGAACAACTTGAAAAACGTACATGCCAAATTTCCCCTGGGAATGATGACTGTTGTAACAGGAGTATCTGGCTCTGGTAAAAGTACCCTTGTCAACGAAATATTATATAAGTCATTGGCTAAGGAACTCTATGCGGGAAAACACCGGCCCGGAAAACATAAAGAGGTTAAAGGCATCAGTCAAATTGAAAAAGTGATTGATATCGACCAGTCTCCAATCGGCCGGACACCACGTTCTAATCCAGCGACATATACTGGCGTATTTGATGATATCCGCGATGTGTTTGCATCAACGAATGAGGCAAAGGTGCGCGGATATAAGAAAGGCCGCTTCAGTTTCAATGTTAAAGGCGGACGCTGTGAGGCCTGCAGAGGGGACGGTATCATCAAAATCGAAATGCATTTCCTTCCGGACGTCTACGTTCCTTGTGAAGTTTGTCACGGCAAACGTTATAACCGCGAAACGCTTGAAGTTAAATATAAAGGGAAAAGCATTGCCGATGTATTAGATATGACTATCGAGGAGGCATTGAAATTCTTTGCTAACGTTCCAAAAATCAAGCGCAAGCTGCAGACCATATACGATGTCGGCCTTGGTTATGTAAAGCTGGGACAGCCGGCGACTACGTTATCCGGTGGAGAAGCACAGCGGGTTAAATTGGCGAGTGAACTCCATCGAAGATCGAACGGGAAGTCATTTTATATTCTGGATGAACCGACAACCGGTCTGCATGTAGATGACATTAAACGTTTACTGACCGTTCTCCAGCGGCTTGTAGATAACGGAGATACAGTGTTGATTATTGAACATAATCTGGACGTGATTAAAACAGCCGATAATATCATCGATCTCGGTCCTGAGGGCGGGGATCGCGGAGGACAAATCATTGCGACTGGAACGCCAGAGCAAATCGCTGATAACGAAAAATCATATACCGGTCATTACCTGAAGCCGGTTCTGGAACGAGACAGAAAACGCATGGAAACAGAATTGGCCTCAAAAGAGAAAATAGCATCCGGCAGCAATTAATGGATGGTAAACAAGATGTAGCAGTTTCAGTGAAAAAATGGTTACTGAAAAATCTTTGATAAATAGACGGCACCCCTGCTTTGATATGCTCCCCCTATAGTAGACAGTAAAAAGAAAGCACGTTAATCTGTCTACTATAGGGGGATTTTTTGTGGGGAAGAAACGAAAAACTTATAATATTGACTTTAAGAAGAAAGTTGTTAACCTTCATCTTAAAGATGGGATGGGTTAAAACACAATAGCTAGAGAAATGAACATTGATAAAAATCGAGTAAAAAGATGGGTAAACCATTTTAATACTGAGGGAACAAAGGGACTTGAGGAAAAACGACGGTGTAAGCTCTTTTGCAAAGATGCCAGCATGAAGTTGCCTTATCGACGATGACTGGTCGGGTTTTCTATTCGTTTTTTTTAAGCGCAAGCTTTGACGATTGCTGATTATTTCTGTAATGTTAAATTCATAGGCAGGGAGGACAAAACATGAAATCGATTGAAATAGAACAAGTGCAAAATGTATTGGAAGGTTTTATCAATAAAGAAGTTTATATTCATTTAGAAACGACAAATGGAGCGTATACCGGTCACTTCAACAAGGCGTTAAACGCAGGAGTGTATATCCGTAATGCGCAAGTATCTTTTTCCCAAGCGAAAATTGTTCCTGCGGAAATCGGATACCGTATTGGCCTGAAAATGAATTTAGGGTGGATTTATGCAGAAGGTTTGACTGACTGGGAGATGTTTGAAGATACAAAGCTGTTGATGGCTGGACATGATGAAGACGGGCGGCTGATGGTCGCCTTGGAAATCAGCGAAACACCTTTTAGCTTTTGAAATCATAAAAGAGATTAAATGTTGTACGCTTACTATAAGGCAGCAAAGGACTGATGAAGAATGGATAAACACGTTGTAATCATTTTTCCCCATCCGGATGACGAGTCATTTGGTACCGCAGGCACAATTGCCAAATTTCGATCAGAAGGTGTGCCGGTAACCTACCTATGTGGTACGTTGGGAGAAATGGGGAGGAATATGGGCTTACCAATCATAGCAAATCGGGAAACAATGCCGGAAATCCGTAAACAAGAGCTGATAAATGCTTGTAAAGAGCTTGATGTGGATCTTCAGATGCTTGGATATCGGGATAAGACATTAGAGTTTGAAGACAGGGGTGAAGTAGCCACCCGTTTAAAAGGTCTTTTAGAGGAATTGAATCCTCATCTTGTAATCACCCATTATCCAGGTCATGGTGTACACCCTGACCATAATGCGTTAGGAGCGGCGGCTATCCAGGCAGTTGGCAGTATGGCTCCTGATAAAAGACCCGTCGTCTGGGCAAGTGCTATCACGACGAACAGATACGAAGTTTTGGGCAATCCCGACATTGAAGTGGATATCAGTAACTTCTTTGATGAAAAGCTGAAAGCGATCATGGCTCACGAAACACAGGCCAAAGGTATTATCGGAAACTTTAGGGGCCGAAAACCTTCCCAAGAGGATTTCAAGGCCATCGCTAAAGAGGCTCTTGGAAAAGAAGCATTTTATACGTGGCAATTTTAAGATGATCACACTGCAGGAGCACAATTCTTGCAGGGTGATTTTTTACTGATTGACAAGTTTCTTTGCTGTAGGGAAGATACAAATTTCACTATCCCTTTTTCTTCCATGAAAAAAGTGGTATCATCGTATTCCAACCGCTGTAATCATCTTAAATACAAGAGAGGAATGTCTTGCAGGACTTTGAGATTGCTTTCAAAAAGGGTTATAATGAAGGGAGTCATTCGAATGGTGGCAAACAGCCAGAAAAAGTTGATATTAAATTCGAAATGATATAAGATTATAATGAGAATAAATTGAGAATGATATTTTCTCATCAAAATATAATGAAGTATTTGGAGGTATTGATATGGCAGGATCTACGCTAGAAATCAAGGACTTACATGTATCCATCGAGGGTAAGGAAATTTTAAAAGGTGTGAACCTTACAATAAATGGCGGGGAATTCCACGCAATTATGGGACCTAATGGTACAGGGAAATCGACATTGGCATCTGCGATCATGGGCCATCCAAAATATGAAGTAACACAAGGAAGCATTTTGATGGATGGTGAAGATGTATTGGAAATGGAAGTCGATGAACGTGCACGTGCCGGTTTGTTCCTGGCAATGCAATATCCAAGTGAAATCACTGGTGTGACCACTTCTGACTTCTTGCGTTCGTCTATTAATTCCCGTCGCGAGGAAGGCGATGAAATCCCGTTGATGAAATTCATCAAGGAAATGGATAATACATTGGACTTTCTTGATATCGATAAAAACATGGCACAGCGTTATCTGAACGAAGGTTTCTCCGGTGGGGAGAAAAAACGTAATGAAATTCTGCAATTGATGCTTTTGAAGCCTGAAATTGCCATTCTGGATGAAATCGACTCTGGATTGGATATCGATGCGTTAAAAGTCGTTTCTAAAGGTATCAATAAGATGCGGAACGATAATTTCGGCTGCCTGATCATCACACACTACCAGCGACTGTTGAACTATATTACTCCTGACTATGTGCATGTCATGATGCAAGGTAAAGTCGTCAAATCTGGCGGTCCTGAACTGGCTCAACGTCTGGAAGCTGAGGGCTATGAATGGTTGAACGACGAATTGGGAATTGAAGTTGTTGAAGATGAGGAAACAGCAGAACAAAATGCATAATGGTTAGGAGGGGTAATATGGCTGTTGAAACGAAATTGCCGTACGATAAAGATTACATTGAACAGTTTTCAAAAAACCGGCAAGAACCAGAGTGGATGAAAGATTTGCGACTTGACGCAATCAGACAATCTGAACATCTGCCAATGCCGGAGCCTGATAAAACGAAAATTACAAAATGGAATTTGACACAGTTTGAGCATGATTATGGAACAGGTGCCGAAATTTCTTCATTAGGGGATTTGCCGGCGGAAATCAAAGACTTCTTTGATAAGGATAACCTGCCGCAAAACCTGCTGATTCAGCGTAATCAGTCTGTTGCCTTTGCTGCTTTGAGCGAAGAATTGAAAGAAAAAGGTGTTATCTTCACTGATATTTTTACAGCGATGAAAGAACATGAAAGCCTGGTGAAACGCTACTATATGAAAGATGCCGTGTCTGTCGATGAACATCGCTTGACTGCTTTGCATGCGGCCTTGATGAATGGCGGCGTATTCGTTTATGTTCCTAAAAATGTTGAAGTGGAAGTTCCTTTGCAAGTGGTATTCTGGGATGAAAACCCGGAAATCGCCTATGTAAACCATGTACTCGTTGTTGCTGACGATAATAGTTCGCTTACTTATGTCGAGAATTACATTTCGAATAACGAGGAACAAGAATCGGTTGCAAATATTGTAACAGAAGTAATTGCACATAATAATGCAAAAATCTTGTTTGGTGCAGTTGATAATTTTGCGAAAGGGACCACTGCGTACATTAACCGCCGCGGCATTGCTTATCGTGATGCTAATATCGAATGGGCACTTGGTCAAATGAATGATGGAAATACCGTCTCTGAAAATATCACCAATCTGCTTGGTGACAATTCCAATGCTTTTGCTAAAACAGTTACTGTTGGACGCGGCAAACAGACGCAAAACATTACTGCCAAAGTTGTTAACTGGGGCAAAAACACAGAGGGACATATTCTGCAGCATGGTGTCATGAAAGACGCCGCAACCAATATTTTTAATGGTATTGGTAAAATCGAGAATGGTGCTTCCGGAGCGAACGCAGAGCAAACTTCCCGCGTGCTGATGCTTAGTGAAAAAGCAAGAGGTGACGCTAACCCGATATTGCTGATCGAAGAGGATGATGTTATGGCTGGTCATGCCGCATCTGTCGGACGTGTCGATCCATTGCAGCTTTACTACTTGATGAGCCGGGGAATTTCACAGGCTGAGGCAGAGCGTTTGATCATTCATGGTTTCCTTGCACCGGTTGTCGGTCAGTTGCCGATTGAATCAGTCAAAGAACAATTGACACAAGTGATTGAAAGGAAGGTTTACTGATGGATGCAGCAGCCATTCGGCAAATGTTTCCAGCTTTAAATCAGGAAGTAAATGGGCATCCATTGGTTTATCTTGATTCATCTGCAACATCACAGAAGCCACAGCAGGTGATTGATGCCGTCGCGAATTATTATACGTACGACAATTCCAATGTGCACCGTGGTGTGCATACGCTTGGTAACCGGGCGACGGAAGCGTATGAAGGTGCTCGTGAAAAAGTTCGACGCTTTATACATGCGAAAAGTGCCGCGGAGATCATTTTTACTCGCGGTACGACCACTTCCATCAATACGGTTGCGTATAGCTATGCCCGCGCGAACCTGCAAGCTGGCGATGAAATTGTCATCACGCAAATGGAACATCATAGCAACCTGATTCCCTGGCAACAAGCAGCAAAAGCTACTGGAGCGACATTGAAATACATGCCACTTCAAGATGATGGTACTGTTTCTTTAGAGGATGCCAGAGCAACCATCACCGGCAATACTAAGATCGTTGCTATTACGCATGTATCAAATGTGCTAGGCACCATTAATCCGGTTAAAGAAATTGCTAAAATCGCTCATGATAATGATGCAGTGATCCTGGTTGACGGTGCACAGGGTGCACCGCATATGCAGGTCGATGTACAGGATATCGATTGCGATTTTTATGCTTTTTCCGGACATAAGATGTGTGCGCCTACAGGCATCGGGGTACTGTACGGTAAAAGAGCATTGCTTGAAGAAATGGAGCCGGTCGAATTTGGCGGAGAGATGATCGACTTTGTGAATCTGTATGATTCTACCTGGAAAGAACTGCCTTGGAAATTCGAAGGGGGAACACCCATCATCGCCGGTGCTATCGGCCTTGGTGCTGCAATTGATTTTCTTACCGAAATCGGAATGGATGCTATTCACCGGCATGAAGAAGAATTAATCGCTTATGCAGTAGATAGATTGCACGAAGTAGATGATTTGATTATCTATGGGCCCAAAAAACGCGCTGGGTTGATCACCTTCAATATGAGAGATGTTCATCCGCATGATGCTGCAACGGTTCTGGATGCGGAAGGTATTGCAGTAAGGGCAGGGCATCATTGTGCACAGCCGCTCATGAAAGAACTTGGTGTTAATGCGACTGCCAGAGCAAGTTTCTATCTTTATAATACAATGGAAGATGTGGACAAATTGACAGAAGGACTCTTGAAAACGAAGGAGTATTTCGGAAATGTCTTTAAATAACCTTGACACGCTCTATAGACAAGTCATCATGGATCATTACAAGAATCCTAAAAACAAAGGTGAGCTAGAGGGAGACGCACTGACCATCGATATGAACAATCCAACATGCGGCGATCGTATTCAACTGCAGCTGCAAATTGAAGATGGCATGGTGAAAGATGCCAAATTCACGGGGGAAGGATGTTCTATCAGTATGTCTTCCGCATCGATGATGACACAGGCAATAAAAGGAAAAAAAGTATCCGAAGCTTTGCAAATGTCGAGTAGTTTTTCAAATATGATGCTAGGTGAAGATGAAGAATTTGAAGATGATATCCAGGCATTGCAAGGTGTATCCAAGTTCCCAGCAAGAATCAAATGTGCAACACTTGCTTGGAAAGCAATGGAAAAGGCAGTAAAAGAATAGTTTTTATATGCTAGAATGAGTAAAAACCATAAGGAGGTTTTATTCGATGGCAAAGAAAATGCCTGAAATGGAAGAATATAAATATGGTTTCCGTGATAAAGACGTCTCCATTTTCCGTACTGAAAAAGGGTTGACGCCTAGAATCGTTGAAGAAATTTCCAAAATGAAAGAAGAACCTCAATGGATGCTTGATTACCGCTTGAAAGCGTTGGATCATTTTTATAAGCGTCCAATGCCGCAATGGGGCGGTGACCTTTCAGAATTGGATTTTGATGAAATAGTTTATTATGTCAAACCTTCTGAGAGACAAGGGAAAACATGGGACGAAGTGCCCGATGAAATCAAGCAGACATTCGATAAATTGGGTATTCCGGAAGCAGAGCAAAAATATCTTGCTGGCGTATCTGCGCAATATGAATCTGAGGTTGTCTACCACAGCCTGAAGGAAGATCTGCAAAAGCTTGGCATTATCTTCCTTGATACTGATACAGCTTTAAAAGAACATGAAGAATTATTCAAGCAGTACTTTGGCAAGGTCATTCCGCCAACGGATAATAAGTTTGCCGCACTGAACTCAGCGGTTTGGTCAGGCGGATCATTTATCTATGTTCCGAAGGGTGTTAAAGCAACAACACCACTGCAGGCATATTTCCGTATCAACTCGGAAAACATGGGACAGTTTGAACGTACCTTGATTATTGTTGATGAAGGGGCATCCGTCCATTATGTAGAAGGATGTACTGCACCAGTCTACACAACAAATTCATTGCACAGTGCGGTTGTTGAAATCTTCGTTCATAAAGATGCGTATTGCCGTTATACAACCATTCAAAACTGGGCTAACAATGTTTACAACCTGGTTACGAAGCGTGCAACGGTTGATGCAAATGGAACGATGGAATGGATCGATGGTAATATCGGATCTAAACTGACGATGAAATATCCTGCTATCTTGCTAAAAGGGGAAGGATCTCGCGGTAATACATTATCCATTGCCATTGCAGGTAAAGGTCAGGTGCAGGATGCTGGTGCAAAAATGCATCACCTGGCGCCAAACACATCTTCTACTATCGTTTCGAAATCGATTTCTAAGCATGGCGGCAAAGTGAACTATCGCGGCCTGGTCCACTTCGGAAGAAAAGCCGAAAACGCCCGCGCTAACGTAGAATGCGATACATTGATCATGGATAATCAATCTACTTCAGATACGATTCCATACAATGAAGTGAACAATAACAACATCTCGTTGGAACACGAGGCAAAAGTTTCAAAAGTTTCTGAGGAGCAGCTTTTCTATCTGATGAGCCGCGGTTTATCAGAACAGGAAGCGACAGAAATGATTGTTATGGGCTTTATCGAACCATTTACGAAAGAACTGCCAATGGAATATGCTGTTGAAATGAACAGATTGATCAAGTTCGAAATGGAAGGTTCCATCGGATAAAACCCTAGAACCCTTGTCACTACTTCATTAGTGGCGAGGGTTCATTTTATTATGTCTTCTTTTTGCCACAGCATTTTCATGTTGTGAAAACAATACGTGCCTCTCGCTCGGATGACTTCATACCACAATGAATAGTGTCACACACGCTGGATCCATTGATTTGATTTTTTTCAGTTGCATTCATATGTCCCACAGCATAGGATTTCCATTCCCATTCCGAGAAACTTCCAGCTTGTTGATGAAATCAAAACTATGCATGTTGTCATTCGGCTTATTTATTAATACATCAGTTGGCTGGTTATAGACTACATCATAATTGGCATACATTTTCAATGGCAATGATGACAGTGTATTAGATAGCCGGTAATAACCGAAAATATGGTTTCATTATCTGACCAGTTTGCTGTTATTGATTCCCCGAAACGTACAGCCAAACTAATTGGTTAAATCATACGTTTTATCCTTCTCCCGGCACTCCACAACAATGCTTAGACATGATAAATAAAAATCGATTTCGTAAAGATGGCAAGATTAAAAGTACACCATACGTTTGAGATAGATTGATTGAGGCGGGTATGACAAATGCCAAGGACCCTCACATGCGAATGACACGTGAACAGTTTGGAACGATGTTGGGCAGGTTGATAGACGCTGGAATAATTTCAAATAATTAATTCAGCTTTCACTCATGGAAGGGCTAAGTAGATATAACTATGACTTTTTTGATTTGTCCAATAAACATTATTGTGGTAAAACTAAATAAGGTTTCTATTAATGGGCCTGATTGTTGAATAGAGAAATTTAGCAAGTATGTGTGCTAAACCTGACTTTGCCAATGACGTTAATAATTCTTTCAATGTAAACAAAAGGAGAACTGAAAATGAGAAAACTCGTTCTATTTCTGCATGCATCGCTTGACGGTTTTGTAGAAGGGCCAAACGGTGAAATGGACATTGGCTGGGTTTCCTATGATTCCAATTTGGAAGAACATGCGAAAGAAATTCTTAGTACCGCCGACACTGTCATTTGGGGACGTGGGACTTACCAGATGATGCACAGTTACTGGCCAACTGTGCCTTCGAACCCATCAGCTTCTCCATATGAACGGAATCATGCCGAATGGATTGAAAAGGCAGCCAAAATCGTTTTTTCCACGACGCTGGAGAAAGTCGAATGGAACAATTCCAGATTGGTGAAAGAAGAGGTCGAGAAAGAGATCAAGAACCTCAAACAGCAGCCAGGCAAGGATATGGTAATCCTAGGCAGTCCAAGATTCGCACATTACCTTATGCAGCTTGATTTAATTGATGAGTATAAAATTACGGTTTCTCCTGTCGTGGTTGGCAGCGGGTTGCCGTTGTTCCAAGGTCTTAAGGAGAAGATCAATCTTAAACTTATCGAAAACAAAACATTCGATTCTGGAGCTGTAGGTCTTGTTTACCAGACGATGAGATAACCTTGTTACCTAAAGTGGATTGCGCTGACGAATACGTTCGCACAATAAAAGCAGTGGCAGTCTAGGCCTTTCGAGTTCCTGGTCCGTCATTGCTTTTTTTACGAGTTGTCAAATTCAAGTTGTCTGGTGATCGTTTTTAAACCAACCCCTTTTTTTATTTCAAGTAAAAGAGGAACAATAAAAGATAGTTGTATGATCTTGAAATCAAGTCTTCCCTATAAGAGCGTGATTCCTGCTATGGGTTAAGTAAATAAAAACAGCCCCGCTCCTAATTGGATAGGGAATTGTTCTATTTCCTGGCTTCGGAGGTGAACCAATGGATTATTATGATACCTTGCTATTAATATCCGATGATCGTCCTGTATCTGAAAGGTTTAAATCCTGTATCTTCTAAACGTCATAACACTTTTGAAAATGAATTAGACTTTGTGCATGTTATTTCAGAAATAATTACCCCGAAGAACAAAAGTAAAAATTTTCATATAGTCTAAGTTTCTCATTCAATCACCAAATGGCATATTCCTATGCTATTTTAGAGAACGGGAAAATTAAACGCATTTTCGTAAATTGTGAGCTACCTTATTGTGCTTACAAATGTATTGACGAGAGATTGATTACAAATAAAAGGTTACCTTGTAATCAAGGTCTTACTGTATTTCCAAATGTTAGAGTAAAAATCTAACATTCGGATACAGTACCTGACTGTGGGGTTTATTTGTCCTTAACCCGTATTCTGATTTGTTCCCTTTTTATGAGAGTATATTGTTATACTAATTTTACTACAAAATACCTATGTGTATACTAGGAGATGAGATATACTTTTTCTACATATATTTTCCGGTATAAATCCATTAGCTTTCTGTGCCCATAAAGAGAGAGCTGCTAATTTCTGTTAGCTCTTTTTCTGTTCTCTCTCTAGATTGATCTTCCACTTGATTCATTACATAAAAATGGAACTAGATATAGAACTATATAGTCAATAAAATGTTTTCCTATTCTATAATTCATTTCAATACTGCTAGTTCATAGTTACTATCCTCTGTTTGAGTCTTCTTTTTTCATTGTAACCAATTGTCCTTGTTATTTACTACATCCTTAATTTCCACCCCGAAATTTACGAAATTGAATATTTTTTCAATGGCTAAAGGGCCTGTAAATTTGGAAATGGTATGTAAAACCTAGCAATTTTTAATCACTGTGGAACAGTAGCCTGATGCTTTAAATGTTCAATTTTACAGCGAAAGTCCTGTCCCCTAAATGATCCAGAAAGAACATAGTGGGTTAGTATTTACACTTACTTTGCGTGTTTTTTCTTGTAATCTAAGTAGCCTCTTACTATCTTCCAAAAAGAAGATGAATGACAACCAGATATAAGTCTTCATAACCATATTTGATAAATGAATAAAAAAAGTTTCGTTTTTCAAAGAAATAAGGAGCATCCCTAGGCATTGTAGCCTAAATGTTGAAAAGTAATATATTTTTAGAAAAAGGAAAGAGCAGGACTAAGTTATCATTTGGTAAAAAATACAGGAAATATCTTGATTTTTCTTTTCAGAGATCCTATCATAAACGGTAGCAATTGATAATGAAAATCATTCTCAATAAAAGAATGGTGAATCAAATAAATGTTTGGAAAGGAGCGCTGGTGTGAAAAAGAATGAACTTGCAGGAAAAATTGCAGTTGTTACAGGTGCTGCTGGAGGTATGGGGCAGATCATTGCAAAACAGCTTGCGGAGCATGGAGCGGTGATAGCTGCGATAGATCAGAATGAAAATGAACTTGTCAATAGCACGAAAATATGGCGGGAAAAAGGGTACCATGTTACAGCTTTCCCGGCAGATATCAGTGATTCTGCTGCTGTAGAAGAAGTTATTTCTAAAGTTGAATCGGACTTGGGCCCTATAGAGATATTAGTAAATATAGCTGGTGTACTTCGGTTGGGAACGATAGAAACCCTGAGTGAAACAGACTGGGATATTAGTTTCGCTGTAAATGCGACAGGTGTATTTCATGTTTCCAGAATAGTTAGCAAATATATGGTCTCGCGCAGGAGCGGCTCTATTGTCACTGTCAGTTCCAATGCCAGCCATATGCCAAGGATGGCAATGGCAGCCTATAGTGCTTCAAAGGCTGCAGCAACGATGTTTACTAAATGTTTAGGCTTGGAATTGGCGCAACATCATATTCGCTGCAACATCGTATCTCCCGGCTCAACGGACACGAAAATGCTAAGAAAGCTTTGGAAAGATGAGAATGGCGCACAACAAACGATAGATGGGCAACTTGAAGCGTATCGCGTCGGGATTCCGTTAGGAAAAATTGGCAGTCCTTCCGAGATTGCGGATGCGGTGCTGTTTTTAGTTTCAGATCATGCCTCCCATATAACGATGCAAGATATGGTTGTTGATGGTGGAGCTACTTTAGGAGTCTAACAAAAAGGAGGTTATCAGAAATTGGATAAATCAACTGTTTTAAAAACACAATCCATCTTGGATGAATATGAGTCGGGTGATTTCTTTTTAGCATCACCGCAACGGACCATAGTGGGAAAAGGTGTTTTTTCAGTTATCGAAGAGGCCTGGAAAACAAAAAATCAAATTTTCAGCCTGCCATCCCGTGTTGATGCAGCACTTGCAGCGGCGAAGCAAGCTGGTCATCCTTGTCCCATAGCTGTGGGAGCTGTTCCTTTTGATCACTCCGATGCTGCGGAAATTATAATTCCTGAAGAAGTAGACTTGTCAGGTCCATTGAATATGAAAACTGAACAGGAAGCGGATGCTCCGCCAATGATTTTTTATGAGATGGAGCCTGTGCCGGAACCAGAAATTTACATGGAAGGTGTCAACCAGGCTTTGGAGAAGATTGCGACGGAATCTATTGACAAAATTGTCGTTTCCAGAGCTTTAGATTTCAAAACCAAAGAGCAAGTCGATGTGAAACAGCTTTTAAAAAATTTGGCTCGGCACAACCGGCAAGGCTATACATTTGCAGTTGATTTGCCGAAGAAAAAAAGTTTGCGTAGTAGGGAGATGCCTTTAAAAAATAAACGTACGCTGATTGGGGCAAGCCCCGAACTACTTGTTGCTAAAAACGGCAATACATTATTCGCAAATCCACTGGCGGGTTCTCGACCCCGCTGTGATGACCCAGCGGAGGATCAACGGCGAGCTCTGGAGCTGCTCGATTCTGAAAAGGATTTGTACGAGCATGCTGTTGTGGTAGATATGGTAAAAGAAGCATTGGCTCCTTTTTGTAGAACGATAGAAGTACCAAACACACCGACTTTAACGAAGACGGAGGCGATGTGGCACTTATCTACGGAAATATATGGGACGTTGAAGCATACAGCCACCTCTTCATTGGAACTGGCGACTGCATTGCACCCTACCCCGGCTGTTTGCGGCTATCCGACAGTGTTGGCACGTGATGCAATCTATGAGATTGAACCCTTTGATCGAGGCTTTTTTACCGGTATGGTCGGTTGGTGTGATGAAACCGGCGATGGCGAATGGATTGTAACGATTCGCTGTGCGGAAGTACAAGAGCGTTCTCTGCGTCTATTTGCCGGGGCAGGAGTTGTAGCCGGATCGAAAGCTGCAGAAGAATTGCATGAAACAGGAGCGAAGTTTAGAACGATGTTGCATGCAATGGGCATGAAAGATGGAGAGATGAATGAAACTATTGATAAATAAACAGGGAGGAATACATTGTGCTGGATGGATGTCAACCATGGCCTCATGAAGTGGCGGAATTTTATCGCGAAAAGAATTGCTGGCGCGGTGAAACTTTTGGACAAATACTTCGGGAAAGAGCAAAGACTTATAGTGATAACATCGCACTAATAAGTGGGGAAGAAAGCGTGAGCTATGCCATGTTGGATGAAAGGGTAGATCGACTGGCTGCGGGTTTTCAGAGAATAGGATTAAAAAAAGAGGACCGGGTTGTCATACAAATCCCAAATAGAATAGAATTTTTCGAAGTATGTTTTGCGCTTTTTCGATTAGGAGTACTGCCAGTTTTCGCACTACCGTCACATCGCTATAAAGAGATTCAATATTTCTGTGAATTTTCGGAAGCCAAAGCCTATATTATGCCAGAAAGATTTTCTGGATTCGATTATCATCCGTTAGCTAAAAAGGTCAAGGAAAATACGCCTTCATTAAAGCATATTATCACGCTTGGCAAGTCTGCGGAATTAGAACAATTAATGGATTTATATATCGCGGCTGATTATGTACAGCCTGAAGTATACCCGGATGATATTGCCTTTTTACAACTATCTGGTGGAAGTACAGGGCTTTCAAAATTGATCCCTCGAACACATGATGAATATATCTACAGTTTGCGGCGGAGCAATGAAATATGTGGATTGAACGAGTACAGTGTTTATTTGGCTGTTTTGCCGATCGCACATAATTATCCGCTGAGTTCACCAGGTGTGCTGGGGGCACTTTATGCAGGAGCCAAAGTCGTTCTCTCGTCCGGGCCGAGCCCTGACGAAGCATTTCCATTAATTGAAAAAGAAAAAGTCACCATTACAGCGTTGGTGCCGCCTGTAGCGATTATATGGCTGGAGGCGGTGAAGACTCGCTCGTATGATTTCACAAGTCTGCAAATCATACAAGTTGGAGGTGCACATTCCAGTCCAGAAATTAACTGCCGTATACCGTCGGCATTTGAATGTAAATTACAACAAGTGTACGGAATGGCAGAAGGTTTGGTTAATTACACAAGATTGGGGGATCCGGAAGAAATTGTCTTCTATACACAAGGAAGACCAATGTCCCCCTATGATGAGATACGCATTGTTGATGAGGAAGACAGGGAAGTTGCACCAGGAGAAGCCGGTGAACTCTTGACCAGGGGACCATATACCATTCGCGGATATTATAAAGCGAAAAGCCATAATGCCAAAGCATTTACTTCAGATGGCTTTTACCGTACCGGAGATCTTGTCAGCCTGAATAAAACAGGCAACATTGTCATGGAAGGACGCGCGAAAGACCAAATTAACCGTGGTGGCGAAAAATTCGCTGCCGAGGAAGTAGAAGATCATATTATTGTCCATCCTAACGTATTCGATGTCGCCATCGTTTCTATGCCTGATAAATTCTTAGGTGAGCGCTCATGTGCCTTCATTATCCCTTATGAGGAAGCACCTTCCAAAGCGGAAATAAGGGCGTTTTTGACAAAAAGAGGTATTGCGGATTATAAGCTGCCAGATCGTGTGGAGATCGTTGATGCTTTCCCACAGACACCTTTTGGCAAGGTCAGTAAAAAATCTTTACGCGAAATGATTTCAATTAAACTGGCGGAATCAAAATAAATAAAATGAAGGACGTGATGAAATGGGTATTCCTACTATCCAGGCTTATACAATGCCAAAAGAGTCAGATTTTCCAGCCAATAAAGTATCTTGGCAGATTGATCCGGACAGAGCAGTTTTGCTTATCCATGACATGCAGCATTACTTCTTGAATTTCTATGATAAAGAACAATCTCCGATTACTGAATTAATACATCATACTGAAATGTTGAAACGACAATGTAAAACGCAGCGTATACCGGTTGTCTATACAGCACAGCCAGGGGATCAGAATCCTGGAGACAGAGCACTGCTTACTGACTTCTGGGGTGAAGGGCTTTCGGATGATCCTGCCCAAACCGGCATTACCGATGCTCTAGCACCAGAACTGGACGATCTTATTCTGACAAAATGGCGATACAGTGCTTTTAAAAAGACGGATTTTCTGCATATCTTACAGGAGCAAGGGCGTGACCAGCTGATCATTTGCGGGATTTATGCACATATTGGATGCTTGATAACAGCTGCTGAAGCATTCATGTATGATATAAAGCCTTTTCTCGTAGGTGACGCAGTAGCAGATTTTTCGCCAGACGACCATAGAATGGCAATGGAATATGCAGCTAAACGTTGTGCGTTTACTATTTCTACAGAGGAGGTAATACAAGCATTGCAAATGGAAAAACAGATGGATAAGGCGGAAGAACCTGTTGCGACAGACACGATCACATTGGAAGCGATCCGAAAACAAGTTGCTGAAATCTTGGATATGCAGGCAGAAGCACTTTCTGATACAGATGATTTATTCAGTTTGGGACTAGATTCCATCCGTTTGATGAGCATGGTTGAATTATGGAGACAAGACGGATTGGAAGTGAATTTTATGGATTTGGCTGAAAAAAACACATTATCCGAATGGTGGAGTTTAATAAATAAAGCAAAAGAAAAAGTATGAAAAAGCAGCGGGAGCAGGAGGTGACGAAAATGATAGCTAGAAAGCAGCCATTAACTGGTGCGCAAGCTGGCATTTGGTACGCGCAGCAGCTGGAACCGGATAATCCCATTTATAATACGGCTGAGTATGTCGAAATAAATGGAAAGTTGCATCTGGAACGTTTTGAACAAGCACTGCGGCAGGCGATTGAAGAAGCAGATTCACTTCATACCAAATTTGGAGATGATGCATCAGGACCTTGGCAGGTGATTCGTGAAAAGAAAGATTTTTCACTGCATTTTATAGATGTGACTAGTGAATCCCACCCCAGTCAGGCAGCTGAAATATGGATGAAGGCGGACATTGGCCGACCAATAGATCTGAAAGAGGAGCAGCTGTTTAAGCAGGCGCTGTTTAAAGTAAGTAAGGATAGGTATTTATGGTATCAGCGCATTCATCATATTGCAGCGGATGCTTTTGGATTTTCCCTCATTGTGCAACGAGTTGCGCACATTTATACATCACTCGTAGAGCATGGAGCTGTAACTGGAGACAGGCTGGGGGATTTCCAGGATATCCTGGATGAACATGAGACATATGTGACATCTAATAAATACAAGCAAGATCGTACATTTTGGTTGGAACGTTTCAGTGATCATCCAGATGTAGTGAGCTTGGCTGACACGTCGTCACAGTTATCCAAAAAAATTATCCATCGGACCGGTTATTTGTCGATGGATACAATGGGTCATTTGAAAGAAACCGCACGTTCTTACAAGGGGAACTGGTATGAGATTGTTGTGGCAGCTGTTGCAATGTATATGCAAAAAATAACTGGGAATGAAGATATTGTACTTTGTTTACCCATGATGTGTCGTATGGGAACGTCTTCGGTAAGGGTTCCGGCAATGGTAATGAATTTATTGCCGTTGCGCATTCCAGTACGTCCGGATATGCGTTTGTCGGAGTTGATGAAGGAAGTACAACTGGAGATGAGACGAGTCCGGTCCCATCAGCATTACAGACATGAGACGTTACGTCGGGATCTGCGGCTGCTGGGAGAGCATCAACGCCTGTTTGGACCGCAAATTAACATGATGCCATTTGATTATGGAGTTAATTTTGCAGGAATAAACGGTACGACCCACAAACTTCATACAGGACCTGTTGATGATCTGTCCCTGAATATTTATGATCAACGAGATGGTAAAGGTATCAGAATCGACCTGGATGCTAACGCTGATATTTATCAAAAACAGGAAACAGAACTGCATCTGCAGCGTATGCTGCACCTCCTGGAAAATGTCGCTAAAGCCGATCAAGATGTAAAAATTGCTGATATAGGGACTATTTTACCGGAAGAATACGTTACTGTAATCGATCATTGGAACCATACCCCTCAGGAATTGTACGATACAAGCTTGCTGGGGATGTTCTCCCGGCAAGTGAAAGGTACACCACTGGCCGCAGCGTTGGAATTTGACGGCAACACACTTTCATATGAAGCGTTAAATGAGCGAGTGAATCAACTTGCCCATTTGCTTGAACAACAAGGATTAGGGCCAGAAAAATTTGCTGCTCTGGTATTGCCGCGATCGGAACATATGGTCATTGCCATGTTAGCCGTTATGAAAACTGGAGCAGCCTATTTACCAATCGATCCGGATTATCCTTCTGACCGCATTGCTTATATGCTCCAGGACGCCCGGCCGATTTGCATATTGACGAATGCAGAGGCGCAACATCGTTTACCGGAGAGTGAAATTCCGATCCTGCTGTTGGATAATCCAGCTATATGCGAAGCATTAGCCGCCTATGCCAATACCGATTTCCCTTGTAAACAGACGGCGGCGCAACATCCGGCATATATGATCTATACTTCTGGCTCTACTGGGCGTCCGAAAGGGGTGGTGGTTACAGCGGAAGGCCTGACCAACTTTCTCCTTTCTATGCAAAATAGATTTACGTTAGATGGGCGGGATCGGTTGTTAGCTGTAACGACAATTGCTTTCGATATATCAGCATTGGAAATATTTCTTCCATTAATCAGCGGGGCATGTTGTGTCGTTGCTCAGAGGGAAGTAATTAAAGACCCGTTCGCATTAGCCCAATTAATTGAAGAAAATCGAATTTCAATCATGCAAGCGACTCCGTCACATTGGCATGCACTCGTTTCAACGCATCCAGAAAAGATACGGGGACTTCATGTACTGGTTGGCGGAGAAGCTCTTGCAGCCAATTTAGTTGGAGCATTGCAGGAATTGGATTGTGAAGTAACAAATCTTTATGGTCCCACTGAAACAACCATTTGGTCCACGTCTATTACATTGCAGCCGAAACAAACCGGCATCCCTTCCATCGGCTCCCCGATTGGAAACACACAAGTTTTCATCCTGGATGGCGGGTTACAGCCTGTTCCCCCGGGAATGAATGGAGACTTGTATATTGCTGGCAACGGTCTGGCACGCGGGTATTTCAATCGCCCGGATTTAACTGCTGAACATTTCATAGCGAATCCGTATGGGGCACCAGGAGAGCGGATGTATCGCACTGGCGACATTGCACGCTGGAATATGGATGGCACGCTGGCGTATATCGGCAGATCGGACCATCAGGTTAAAATTCGCGGTTTTAGAATTGAGCTTGGAGAAGTTGAGACAGTTCTGACAAAAGATTCTGCAGTTGCCCAGGCTGTGGCTGTCGCCAGAGAATTTCACCCAGGAGATAAGCGTTTAGTTGCATACCTTGTGTCAGAGGAAGGGGCAGTTATCGATCTTCATAAACTCCGACAAACTGTGCAAGATCGGCTGCCAGCCTATATGGTTCCGTCCACCTTCGTGAAGATGGATACGCTGCCCCTGACACCAAACAAGAAAATTGACCGTAAAGCACTGCCGGATCCGGATTTTGAAAAGGGTGCATACAGTCGGGAACCACGAACACCGCAGGAAGAAATTTTATGTGATTTATTTAAACAAGTGCTGGATGTATCGCAAATCGGAATTGATGACAGTTTCTTTGATATTGGCGGTCATTCATTGCTCGCTGCCCAATTAATGAACCGTATTCGTGACGTTTTTGAAGTCGAACTTGGCATTGGGAAGCTTTTTGAGACACCTACAGTTTCTGGTCTCGTCAAACAGTTAAAAAGAGGTAAGCAAGTGAGGCCACCCGTACAAAAGGCAGAAAAGCAAGATAAGATTCCATTGTCATTTGCACAGCGGCGGTTATGGTTCCTTTACCAGTTGGAAGGGCCAAGCCCGACGTACAATATTCCAATCGTCGTCCGTCTAACAGGAGAATTGAAACAGGATGTGTTACAGAAAGCAATCATGGATGTGGTTGCCCGACATGAATCCTTAAGGACGATTTTTCCGGAGCAAGGCGGCAATGCACGGCAACAGGTATTGGATGTGGCTGTCGCCAAACCAAACTTGTATGTGCAACGAATACAAGAATCACAATTGACTGAACAATTAGACCGAGCTGTAAGATACTGCTTTCATTTATCTGAAGAGCCTGCATTTCGTGTGGAGCTTTTTGAAGTAGGAACGGGGAATTTCGTCCTCGTATTGCTGCTGCATCATATTATTGGTGATGGCTGGTCTTTGACTCCTTTAACAAAGGATTTGAGAGAAGCATATTTAAGCCGCTTGCAAGGAGAAGCGCCTCAGTGGACGGACTTACTCGTGCAATATGCTGATTATGCCTATTGGCAGCAAGAGCTTCTGGAAAATAAAGCGGATGGTAAAAGTCTGGCAGATGCGCAGCTTGATTACTGGGTAGAAACATTAGCTGATTTGCCGGAACATTTGGCAATACCGACGGACTATCCGCGTCCATTAGCGTCCAGTTATCAAGGAAAAACGTATCACTTTACAATGGACGCAAAAATTCATCATCAACTGTTGCAGATCTCCGCACAAAATGGGGTCAGCTTGTTTATGACATTACAAGCAGGGCTTGCCGCTTTGCTTACACGGCTGGGGGCTGGCACTGACATACCTTTGGGAAGCCCTGTTGCGGGCAGAAATGACGATGCCTTGACTGATCTTGTGGGGTTATTTATAAATACCTTGGTATTGCGAACAGATACTTCTGGTGATCCAAGCTTTAATGAGCTGCTTGATAGGGTTAAGAAGGTGAACATGAATGCTTATGAAAATCAGGAACTGCCTTTCGAACGATTAGTGGAAGTGCTTAATCCAGCACGTTCAAGGTCAAAACATCCATTATTCCAGATCATGTTAGCATTACAAAACACTCCAAAGCCGAAACTCGAGCTGCCTGAATTGAAGAGTGACCTGTCTATTTACAGCGTTGGCTCAGCTAAATTCGATTTCACCTTGGAATTTCGTGAACACTTGACTGCGTCAGGAGAGGCTGGTGGTTTGCATGGTTTTCTGGAATACAGCACAGATTTGTTCAAGGAAGAAACAATCATTTCGATGGTAAACCGCCTTATTCGTTTACTGACTTCTGCAGTAATGAATCCCGATCAGCCAATTGGACAGCTGGAGATATTGGAACAGAAAGAAAAACAAAAACTGCTTATGCACGGAAATATGGGAGAGACAATTGCAGAAGCATGCTTACCATCACAATTTGAGAAACAAGCAGTGCTTGCGCCGAAAAATATCGCTCTTACCTTTGGGAATGAACAAATGACTTATCAATCATTGAATGAGAGAGCGAACCAACTTGCACACTTATTAATTAAAAATGGCGTTGGGCCAGAACAATTTGTAGCTTTGGCCTTGCCAAGATCATTTGAAATGGTTATCGGTTTGCTTGGCATTCTAAAGACAGGAGCGGGCTATGTCCCCCTTGATCCGAATTATCCTAGTGAACGAATTGCGTTTATGGTAGAAGATGCAAAGCCGGTATTGGTTATTACGAATGAAGATTTTATGGACAAAATAACGGATAGTGATTCCATACCATCTCTCATTTTAGATGCAAAGGAAACAAATGAAAAATTAAGCAGACAAAAGAATATTAATCCGACAGATGCAGAACGAACGCAACCATTGAAGCCACTCCATCCAGCTTATATTATCTATACTTCCGGATCTACCGGTCTACCAAAAGGTGTGGTTATTCCCCATCAAAACGTGAATCGCCTGCTTGGGTCGACTGACCATTGGTTCGGGTTTAATCAGGAAGATGTATGGACGTTTTTCCACTCCTATGCATTTGATTTTTCGGTATGGGAAATTTGGGGTGCCCTGCTGTACGGCGGAAGACTTGTTATCGTACCGCATGAAATCAGTCGTTCACCTGTGGCTTTTTTACAGCTGCTTGGGAGCGAAGGTATTACTGTTCTGAACCAGACCCCTTCAGCTTTTTATCAATTAATGCAAGCAGATAGAGAGAACCAAGAGTTTGGACAGAAGCTGAAGTTAAGATACGTCATTTTTGGCGGAGAAGCGCTTGAACAAGGTCGTCTAGAAGATTGGTATACAAGACATGCGGAGGATATGCCAAAATTGGTCAATATGTATGGTATTACCGAAACGACAGTACATGTTACTTACATGGAACTGGATAAAAGGTCAGTTTCTTCCCGTACAAACAGTGTCATTGGACAAGGTATACCGGATCTGGATGTATATGTTTTGGATAAGTATCTGCAGCCAGTACCTATTGGTGTGGTAGGTGAAATGTATGTAGCTGGTGATGGATTAGCACGAGGTTATCTCAGAAGGCACGATCTGACTGCGGAACGATTCGTTGCAAACCCTTATGGTGAAAGTGGATCAAGGATGTATCGCACAGGTGATTTAGCCTGCTGGAATGACTATGGAACGTTAGATTACATTGGGCGGTCTGACCAGCAAGTCAAAATCAGAGGGTTTAGGATTGAATTAGGTGAAATTGAATATGTCCTTTCCGAACACCGGGACATAGATCAGGTAACCGTGATAAGCAGAGAAGACCACCCTGGGGATCAGCGGCTTGTCGCCTACATTATCCTGCAGGCAAATAAAAATGAAGAGGAAATTTTCGATTTGCGACGCTGGGCAGCGAAGCGTTTACCTGATTACATGGTGCCTTCCGCATTTGTGAGGGTTGATGCATTTCCATTAACACCAAACGGAAAGCTGGATCACAAGGCATTCCCTCAGCCGGATTATGCAGCCGTAGCGAGTGAACGCGCACCAAGAACACCAAAAGAAGAGATGTTGCGTGACTTGTTTATGGAAGTACTGAATCTGCCACACGTAGGAATTGATGATGAGTTCTTCCATTTAGGTGGCCATTCATTGCTTGCTGTACAGCTGATGACGCGCATTAAAGAATCATTCGGCGTTAATCTGAGTATCGGTAATCTTTTTGAATCTCCTACTGTTGCAGGGCTTGCTGAACGATTGGAGAGCGGTAACAGGCATAGTGCACTTGATGTCATATTACCATTGCGAACAAGTGGACACTTTCCGCCGCTATTCTGTGTCCACCCGGCTGGGGGCCTTAGTTGGTGTTATGCTGGGCTAATGAAAGAATTAAATAAAGATTATCCGATTTATGGTCTCCAGGCACGGGGCATTTCACAGCCGGATAGAATACCGCACTCATTGGATGATATGGCAGCAGATTATATTGAACAGCTACAATGCATACAACCCAAAGGGCCTTATTACCTTCTGGGCTGGTCATTGGGAGGAAATATCATTCAGGCAATGGCAACAAAGCTTCAGAAGCAAGGAGAAGAGGTCGCATTAGTCGCGATGCTAGACGCATATCCAAATCATTTTCTTCCAATTAAGGATGTCCCGGATGAGGAGGAAGCACTTATTGCTTTGCTTGCTTTGGGAGGCTATGACCCCGAAAGTCTAAGTCAGGAACCTCTCGATCTTGAACATGCACTCGAATTGCTGAGAAAAGACGGCAGTGCATTATCAAACCTGGATGATGTAACGATAACGAACTTAAAGGAAACATATGTGCAATCTGTTCATCATCTTAGCGCATTCAAACCAGAAACATTCTCTGGCGATATTCTATTTTTCCGTTCGACTATTATACCTGAATGGTTCGATCCTATTTCTGCCAGCACATGGAAACCATATATTCACGGCTGCATTGAAACATACGATATTCATTGCCGGCATAAAGACATGTGTCAGCCTGAGCCATTGTCAGAAATTGGCGGCATCCTATCAAATAAATTAGCTAAACTGCATCACGCTACTTGAATAGACTTATAGGAGGAGAGAGATAATGAGCAATCCATTTGAAAATCCGGAAGGATCTTATTTTGTTTTAGTTAATGAGGAAGGCCAGCATTCTCTTTGGCCGTCATTTATCAACGTTCCCCATGGTTGGAAAAAAATTTACGGAGCAGCGGATCGTCAAGCATGCTTAGCCTATATAAGAGATCATTGGCATAATTTGATGCCGAATAGTTTGAAACCAACTGCAAGTATCGGTAACGGGAAATAGCAATGAATAGAGAACTACATGTCAAGGTCGCTGTATGCATCGTTTATGTACTGGCTATGTTTATGTCTGCCTTGGATAGTACGATTGTTAATGTGGCTTTACCGGCGATAGGGGGAGCATTCCATGTTCCTCCTGCAGCCATGGGTACGATAAATATCGGCTATTTGATCAGTCTGGTAATGTTTCTTCCGGTAGCGGGTTGGATGGGTGACCGCTTTGGGACAAAGCGTATATTTTTGCTTGCGCTAAGTATATTTACCCTTGCTTCGGCTTTATGCGGATTATCCCAGAATATGAACATGTTGAATCTATTCAGGATTTTCCAGGGCGTTGGTGCAGGTTTTATCACCCCTGTAGGAATGGCCATTTTATTCAGGACGTTTACGCATGAAGAGCGGCCGAAACTTTCAAGAATGCTCATTGTGCCAATTGCGCTTGCACCCGCACTTGGGCCGGTAATTGGTGGGTTTTTAGTAGATATGCTTTCTTGGAGGTGGATATTTTACTTGAACATTCCAATCGGCCTGTTCGCTTTGTGTATAGGAAAAGTATATTTGGCAGAGCATGTGGAACCCGAAGCGGGAAAATTTGATTATAAGGGATTCATATTATCTCTAACCGGTTTTTTCTTGTCGGTTTATGCACTGGCACAGGCAGCTTTAAAAGGGGGGGCATCCCCTGGAATCCTCATGTCAGGCCTTGTTGGGCTATGTTTGTTGGCGCTGCTTATTATTGTAGAACTTTATGTGGAGAAACCGATGATTGATTTAAGACTATTCAAAGACAATATGTTCCGGACAATGAGTTTAATCGGACTGTGTTCTGCAGCCGGTTTGTTAGGAATGCTCTATGCCTTTCCGCTTATGTATCAAAATGTCCTGCATATGAGCGCATTACATACAGGGTTGACGACATTTCTGGAAGCGGTAGGATTAATGGTCGCTTCCCAGTTGATGCCATGGACATTGCAGAGACTTGGCTTGCAGCGTTTGCTAGTCTATTCCCTTATGGGTGCCATTACTGTATTTATATTGATTACATTATTCGTTGCATCCAATCCATGGCTGCTCAGGTTATTCATGTTTGGTGTTGGTTTCTTTCTTGGCCAAACAGTCGGTGCTGCGCAAATTTCAGCTTTTAAATATATAAAACCTGCTTCGATGGCCAGGGCTACAACATTATTTCAAATGGAGAATAGACTTGGCTCTGTTCTTGGCGTAGCTATTTTGGCTAGTATTTTGGGGACACAAAATACCCCAGCAGGAGAACCAGTTCAGTTATTGACCTATCAATACGCCTTGTTCGGCGCTGCAATATTTCTGGTCGTTGCTTGCTTGATAGCTTTTCGGCTGAAAGATTCGACAGATCATGGGCTCCGTCTAAAAATGGACCGTGCTGAAAGAGCAGAGTGATTGGTATTTTTGTTCCGTTGTGCATTGTTTGCCCATAAAAATGAGGAAAGAAGGGATCGAGATGGTTGAAGTTTATATTTGTCAATTGCCTGAAAAAAAGAGCCAAGCAGAGTTGGAAATGTTATCTGAACGGGTACCTGATGAAAGACAAAAACGCATACGGCAATTTTTCCATCTTGAAGATGCATATCGAGCAATGATAGGTGATCTTTTATTAAATCATGTTCTTCAGGAAAAGACAGGCACAGGTCTGAAAGATACTGTCATAGAGAAAAATGTGTATGGTAAACCATTTTTGTACGATTATCCAGCTTTTCAATATAATATTTCCCACTCTGGCAAGTATGTCGTTTGTGCCCTGCACGACCAGCCAGTAGGTATTGATGTCGAGAAAGTACAATCATTTGATTTACGTATAGCCAAACATCTTTTTACGGGGTTTGAATATCGGGATATCATCCATTCAAGAAATAAAAATCTTGCCTGCTTTGAGATTTGGACGCTGAAAGAAAGTTATTTGAAAGCGGTAGGTAAAGGATTAGCAATTCCGCTCCATTCCTTTCGGGTAAAAAATATGGACAATAACCAGATAGAGATCGTGGATATGGAGAAAAATGAAAAGGTCGATTTTATCTGCAAACAATATACTATTGCAGCGGATTACAAACTTGCGGTGTGTGCAAAGAGGGCGAAAAAAAATGACTTTGCGGAATACCCCGCCGAGATATGTTTTGATGAATTACGTAGAAGTATAGGAGATGAATACTGTGGATAATTCATTGGAAGCTTTAAGAAAAAGCAGTCTCTCCACATACTATGAACTGAAATGCTATAAAACGAGCGAACCAACTTGACAACTCGCTCGTTCAGTACGGTCCATTTGGTGCCTGATCAAATCTGATTTCATTCCAAATTACTGCCGAAAATACCATTTCCATAAAGATAAACCTATCAAAATCATTATCCCGATGAATCCGTATAACCAGATGGATAGCATCGTATTAACAAACATGATATACAACCCCTTTTTATTTTATTTTCATCTTAGCCGCTATTTGATTTGCAGCTGCCTGCTTTGGCAAGGTTAACGTTTTAGCAAATAGAAACATCGTTCCAATGCCAATCAGCGTTGCCCATGCACCAGCAGCCATTGTACTTTTTTCCATGCCGCTGAAATAAAGTAACAAGTATGAAAAGAGACCGAACCCCATGGATAATTCCGCTGCGCGCGGAGCTGCCTGTTTTTTAGCATATACTGCATATAAAATCGGTCCGACAGTACCCGCCGCAACACCGGAAACACCAATCCACAAGACGTCACCAAGATATTTAGGCGGCTGTTTAACAATGAGATAAGCGATGAATCCAATAACAACCACCGATATCCTGCCTATTCTCAGGGCAATCCGCTCAGCGGTAGCTGTATCGGCTTTGACAAGCTTGCGTTTGACCAATACCTTTAGAAAAATATCATTTGCAAATACGGTAGAGATGGCGACGAATATCCCATCAGTTGTAGACATCGCGGCTGCCAGAATAACGATCCCCATCAGAGCTGCAATCAAGGGAGAAAATAGATAAACCGCATATTCCATCAAGGCTAAGTCAGTTGTATGGACGGTGTCTCCCAGTGCGGCACGGCTATAGACCCCGCCGAAGAGTACAATTAAACAAAGCGATGCAGTAATCACATAGACAACGATCATTTTCCCCACATCTTTTTCCTTTTTTAGCCCGATAACTTTATTGAATAGTTGCGGAGAAGAAGCAAATGCACATTGAATAATAATCGCACCAACAATTGCAGGAACAGAATGAAAGTACGCAGAGTGAGAATTGAACACTTGGGTCAAAGCTTGATCTTGGGCGGCTAAATTTTCAGTAATGTTGGCAAATGTTCCATGTACACTGCCTTTCCAAAAATGAATAATGCCGGATAAAAACACGACAATCCCTGCTAAAGCCATCAGGATGGCTTGAATGGCATCCGTGTATACATCTGCTAGAGCACCACCGGCGAATACATAGCAAATCAATGTGGCTGCAATAACGATCAATCCTGTATCATAAGACATACCAAGTAAATATTCAAAAACGAGTGCTCCGGCTGCAAATTGCGAGGCAATATAAAAAATATTAAATAACAGGATGAATGCACTTCCTGTCCGCAGGATATCACTCTTGTAAAAATCACCAAGCCAGTCTGGCAAGGATAGGGATTTTTGTGTAGTATTGATTGCACGTGCTCTTTTGGCAACCATGAGCACACCAATCGGACCTCCGCCTATGATAGCCAAAAATAACCATAGATTAGCATAACCCCATTCGTGGGACCAGCCGACGTATCCCAAAAATGTAGCGGCGCTTAGATAGGTAGCGGCAAAGGAAAGCCCAAGCAAGTATGGGCCAAGTTTTCCTCCGCCGATAGCAAAATCACTGATGCTTTTTGTTTTACCTCCGGAAACAAAACCAATACCGATCATGACGATGACAAAAATAACGAAACCTATCCATGTGTATAGCCTGATTGTCTCCATGTCCTCAACTCTCTCTTATTGTGGTTAAAGTTTTATTGCCTGTTGAAATGCGGGTTTTCTTTGCTGGGTGACTAGATGGCAGATGGACTGAACCTTTACCATATAGATTTTCCCGTAATGTACCAGCTTCATATTCAGTCCGGTAAATTCCGCGTTTTTGCAGTTCGGGCACGACATGGTCCACGAATTCTTGGAAGGTCCCTGGAGAATATGCTTGGGCAATATTAAAGCCATCTGCATCCCCCTCATCAGCCCACTGTTCTATTTGATCGGCAATTTGTTCTGGTGTGCCGATAAATTTTACAGTACCATTGCCAAGTCCGTGATTTTTAACTGCTTCTTGTAATGTCCATCTTTTTTTCGGATCTTTTGCATATAAATCCAAATTTCCTTGTACTGCTTCTGTTTTCATTTCTTCGATGTACTGATTTGGGTCATATGTTGAAAAATCAATGCCGGTATGTCCCGATAAAAGCGCTAGCGTACCTTCATAGCTGACATGGTTTGTCAGTTCTTCATATTTTTCGTAGGCCTCTTTTTCTGTGGAACCGACAATTGGCAGGATCATGGGGAATATCTTGATGTCTTCAGGCTGCCTGCCTTGCCTGCGGGTACGTTGCCTAAGATCGGCAGTATACGCTTTGACCGCCTCCAAAGAGTGATTTTTAATGAAGACACCCTCTGCGTGTTTTGCCGCGAAATCTCTTCCCCGTGGTGATGCACCGGCCTGGAATAGAACCGGTGTCCGTTGTGGGGAGGGCTCAACCAGGTGGGGGCCAGGTACATGAAAGAACTCTCCTTCATGATGTATTGCATGAATTTTTTCGGGATCGGCAAATGTATCGCTTTCCTGATCCAGTATGATTGCGCCGTCTTCCCAACTCTGTTCCCATAATTTGTATACTACTTCAAGAAATTCGTCAGCACGATCATAACGTAAATCATGGGGGAGACGTTGCGGCAATCCCAGGTTAGTAGCCTCACTTTCCAAATAAGAAGTCACGATATTCCATGCAATTCGCCCCTTGGATAGGTGATCAAGTGTAGACAACTGCCTTGCAAGAGCATATGGTTGTGCATAGGTAGCTGATATCGTTACTGCAAAACCAAGATTTTCTGTAACTGCAGCCATTGCAGAAATAGGTAAAACCGGATCGTGGGCAGGAAATTGCACAGCATGCTGGGCCGCGGGTTTGAAGCTGTTTTGATAGACGCTGTATGTGCCGAGAACATCAGCAATAAACATGGCGTCGAACTTTCCTTTTTCGAGAATTTGAGCCGCTTCTGTCCAATAAGAAATACGATGATGGTTTGTTCCTTGATCCTTTGGATGTTTCCACAATCCAGTCGAATGTGGGGAAGGGGAATGTTGGATAAAACCGTTTAAATGAATTTGTTTAGTCATTATGCAAGACTCCTTTATTTTTGATTAAATATATAGGTTTAGTTGGTTTAATACTGTGGTTAGCCACAATGATGATGATGCATCGTTGTTAATAGGTTGGATGTTCTACGATAACCTGGGATGCTTTTAATGCAACCGGATTGGCAAGTGTATCACCTACAGGGCAATGAGTCTCGATAAACTCTTGATAAGCACTGATTTTTTCTGCTGGTGCCTCTGTATCAATATGAAAAATGTAACGAATGTTAGAGAAACCCGGTCTGACATTCGATTTATTCAGAAATCCGTCCGTATCCAGATCACCTTCAACTGTTACCCTGAAGCCTTTCAAGTCAATACCGAATTGTGAGGCGTAAGTCCGAGCCACGATGGCCTGGCAGGCGCCTAAGGCTGATAAGACTACTTCTACAGGATTCATTCCTTTGTCTGAGCCTCCGAGCTCTTGTGGTTCATCGATGAGAATGCGGTGTCCCCGTGATTCGGTTTCTACTAATAGATTCTCCTTCCAGGTTGCTGTTGCGGTGAATGTTTGTTTTGCCATACTGTTTTCTTCTCCTTTCAATTTGCGAAACTTTTACTTTTTCCTACTCTTCGTGACATTGCTAGGCGTACAGCTAGTGAACAGGGTGAAGCTTAAATTCTTTTCTTGTACCAAAAAGACCCTTCTCCGCATTGGAAAAGGGTCCACAAAAATAATTTCTTTTTGCGCAAACCTTCTCATCTGCGAAATGCTGGGCATTTCTCTGAATTTGGCACCGTAATCTGTTGTGAGATTCGGTTGCCGAGAGTTCACAGGGTCAGTCCCTCCCTCTCTCTTGATAAGAAGCAAATATGTGCTATTTAATTGATTATAAGCAATCTTATCACAAAAAAAATAACTGTCAACCAATTTTGAAAAAAATGTAAAGCTACACCTTCCATTTTCCACACTGGAGATGCAAACAAGATTTAGTCCAGTTTCACTTTTTTCAGTCTGAGTGCGTTCAATACGACGGTGACAGAACTGCACGCCATCGCGGCGGCGGCAATCCATGGTGGCATAACCCCGACAATTGCCAAGGGGATCATCAGGATATTGTAGAGAAAGGCCCAAGTGAAATTTTGTTTAATGTTCTTCATTGTTTTTTTACTGATAGCAACAGCGTCTGTCAGCTGCAGTAAATCATCATTGACTATCGTGACCCCGCCCGCATCCAGGGCAATGTCTGAACCTGCTCCAATGGCAATGCCAACATCAGCAACTGCAAGTGCCGGCGAGTCATTCATCCCATCTCCAACCATTGCAACAGTGTGTCCTTCCTTTTGCAGCTGTTTGATTACGGCAGACTTTTCCTGTGGTGTCATTTCAGCCTGGAAATGTCTAATACCTGTTTTGCCCGCGACCTGTTTTGCGGCAAACTGATTATCGCCAGTCAACATGATGACGGGGAACTTCCTTTTACTTAACGTTGACACTATTTTGGCTGCGTGAGGTCTTATCTGATCTGTGACAGCGATGAATCCAACAAATTTTTCATCCATAAAACAGACCATGACAGTTTTTCCTTCATGCTCCAGTTTTTTCAGTAAATCAGCTTCTGTTTTAGAAAATCGCTGTTTTTCCTGTAAATGTCGCCGATTTGCTATGAAAACTGGCTTACTCAAAACGTATCCTTTTATTCCTGCACCTGGGAGCATTGAGACAGCTGTGGCATCTGGCAGACGCATGTGATGTTTTCTTGCTTCTGACACGACTGCGTTGGCAAGTGGATGGTTTGCTGCATTCTCCAGTGCTCCCATATAAAGAAGCAGTTGATTGTTAGTTATCCCATTTACGTAGATATCACTCACTTCCGGTGTGCCCTGGGTGAGTGTGCCGGTCTTATCAAACAGGAACACATCACATGAAGCAAGACGTTCCAGAAATTGACCTTCTTTGAACAAAATACCGTGCTGGGCTGCACGTCCACTTCCAACCATCACAGATGTCGGGGTAGCAAGTCCTAAAGCACATGGACAGGCAATGATCAATACCGCAATAGTTCTTTCTAAAGCGATATTGAACTGTCCTGTTTCCAGCACGATATACCAAGTGATAAAAGTGCAGGAAGCGAGGAATAGAACAATAGGCACGAAGATGCCGGTAATTCTATCTGCAATATGCTGGATCGGCGCTTTCTCAGATTGCGCTTCTTCCACAATATGGATAATTTGTGCCAGCGCTGTATCAGCTTTGGCTTTCGTTACAATTATTTTCAATGAGCCATGATGGTTGATAGTGCCGGCATATACATACTTTCCAGCATCCTTTTCAGTAGGCAGGCTCTCACCTGTCAGCAGTGACTCATCCACAGTGGAACTCCCGGAAAGAACTTGTCCGTCAATAGGAATTCTTTCCCCGGGTTTCACTAAAATGATATTTCCGGGCTCTAAAATCGAAACCTCCATACGTTTTTCCATGCCGTTGCTGAGCACCGTTGCCATATTGGTTTGTAATTCGTATAGTTTTTTGATGGATGCTGTCGTCTTTGCCTTTGTACTGGCTTCTAATCGTTTTCCTAATAAAATAAAGGTAAATATAAAAGCACTTGTTTCGTAATAGAGAACGATATTTTGGGATGAATGGTCTGTATAAAACGAGGTGAATGTGAGATAGTGGCTGTAAAAGAAGGCAGCAGAGGTGCTCAGTACAACTAAAACATCCATGTTTGCACTCTTGTGCTGCAAGGCTTTCCAAGCCCGGTCATAAAAAGGTCGTCCAATAATGAATTGGATAGGCATAGTGATCATCAATTGGAAGATCGGATCGTTGAACAAAACAGGGACATAAATGCTTCCTTGCGTTAAATGAGAACACATAGACCAGGCTAAAGGGATAGTCAATAATAATGATAATGTGAAATGCCATTTGAGACGCCATAATTCTTTTTCTTTTTCCTGCTCAGATGAAACCCGGTCATCATTTGCTTTTCTTGCGCTAAAACCGATTTTTTCTATTCTGCCAATGATATGGTCAAGATTTGTACGATTGTCTTCAAAAGTGACACTGCCTTTTTCTGTCGCTAAATTCACTTGTATATTAGATACGCCGTCTATCTTGGCTACTGTTTTTTCGATCCGCATCGCACATGCGGCACAATGCATGCCTGATACATCCAATTGTTGTGTTTTTTCCATGGGAATCTCTCCAGCTTATCGTTGTATTGAAACCATTTTATGATAACTGTCTTTTTTTAGAACCGTGGTTTGTTTTTATAAACTTCGCCCATTTTTGCCGTTAGCATGATGGCGAATTTATGGAAGAGCAGCATGATCAGCCCTGCGATAAATTGATCAAGGGCAGTGTTGAAAGGGGGAGGAAGGGGCTGAATGTTCATATCTGCAGGCATGCAAAGCATAGCAGACAATTGAGTCAGCATCGGGTTATTGCCTGCACCCATGAAAGCAGCCAAAATGAAGACCATACATGAAGGCATTAATAGGGCACCGTTAAGGAAGGCATATCTTTTCTTGTTAATGTATGAAGGAAGAACGAGTGGCCACCACATGAGTAATGCCAATAATAACAGTAAGTATTCATACAAAGACCGGATACTCGCATATTTGGACATGAAAATCATTACATATGGAATATGATACAGGAGGAAACATACTGCGAATAAATATAAGGCTATTTTGCAAAGAAGTACTGTTTTTTTGCCATTGGCGAACTGTGTGACAATGTGTGGAAGGCTCATCAAAATAAGAGGAGGGCCGAAGAAGTACAAGATGCTCATGTATGTCATGTGGAAACTGAATGATAGGTGACTGATCGTTTTAAGTGGGCTGCCCAAAAGCAAATAGAATAATCCGGCGGCGATGATGAACAGGGAAATGTGAAGTGTGTGTATTCCTGAATAGTCCCAGTATCTGGCGCAGTAAATATATGCAAGTACAATGACGAGCAGACAGATAAGCATTGGCATGTTCCAGGTCAGTTGTCCAACAAGCAATGCTTCAATCATACCATCCCTCCAGTTTGGTTATTTCTAGTCAGAAGATATGTATATGCAGCCCCAAGTGATATTATGATGTGTTTGTAAGGGGGAAAGGGTGGTTATTTCTCCCTATAATTTTAGCCATAGTTGTGAGCTAATTCCCCGCTTCTGGTAACCTATCATCTTTACAAGGCTCGCTTGCCGCCTGGTGCACAGGAAAATTGCGTTAATGATAGATAACATGCAACAAATGAAAAAACATCCGACATGCACTTGAGCATGCCGGATGGGGGAGTATCTCTTTTTCTTACAATTACTCTCAATCAGAGCGGCGATAGGGGAAACATCGATCTTGAAACTTAAGATGTTTTTTTACGGAACAAACTGATCAAAGACAATAATATGGCCACAGAAGCGAGGACGATTGGCAACCAGTTAACAGATGTATCACTATCATTTGATGGGGTATCACTATCCGAATTATTTTCCGCGGCACTCTCATCTTTTGTTGCATGGTGGTCCCCATGCGGCGCCGCCTGGTCGCCTTTGGCGATGGTAGTTACAGAAGCAGGTTCTTCTGCATTTTGCGGTCCGACCCACTCGACGACAGATCCATCAGCATATTTTTGTAATGCTTTCCAGCTGATTTTGCCTGGCTCGCTTGGATTGGCAGCAATAAAAGAGAATTCAATGAATTCATTTGGCCCGATTCCGCCTTTTTTAGCCCTCCAAATCACAGAAGAGATATCACCATCTTTATTTTTTTTCAGGGTATAATCCCAGTCATTCATTGGCAGTACAGATACCAGACTCACTTTTTTTGGGACCTGCAGTGTCACTTCTGTTGTATTGTTATCCTTTTCGACTGGCACACGTACAGTATATTTCTCATATGCATTTGTCGTACTTTCAGATGGGTGTACAGTTACATGTGCATCTGCGGCATGTGCCACTGCGAAAATAAAGCAAAAAGACAATAACGAAACTAACCATTTTTTAGTCATATCGATTCTACCTCCAGTAATAAGCGGGGAATCCCCCAGATTTTTATATCATTGAAAGATCGCTGCTATCTCCTGTCATTTGACGCCCATAATAAATAATTTATCTGACCAGTTAAGCTGGGTTCCATCAGGATATGTCGCCTGAATATGGATGTGCCATGTACCTGCCATTGTAAAAGGCAGCTTCGTATGATAACGGCCAGATTGTGATTTTTTTGGCATTAACTGTCCGGAGTCCATATCGTGTTCCGGCATGGTGATTTCAGCCGTGACATGTTCGGCATCCTGTCCTCCGGACTTAGGTAGATTAACTGTCATCTTCCTATCACCGGCTTGCAGTTTTTCAATATGGACATGCGCGTCCATTTGATGAGAGACTAACGTTTTTTCATAAGTTTTGATAGGAATTGGATATGCAGATTGACTCATCCATACACCAAGTACAATCACGATTAAACCGATTATCCATTCAGTGCGGACCAGTTTGTTTGTAGTAAAAACCCGCCGTGATTTCCATTTTAATGTTTGATAGGCCGCCAGAATTAGCATAAGCAATGTTAGTGCAATCTTGACAACCAGTAATGCGTTCCAAGGCATCCAATCTTTAATCAGAGCAGTCCATCCAGTTTGCATGTAAACCATGCTGATTCCGGATAACACGACCAGTCCAGCCATGACCAACATTTTATTGACAAAAAATGGTCTAAAAAGCTGCCATGGTACATCATCTTGTGCTTCTTTTCGATTCCAAACGGTCAAGAGCAAGACATAGCATAATGCACCAAGCCAAACAGCAATTGAAAGTTCATGGATAATTCTTGGAATCAAGGCTGCAATCGTATACTCCATTCCCCACACATGCCCGCCGAATGCCGGGATGGCAGCCAGGATAAGCCATAGAGCGACGTACCATGTCCGGACCATGCCAGGTATCACTAACAACAGCAGGACTAATAATTGTGCAAATAGCATCAGAATGAATGGAAACTGTTTCAAAAGTTCCCATCTGCCGCTCAGTAAGGTTTGTATCAATCCGGAAGGCAGGGATATGGCGTATGCAGCCAGTTCAATGATTGTTCCGATAAATAAAATTGGAAAGATGATGTTTCTTTTTTTAAAAAGTTTGCCGAGACTGGGATACTGTTTCCTAGCAGCCAGCCAGGAAAATATATATAGCCCTGCGCTGATGAGCAATAAACCTTGTACGATCGAACGGCTGACAATTAGAGGGGTGACTGAATCGTCCGTATTTCCGACCGATTTGATACCATTTTTTGTTGCTTCACCAACTGCAAACGTGTAAGAACCTCCGACGGGGTGGCCATCCAGTGAAATGACATGCCACTTGACAGTATAGCTGCCCTGCTTCAGTTTAGGCAGCGAGAATTTCAATAAAGCAGACCGTTCCTTACCACTGTCCGGCTTTCCGGAAAAAACGGGTTTGGCGTTCCAATCGTAAATGGTCACAGATGCCAAGTCCTGTTCAACAGGTTCGTTGAAACGTAATTTCAGGACAGGCGGAGATTTTTCGACCACTACCTTTTCCGCTGGAGTCATCTCCAGCAGGGAAGAATGAGCTTCTGCAGTTAATGAAGGCGAAAATACATAAAGCAACCCCAACATGAGTACGAGTATAGACGAAAAAAGATTTTTCGGGTGAAAAGATGTTTTATCAGACATTTTATAACTTCCTTTTTGACAGTAACAAAGGGTGAAAACATTTTCTTTACTGCCTAATTACAACGAAAATTTAAGTTTGGCGCATGCCGAGTTTAATTATTTATCGGCAACATCGATGGACTTTTTCGGCATAGTGTGCAGATCTCTTGCTGTTGTATGTGCATATAATTCATATGTTCCTGTTTCATCAAAAGAAACATTTGCCGTATAAGTACCATCCTTGTTGTTTTTGGATGCGACTTTAGTACTGTTGTCTTTTTCATCTTTTTTCCAATATTCGAAGGTTACATCATCGGCATCTTTTACTTTCTCATCGCCGTATGTAACAATTGCTTTCAATTCGATCTGTTCCTTTATTTTAGCAGTATCGGGCAATTTAAATTCGACTTTCAGCATCGGCGTTTGTTCGCTTTGCATGTCTTTTTCTCCGTCCTGACCACTGCATGCAGCTAATATCGCTGTTAAACAGAAAATGATTGTAACGAGCCATAATCTTTTCATTTAAATTTATACCCTCCAATCCAGTTTACAGATTTATGGATGTCCTTTTTGATGACAGCTGCAAGGGTCACCATGCATCTGAAGAAAGACGTTTTCCATCGCTTCTTGGAATGAATGCAGCTCTCCACCAAACCCCTTGACGAATCTCTCGGCATGATTTTTTGATTCGAACGTCAGCACTTGAGGTTTACAGCAGCCGATATGTACGGATGTATCCATGACATACCATGCAGCAACGGAACTGATGGTTGTTTGTGTCAAAAAATCTGTACAGATCGCTTGGATTACTTTTTCTTTTATCTGACGATGACGAAGCAGGCCACAATGCGCACAGCAAGCAGTTTCAATTTCATTATTTTGCAGAATGAGCCGGTAAGTCAGACGTTCATTAATACTTTTCCTGCAAAAAACACATTCGTGATTTGCCGGCGCTGTTGGAGGGTCCAGTTCATTTGCCAAAGTCACTCCACCAAATGTTTTCATGATTTCACCTGTCTCAATCAAAGGTTTCAAGTCGCGGTGAATCGTCATTTCAGAAACGTTCAATAGTTCGCTAAGCGCCGAGATTTTGATACTTTTCTTTTGGTAAATCAGTTCCTTGATACGCTTCTGTCTTTCCAAAGGGAGCATCGTTTTTCCTCCTTTCGTTAGATGATGATTTATAACAAAGTAAAACAACTTCTAACAGTATTATACTGTTATTACGCTGCAATTCAAATGAACAATTTGTGAAAACGATGTGAGATTTTAGTAATTTAATTTGCATACACATCTTTCGACAAAAAAAGCACCCGCATGGGTGCCTTTGTATTAACGTAATGCTTTGTCCAACGTCTGCAGATTTTTATGCATCAAACTAAAATAATCTTCCCCATCAGCAATCTCTTGATCTGTTAAAACCGCTAGGTTATGAATATGGAGCGGCTCGGCTTTGATTTCCTTACGTATGATTTCAGCTACCTTTGGAGTGACATTTTGTTCGAAAATAACATATTTAATATGTTCTTTTTTAGCAAGTGAAATGATATTTTTCAAATCTTTTTGTGCTGGTTCTTCACTTGGAGAGAGGCCGGCAATTGGGATTTGTTCAATACCATAACGGCTTTGCCAATAGCCGTAAGCAGCATGTGAAACGATCATTTCCGGATGATGCTTGGTTGCAGCTAATTTTTGAAAATCTTTATCAAGATTTTGTAATTTTGCTTTCAAAGTTTGAAAGTTTTTTTCATATGTTTTTTCACTTTCCGGATGAATTTTAATCAAAGCGTGTTTAATGTTGTCTGCCATCGTGATTGCTCTCACCGGATCAAGCCAGATATGTGGATCCATATCACCATGATTGTGTCCATCGGCATCATGATCATGTTCTTTTTCTTTCATGACCTTGACGTGTTTGGAAGCTTCCACCACAGCGACATTCTCATGCTCGAGGGAATCGGAAATTTTTTCGGCGTAGCTTTCCATACCAAGCCCGTTGTAAATGAAGGCGTCTGCTTTTGCAATATGGACGACTTCTTTTGATGTTGGTTCGAAGGTATGAGCGTCGGCTCCGGGAGGGAGGATACTTTCAACTTCAACATCCTTACCGCCGATCATGCTTGTGAAATCTGCAAGCGGGGCAATCGTTGTATAAATTTTTAATGGAAGCTTTGCCTTATGTGATTTGGTTGTATCACTGCCGCATCCTGTTGCAATAATGGTAATGAACACGAATAGGGTGATAACCATCCCTTTTAATTTTAAGTTTGCTTGCATGTTTTTTTCCTCCTGTACTGGAAAATGTCCTCTCGTATTATAGCGTAATCGTTACGAGTTGTAAATAGTAATGGTTACGTTTAATCTTGGGAAAAAGTAGTGCAGGCCGGAGTCTGGGGATTTGATCTCATTCTTTTTCATTGTAAATATATCCATGCACAGGTATATTGACGGTAAGAGTAATTTTATTTCAATCTATTGTTCCCAAAATGTGAATCTGAAGCAAGGGAGATTATATATATGCTTGAAAAGTTTTATTTCTATTATACGAATGACCTGCATAGCCATTTTGCGCAATGGCCGCGTGTTGTTCGTTTCTTGAAAGATAAAAAAGACGAAGCAGAAAGAAAAAAAGAAACCTGCTGGCTGGCGGATATTGGGGACCATGTTGATCGTGTTCATCCGATTTCGGAGGCGTTTATGGGGAAAGCAAATGTGTCACTGCTTAATGATGCTGGATATGATTTTGCAACTTTTGGAAATAACGAGGGTATAACGCTTGCACATGAAGATCTGCTTCATCTATATGATAATGCAGCATTTGAAGTGGTGTGTGCCAATATGCAAGGTGAGCAACTGCCTGCTTGGTTGCATGCTTCAGTTATCAGAACATCAAAAAGCGGTATCAAAATCGGCGTGCTCGGCTTGACAGCACCATTCAATGATTATTATGATTTGCTCGGCTGGCATATGGATACTCCATGGGAAGCTTTGGCAGCGCATTTGCCGGCTTTAAGGCAGGAGGTCGATATTGTCGTGCTGCTATCGCATTTAGGCATCAGCGAAGACAGGGAAATTGCTCGGAGATTCCCCGAAATAGATGTGATTATTGGAGGCCATACCCACCACTTGCTTAAAACCGGGGAATATGAAAACAATGCCGTCATTACCGCGGCGGGTAAATATTGTACGCATATTGGTGAAGTGATTCTGACATGGGATCACGAACGGAAGAAGCTTGTGAAAAAAGAAGCGTATGCAACAGACATAACTGACCACAAGATAGATGTGGAGGCGGAAAAAAGAATAATTAATCTGGAGAAAATGGCCAATGAGAAGCTGCAAAAAAAATTAGCTCACCTTGAAGTTCCCTTGCAGGTGGATTGGTTTCAAAGGACAGAATTGATCCAGAGGCTGACAGACACTGTCTTGGATTGGACAAATGCAGATTGCGCTATGCTGACTGCAGGCCTGCTCCTTGATGGGCTGCCAGCAGGTGATATTACCTATAAAGATGTTCACAGGATATGTCCTCATCCAATAAATCCTTGTGTGGTGGAATTAACCGGCAGTGAACTGTTGGAAGTAGTGCGAGCTGCCTTATCCGAAGAATTCACGCATTTTCATCTGAAAGGGTTTGGTTTTCGCGGCGTCGTACTTGGAGAAATGGTTTATTCTGGATTGAAGATAAAAATCGGCAGTCATCAAAATGGGCATCGATATGTGAAAGAAATATATGTACATGAAAAACCGCTTGAAATGGAAAAAATATATGATATCGCAACAGCCGATACATTTACTTTTGGCAGAATGCTTCCTGAAATAGCGAAAGCATCTGTGAAACATTATTTCGTTCCAGAGCTCTTGCGAGATTTACTGGCTGAAACATTGCAGCGAGAGGTAGCCTCCGAAACTTGGAAATGATGACCTGTTTTGATCATATCCCCGAAAAAGGTGAACAGTCAGCCTACATTCGCATAGACATAATGCGAAAGGGCAAAAATGTTTTGCTTAACTAAGCTTGACTGTTTGGACTCGAAAGGAAAGGGGAGGGGTTTTTTAATGATCGAAACTGGTTCACTTGAAATTGCCGGAGAAGCGTTCACAACTGTTTCGGTAGCACTGCCAAAAACTAATCTGTTGATAATTACGAATGAGACGGGATACATTATGTGCGCTGCACTCGATGTGGATCTACTTAATGAAAAACTGGCGGATCGCCATGTCATTGCCGGAAGAGCAAATGGCGTGCGGACGATTGACCAGCTGCTGTATGCACCGCTTGAAAAAGTTACTGATGCAGCAAAAGAGGGATTTGGCTGGGAGGTCGGCATGTCCGGCAAGGAAGCGTTATCCAAACTAACGAACTGTACCGCTTAAGATAGATGCTGTTAATTAGTGCTTCTAACCCCTTTGGAACAAGCATAAACTTGTTTCCAAGGGGGTTTTTGCATGCGCCGTAGATTCAAAGTCAAAAAAAGAAGATCACCGCCTCCAACACAGATGATTTTAATTATCACGCTGGTGCTGGTTATTGTGATGACGGCCCTGAGCATTGTTGTGATCGATAAAAAAGTCAAACCAGTATTGATGGAAATAGCCACTCAAAAAACAAGGGAGTTTGCTACCAGAGCAATCAATTCCGCGGTGAAGTTTGCGGAAAATTATACATTTGACGATATTGCTCATATAACGAAAGATGAAAATGGCAATATCAGTGGCGTGGGATGGGATGCTTCTGTGTACAATAAAATTAATCGAGCGGCGACGGACAGAGTAGAAGAGTTCTTCAACAGCATGAATCGGGGTGAGCCGCCGAATTATGAAGACCCTGCAGGTGAGGAAAAAATATATGGAGACAGTGTGAATGAAGTGGCGGACAGAGATCCGACCGTTGTGGAAATTCCGCTTGGCCAGGTGACAGGGAACTCAGTCCTTGCAAACCTTGGGCCGAAAGTCCCTGTTAATCTGGAACTGGTAGGAAGTGTCCAGACAGATTTAGAAGATGATATAAAGTCATATGGCATCAATAATGTATTAATATCGCTGTATGTATATGTAGAAGCCGATGTCCAGATTATCGTGCCATTTACATCGAAAACAAAGAAAGTATCAACGAAAATTTTAATAGATAAAAAATATATTGTTGGTGGAGTACCGGATTATTACGGAGGCAATGGTAATGGACCAGCTATAACTGTCCCGAAAAAAGACTTGCAAGACAAGAAGTAAACTAGTATAGTAATGTAGTAATAAAATTTAATCAAACCTTATCAGATCGGTGAGGTAGAGGAGCAAACAAAAAGAGTAGCCAGTCGGAGGATGACAACAAGGATGATTGGCAAAAGGGTTGTTTGCCGAAGTGTGGTATGGGTCAAACATATTATCGCTGGGGCATTCTTGAACAAGGAATGCACTGTCATGCATGTATGTGTATGGAGAACTACTGATCGAAATGGAGGATAACTATAATTGCAAGGACAATGATGGGTTATTTTCTATCATTGTCTTTTTGTGTTTTTCACCTCCATGTTCGTCCATGCTATCCATGAATTAATTACTCGGAGGGAAAGGGAAATGGTTGGTACGTTTTATTCGATTATTCCGGCGATCATTATGCTTTTGCTTGTCGTTCTGACAAGAAAAGTGTTGTTGTCGCTGGGAGCTGGTATCATTATCGGTGCTTTATTCATTCATCAATTCCATATTGGAGGAACATTAAAGGAAATATGGGCAGTATTTGCAGAAATATTCTATCATGATGGCGCGTGGGATACAGGTAATTTATTGCTTCTTCTCTTTTTACTTTTGCTGGGGGTCATGACAGCACTTCTTCAGGCGACAGGCGGAAGCCGGGCATTTGGTGAGTGGGCTTCCAAACGAATCAAGACACGTACAGGCGCTCAGCTCATGACAGTTGTGCTGGGTGTCATCATCTTCATTGATGACTATTTTAACGCGCTTGCTGTAGGACAAATTGCACGTCCGCTAACAGATAAACATCGGATTTCACGCGCAAAACTGGCGTATTTCATAGACTCTACATCAGCTCCGGTAACGGTATTAGCGCCGATTTCCAGCTGGGGAGCTTATATCATTGGTATCCTGGGCGGACTTTTTGCGGTGAATAACATTACTGATTACAAACCGCTTGAGGCATTTTTAGAAATGATTCCGTATAATTTTTATGCAATAGGTGCGCTTGTCCTAATATTTGTGGTGGCATGTTTTCATTTCGATTTTGGTCCAATGCGAACCCATGAAAGACGTGCATTACATGATGGGAAATTGGTCAGTGATACGGGAAAGAAAATAGCCGGCGATTTGACTGAAGTTTTCATGCCACATAAAAAAGGCAGGGTTTTCCACTTGTTTGTCCCGATCATCATATTGGTGCTTGTGACAATCGTATCCATGTTTGTAACGGGGTATATGGCCAGAGAAGAATGTGCAGGCTTCTTGCAAATATTTGCCAATACGAATGTGAACGTCTCACTTGCAATCGGGGGCTTGGCAGCAGTAGCGTCGGCATTCGCTTTTTATGCTGCATTGCCACGGCCAAAAGCCTCAGCTGGAAAAATTGTTTGGGAAGGAATTAAAACAATGCTTCCTGCCATTTACATCTTGCTATTGGCATGGATGATCGGTGGAATTATCGGTTCGTTAAAAACAGGGGAATATCTGGCACATATCGTGGAAAATGCGAATATCAGTCCAGCGCTCCTTCCATTCATTTTCTTTTTAATTGCAAGTATCATGTCTTTGGCAACAGGAACTTCGTGGGGGACGTTCGGCATTATGCTGCCGATTGCTGTTCAGATTTCGGCAGTGACGGATATAAACCTGCTAATTCCAACTTTGTCTGCAGTATTGGCCGGGTCGGTGTTTGGAGATCATTGTACGCCAATTTCGGATACGACGATTTTGTCATCGACAGGGGCGGGCGCCCATCATATCGACCATGTTATCACACAGCTGCCATATGCATTCATTGCCGCGTTTTCCAGCGCTGTCGGTTACCTGGTTGTTGGTTTCACTGAAAGCCTGATGTTATCATTCGCGTCAGCAATGCTGGCAATCATTGTAATTGTTTTACTGCAAAAGTTTATCAGAAAAACATCACCGGTCATGGAATGATCATGTAATGATAGCGCCTTTACTTCACAGAGGTTATTGAAAAAGCAAAAGCAACTTGGATCTGCAATATCAGATCCAAGTTGCTTTTTTACTGTCGTATTAAACTCGAATAATTTATATAGAGGAAAGCATCGTTGACTTTCACTTTTTAAAATCTTCTGTTTAAGATGATACAATAAACCAGACAGCAGTAACCAATTTTTTAAAATAACTAATTCTACTGAAAAATGGGTCATATGTATGTGTTAATGGCTGCAAAAAGACGCGTAAATTCCAATTAAAGTCCTATTGAAAATGTTTTGACATGTTGCCCAAGTCCAGTTATAATCAAAGAAAATAAATCTGAAAACAGTAAAAATTTAAATATATATATTATACTGTTTTCAAGGGGGAAAGAGGAGGTAAATAGATGGAAAATCGTTCACAATGGGGGACAAGAGCTGGTTTCATCCTCGCGGCAGTGGGGTCGGCAATCGGACTTGGCAATATTTGGCGTTTCCCTTCCGTAGCCTATGAAAATGGCGGCGGTGCGTTTTTCATTCCGTATTTATTCGCTTTATTAACTGCAGGTATTCCTATATTGATCATGGAATTCACGATGGGACATAAATATCGAGGATCAGCACCATTGACATTCAGCAGGCTGCATAAGAAGACGGAATTCATCGGCTGGTGGGGTGTGCTGGTAGCTTTTGTCATATCAACTTATTACTCTGTTATTATTGCCTGGGCGATATCATACTCGGTCTTTTCATTCAAATTGAGCTGGGGAAGCAATACAGAGGGGTTTTTGATTGGTGACTATCTGAAAACGGCCGATCCGGGTGTGATGGGCGGGCTGGTGCCAGGAGTATTGATACCGCTTATCATTGTATGGGTGGTTGCATTGGGAATTCTGTTCAGAGGTGTCAAAAAAGGGATTGAGATTGCAAATCGTATCATGATCCCAACGCTCATTGTCGTCTTTCTGATCATTGTAATCAGAGCCGTGACACTACCAGGAGCGATGGAGGGGCTTGATGCATTTTTCAAACCGGATTTCAGCAAAATAGCCAATCCTGACGTCTGGGTGGCAGCGTACGGTCAAATTTTCTTCAGTTTATCGATTGCATTTGCCATTATGATTACTTATTCCAGTTACTTACCTAAAAAGTCGGATATCACCAATAATGCTTTTATCACAGGATTCGGTAACTCCGGTTTTGAATTGCTGGCGGGTATTGGCGTGTTCTCAGTACTTGGATTCATGGCTGCACAGCAGGGAGTGCCGGTAAACGAAGTAGTAAGCGGCGGAGTCGGTCTCGCCTTTATTGTTTTTCCGGCAATCATCAATGAATTTCCTGCTTTGAATGAGCTATTTGGCTTTTTATTCTTTGCGTCACTTGTGCTGGCTGGCATGACATCGCTTATTTCCATTTGTGAAACATATATCGCCGGTCTGGTTGATAAGTTTAAAATTTCAAGAACGAAGGCTGTCATTTTCGGTGGCGGATTTGCTGCAATTGTTTCCTTGCTGTTTGCGACTCGCGGCGGTTTAAATTTTCTGGATGTCACGGATTATTTCATCAATCAATTCGGGGTGGCTGTACTGGGACTTGTGGAAGTTGTGGTGGTTGCATGGTTATTCCGGAAACTGAAAGAGTATCAGAAGCATGCGAATGAAGTATCTGATATACGGCTCGGTTCCTGGTGGACGATCAGTCTGGGAATCGTCACACCTGTAGTTCTAGGATACATGATTTTCGGTTTATTCAAGCAAAACTTGACGAAGGCGTTTGCTACAGAAAATGGAAACTATGAAGGCTATCCTGACAGTCTTATTAGTTTGGGTTGGACTATAGCTGGGCTTGCTCTTGTGTTTGCTATTGTGATCTCGCTGGTCAAGTGGCGAAAAAGCACGGAACAAAGCGAGAGCATTGACAAAAGGGAGGCGAAGTAAATGTCAGGATCAGCAGTTGTGGTTATGATCATCGGCATTCTTGTTATATGGGGCGGATTGGCAGCAAGTATAGTTCATGCAGTGAAAAAATCCAAGGAGTCCAAATTTGAATAAGATACAAATGAAAAACCAGATCAGCTATTGATTTGGTTTTTCATTTGGAAGGAGAAAATTTTAGAGATATCCGTTACCATCTCGAAGACTCATGCCGCAGCAGCTTTAATCAGTGAGAAAGCTTATTATTTCTATTTTTGCTTCACCATTCTTTCCCATTTTCGTAGGTATGGATATGGATCGAATGACCATTCACTCGTTCCGTTATCTTTATACATCCCATAATGCAAATGTGGCGGGAATTTTCCAGAGGTGCCAGGGGGACCATATCCTGTCGATCCGACATAACCGATAACATCACCGGGCTTGACTACCTTACCCGTTTTCACATTTTTGGCAAAATTGCTAAGGTGGGCGTAATAATGGTAAATATTGAATATATCTCTGATACCGATACGCCAGCCGCCGTACGTATTCCAGCCCTTCATTTCAACAACACCGTAAGTGGTGACCTTAACAGGAGTCTGGTAATCAGCAAAAATATCCGTTCCTTCATGGATGCGCAGACCACCGAAACCGCGCCTGTCTCCCCAAGTGCTGCGATAGCTGTAGTTATATTCAGTCGCCACCGGGAAATCACGTTTCGTCAGATGGATATCCTGGAATTTTTTGAAAACCTTGGCGGTTTGTTTAATGGTTTGGACGGCTAGTTCTCTTTTATAGAAATGCCATAAACCAATTTTAATATCATCTTCTGTAGGACCATAACTTGCTACCTCCATGGCTGTGGTATAAAGTACATCTTCCGGATTGGAGGAATCGGCTTTTGCGTCTCCATTACCATCTTTCCCTATACCATTGAAAAGGGAAATCAGTTTTTCATCCTTCACATATGTTGCGTTGCCAGGACCATACCAAATTTCTTTTGGAATCCGGATAGAAACAAGCTGCTCATCGCCTGCACCTTTATCAATTTGTCGTTCGTATTGATCGATTGCAGCGATATAATACCAGGGGAGCTGTGTCAGAGCTTCTGTTTTTTTATAAAGGGCCATGCGTTGCTCATATACAGAGTTACTTTCTTTGGCCATGACGGGCGTTAAAAAAATCAGTAGAAATGATACAGACAAAAAAACGGTGATGGAACAATATACGAACTTTGGAGGCATGCTGACTATCCCCCCTTTCTATGCTAAATTTTATCGGACTCGGTTTTCAATATAATCATCACCCTGCGGAGACTGTTTCATATTAGCAATGATTCTGGCGACCGTGTTGTCATAATTTTTGTTCCGTGTGGTTGAATTATGCAGGCTTTGCAAATCAGCGATCATTGCCGGATTTTCAGACACATAAACATCGAAGTATCGAGGCATGACAGACATTGCTGTTTGCTTTGCAGTAGTTGCTGCCTGATGCGAATCAATGTCATCCTTTTTCTTATAGGCTACCAGCACATGTTTATCTGTCACCAGCGTAGCTACTTGATTGAAGCCTTCCGTCTTCAGGATTGTTCTGGAAATCATATCCGCCATTTTGTTACGGTCAATTGTCACAACCTGCTGTTTTCCAGGGTGATCCTGAAGCTGATCTTCCTTATAACTGACATAACCCAGTCTGTTATTGACCTCTGGATCGCCTGGTGTATGATTATTTTTTTCTGGATTGAGTTCATTTTCCACTTTTTCTCTTTCGTTAACGGTGTGATCAGTTCCATTGCAGCCAGCTGTGATGATGGCTATTGCCAACAAGGCAGCAATTACAATTAGATATTTTCGCATATACAAATACCTCCTTTGTTGTTAGTTTGCTGTAAATGAAATATTTCATGCAGATGTTTTGTACCACAAATGTCCGTAAAAGTAATGATGATCTGAGTATGAAAAATAATGTGAAACAGATACCGATGTGATAAACTAGATGCAAGTGAATGGAGTGGTAAGATGATTGAATTGTTCGGTTCGAACTACGACTTAATTGAAAACGTAAAAGACGGTTATCAGCCGGATTCTCTGGAAAATCGCAGCAGCGAAATATTAAAAAAATATGATTATATTGTCGGTGATTGGGGATATGATCAACTTCGGCTCAAAGGTTTTTACGAAGACACACATACGAAAGCAGCACTGGACGCAAAAATCAGTGCACTTGATGATTATCTGTATGAGTATTGCAATTTTGGCTGTGCGTATTTTGTGTTAAAAAAGATTCCGGAAGAAAAAAAGCAGCAGCCTGAGGGTACCGACCCCCGAAAGTTAGAGTAAAAATCTAATTTTCGGGGGTGTTTTTATGACCAAATATAATG
>NZ_JBHUIZ010000018.1:0-5842 GCF_042683165.1 Tigheibacillus halophilus
TATATCTGCGGATTCAGGAATTGGAATCCAAGTGGGAAGGCGGCCATATACAGAACTGGGCAATGGTCATGAACTAGTTTCTCGTTCACGATCATTTAAAAGATAGGGTTTTAAAATACCTGGAGTAGGTTGGGACTTACACACTTAATTTGACAAACCCGAAACGCATTAAGGAAAAAGATGCTTCCCTCGTCTTTCAATTTATATTCTTTGGATTGTCTGCTCTATGGCTCGTTTCCTTTATCCCTTTTCATCTGTCATTTTTACTTTCTACAACGTGGCAGCTTGATTTATTTCAAGCACACTTTATGAGTACGTATGGATTGGTGTCACTAGTGATTAGCCTAGTGATGGTAGCTTGCTGTTCTTTTCTCTATTATCGTTATCGATATGATCGTATAAAACCGATTATTCATCGTCAGAAACTAGCCAAAATGATCTTGGAAAACGGTTGGTATGAAACGAAACAGGTACAATCAAGTAGTTTCTTTGAAGACATACCAAATGGAAAAGCAAAAGAAAAAATCAGTTACTTTCCTAAAATGTACTATCGGCTTGAAAAAGGATTGCTTCATATTCAAACAGAAATAACACTCGGAAAATATCAAGAGCAATTACTCAACTTAGAAAAGAAATTAGAAAGTGGTCTGTATTGTGAATTAGTATCAAAAGAGTTACACGATTCCTATGTGGAGTATGTGCTTTTCTATGACATGATTGCGAACCGTATTTCGATTGATGAAGTCAACGCACAAAATGGTAGTTTAAAGCTCATGGATTCGATGTATTGGGAATACGATAAACTTCCGCATATGTTGATTGCTGGTGGGACAGGCGGTGGAAAGACATATTTTATTCTCACGCTGATTGAAGCGTTATTAAAAACAGATGCGAAATTGTATATCCTAGATCCAAAAAATGCAGACTTAGCCGATCTGGCGACTGTTATGCCTGATGTGTATTATAAAAAGGAAGATATGATAACATGTATTGACCAATTTTATGCTGATATGATGGCTCGTAGTGAAGAAATGAAACAGATGGCAGGCTATAAAACTGGGGAAAACTATGCTTATTTAGGCTTATCTCCTCACTTTCTAGTTTTTGACGAGTACGTAGCATTTATGGAAATGCTTACTTCTAAGGAAAATACCCTAGTCTTAACCAAACTGAAACAGATTGTCATGTTAGGACGTCAAGCAGGCTTCTTTCTCATCCTCGCCTGTCAACGACCAGACGCAAAATATCTTGGGGATGGAATTCGAGATCAGTTTAATTTTCGAGTCGCTTTAGGTCGTATGAGTGAGCTCGGGTACGGCATGATGTTTGGCAGCGATGTACAAAAACAGTTTTTCTTAAAACAGATTAAAGGGCGGGGCTATGTCGATAAAGGGGATAATATCATTTCTGAATTTTACACACTACTTGTCCCGAAAGAACATGACTTCTTAAATGAAATTGCTAAACTAGCCCAATAAAGGCTGCACAGTGCGGCGGCGTGCGAAGCGAAAGCCACGCCTTAACCCCCCATTTCTAACAGGGGGGTAGAAAAACAATAAGAAACTGTTCCAAAAGCCATTAACACCTGATAGCACAACGGTTTGGAGTATATAAAGAAGATGTCAGCTTTTAACCTTTAGTTGACATCTTTTTTTAGTTTGGAGGAATGCACATGAATAAAGTACCTTGGTATCAACAATTAAAAGAAAAACGATTGGCATATGGAGTATCGCAAAACAAATTAGCGGTACATGTAGGAATTTCAAGGCAATATATTAGTGAGATTGAAACAGGAAAAATTATACCGACGCAAACCTTACAACAAGCGATGTTCAATATTTTAGAACAATTTAATCCCGAAGCCCCTTTGGAAATTTTATTTGATTACGTGCGAATACGTTTTTTAACAACGAACCCGAAGCCGGTTATTGAAGAAATTTTACGATTGAAAATGGAGTATATAATCCATGAGGATTATGCGTTTTATTCTTACATGGAACAATATGTTTTTGGTGACATTGTCGTTATGGTTTCGCCAGATGAAGATAAAGGTTGTTTACTTGAACTGAAAGGAAAAGGATGTAGACAATTTGAAAATTTTCTACTAGCTCAACAACGTACATGGTTTGATTTTTTTATGGATGTATTCCGTGTGAATGGTGTATTTAAACGAGTTGATCTAGTAATCAATGATAAAACAGGCATATTGGATATTCCATTTCTAACGAACAAATGTAGAAATGAAGAATGTATCTCCGTTTTTCGTAGCTTTAAAAGTTATCGTTCTGGCGAATTGGTTCATGGAGAAGAAAAACGTGATATGGGAAATACACTGTATATTGGTTCCTTGAAGAGTGACGTGTATTTTTGTGTGTATGAAAAAGATTACGAACAATACGTGAAACACGACGCATCACTTGAAGATACAGACATTAAAAATCGTTTTGAAATTCGATTAAAAAATGATCGTGCGTATCATGCGGTTGTTGATTTAATGACCTATGAAGATGCGGGTCGAACAGCTTTTTCTATTATTAACCGATATATTCGATTTGTCGATAAAGACGACAAAAAACGTCGAAGCAGTTGGCCAATGAATGCGGAGTGGCAACGTTTTTTAGAATTAGGTGAAAACAGAAAAATTTATTTAACAACAAAACCTGAACCTTACACATTCGATAAAACACTCAGATGGTTGGCTCGACAAGTGGCTCCTACTTGGAAACTGGCAACTAAACTAGATGAAATCAATCAAACAACCGTGATTAAAGATATGTTAGATCAAGCAAAATTAACCAAACGCCATCAACAATTATTGATGCAACAGGCACTTGAAACAAAAGAAGTCATTAAACGATAGATTGGAGATTTCCTATGAAACTACTAAAATACATTTTACTTACAATTATAGTTGGTATTATTTTATGGTTTATCGAATGCATGCGTCAAGTGACAAAATATTAGAATACGAAAGGAGAAATGAATAATGAACTTTGGGCAAAATTTGTACAATTGGTTTTTAAGTAATGCGCAGTCTTTGGTATTAATGGCGATTGTAGTAATCGGTATTTATTTAGGCTTTAAACGTGAGTTTTCTAAACTGATTGGATTTTTAATTGTTGCGTTGGTTGCAGTAGGATTGGTCTTTAATGCAAGTGGAGTGAAAGATGTATTGTTAAGCTTGTTTAATAGGATTATAGGTGCCTAGATGTTGTAATTTATAGATATTATTACGTATAATTGAATTGTATCTAAAAGATTACAGCATTAATTATGTAGCTAATATAACCAGTAAATTTAGATGAGAATTATATTAATAAACCAAACCGTTCCGTTCTATAATATAGTTAGCAAGTTTTGTACCTTGATATTCAGCATTTTTATTTAGGTAAGAAAGTCCTATGATTTTAGTAGATAGAGAGATTATTTGCAGGAGTCGATATAATGTCAAACTATGTAATTGGAAAAAATGCAGTTTCAGCTGTAGAACATGCTTCGATGATTAGTGGTTTACTCATGCCTGAAATACCAGTGGGTGATACCTATCCTTCTTGGGATGGAGAGATAATAGTTTATAATTCAGAATATTCCAGAAATAATCGAGCAAAAGATGATATTATTGGTAGAGTACCAGTCCAAGTAAAAGGAACACATGTAAAACATTTTAGTGAGGGAACACGTCCCTATAATATCGAAATAACGGATTTAAGGAATTATTCGAATGAAGCTGGTGCATTTTTCTTAATTGTTGAAATGACAGACTTCTATGATGTTAATAAAACTAAGATTTTTTATGCCGAATTATTAAAATACGATATAGAAAAATTAATCAAAGGGAAAGAACATCAGAAAACGATAAGCCATACATTTCAAGAATTACGGAGAGATAAATTGTATTCATTATGCAGACATTTTTTATTTCATCGTAAAGAACAAGGGTATAAATTAATGACATTGGATGGAAAAACTGAATATGATGAATATATTTTTACCATTATAGGTAACAAGAAATCGGATTTAGATTTTTATTTATTTGATTCTGGAACTTTTATCTATGGTAAAAGTAAACACACGAATCTGAAAGTTCCTATAGATAGATTTAAAGCAGATATTAAAATTGAACAAGAGGAATTCAATATTGGAACAAGAGATAAAGTCTTTTATGATAAGTTTTATCGAGAAAAAACAAAAGATAACCAAAAAATTAAATTTGGTAAAAGCTTTACAATGGTTTTGTCAGGTAATAAGCTTGATATTAATTTTGCTGAATCAGGTAGCATTAGAGAAAGAATAAAAGACTGTGAATTTTTTGTTGAAATTGCAAAAGCAGGAAAAATTTATTTGAATCATACAGAAGTATCGTTAAACTTCGAAGAGGATGTCTATAACAATATTTTAGCACCCATGCCTAACTATATTAAAAAACTTAATGAAATATTGTGGGTCTTAAATTATTTAGGAGTGGAACCTAATGTAGACTTTGATACACTCAAGAAAGATTTGAAACAAATAAGCTTTTTGATAGATGTCATAATCAACAAGAACGTAGAAGCAAATAAAATAACTGATAAACACCTACAGGTAGTGAGTGTTGGAAATTATAAATTTATTCTTTCAAAGGGAGTTGGAGAACACGAGAATACTTTCTTCGATTTTTTTAATTATAATGAAATAAAGGAAAAGTATAGAATTCTAATTAGCCCAGATAAAACCTTCAAAAACTCAGTGGAACACAGTCCATATATACTTTTGAAACCAGAGGAGTTATATAAATACAGTAATTTAAAATTGGATTCAATAGAAAAAGCTTTAACAGATGTTGATTATACCAACAGTATAGCTCAGGATATATCTAATGAATTTCTATTAAATACTTTATTGTATTTAGACAGTAACGAAAACAATAAAAGAAAAGAAATTTTAACAATGATCGCAAACACGTTTGATTATATTTATGAACAAACTGATGAAACTATGTTTTTAATAAATAAAATGCAGGTAATTTTCAGGAAGAGAGAGTTAACTGAAGAAGAAATCATGAAAATTACTGAAATAAAAGTTACAAATATAGATTATAGATGATGTAACGATTTTATGTGCCTTAGACATATTACTAGGTAATCACAACGAATTTAAGTATCGTTTTAATAAGTTATCAGAAAAAGATAAAACCTTGATAAAAGACTACCCAATTTATAATTTAATAAAAAATAAGATTGAAAAGCAATAGTTTTTCTTTATAATTGTTTGCAGCATAAGTAACACTAAATTGGATCTATGTCAATAAATTGGACACACGAAATGTTGAAAATCCTAAAACTGCTACCGCGCGTTGCTTGCTGTCCATTCAGTTGGCGTAAGGGTATTCACCCTAACGTCACCTGAGAGGATGTTGAATTCCCTTCATGCAGTTGATTTTAGCCGTTGAATCTACATTTTTTCATACTGTAACGGCGACATATAACCAATAGCTGAATGAATCCGCTTGAAATTATAAAAGGTCATAATATAGGCGAATATACTCGTTTAGCTTCAGCGCGTGTTTGAAACTTCTCGTGAAATATTAGTTCCTTTTTAATTATGCTATGAATCGATTCGATACAGGCGTTGTCATAACAGTTTCCTTTCCTGCTCATACTCGTGGTGATTTTATAGTCTTGTAGAATTGCTTGATAATCAGTTGCGGCGTATTGGCTGCCTCGATCAGAATAATGATCAGCCCTTCGTTTGGCAGCTGTTGATTAATAGCCCTCTTTAAAGCCGTGATTGTCAGTTCCTTTGTCATTCGATGACTCATTTCCCACCCGATGATTCTTCTTGAAAACAGGTCCATTACAGTGGC
>NZ_JBHUIZ010000018.1:5857-82977 GCF_042683165.1 Tigheibacillus halophilus
ACTGTCTTTTGCGACACATTCCAGCCATTCTCATTTAGTATTCTAGTGATTTTCGGACTTCCATATCTTTTCTCAGATTCAACAAATATTCGTTTGACCTGTGCTGCAAGCTTTTTCTTTCGCTTTTTTCGTTTGGACTGGGGTCGATCCCTCCAATGGTAATACCCACTTTTGGACACTCCCAACACCTGACACATCCTCGCTACACGAAACTCGTGGCGGTGTTTTTCAATGAAGTCATAAATCACTTCTGGTTTTTTGCGAAGATGCCCATAGCCTTTTTTAAAATAGCTACTTCCTCTTCCAAATCACGAATTCGTTTGTCCTTTTCATATTCTGCTTTATCATTCGGGCTTCGGTTTCCACTGCCTACAAAACCATCTCCCTGCTCCACTTTATATTTTGCAACCCATTTGTGCAATGTCTGATGCACCAAATCCAATTCCCTTGCGACTTCCGCAACCTTCTTGCCGTCTTCCACTACCAATTTGACAGCATATAGTTTAAACTATTTATCGTAACCTTTAGTCATTTTGGACACTCCCAGAAATTATTATTTACAGTATAAAAATCTCCATTCTCTGTGTCCAATTATTAGATTAGCATCACTATTTAGCAGCCCTCTTTATTGACGTAACGCATCAAAGTAATGGGTATGGAAAAGAACTGTTGAATTTTGTAAAGAAACAAAGAGATGTAATTCAACTGAAAGTATATAAGGAAAATGCACCCGCAGTAGGCTTTTATTTTAATAATGGCTTTGTATTAAAAGAAGAATTAAGAGATGAACAGACAAGAGTATTTAATGGAGTGGAATAAAAACTAACATGTTTGTGCAACAACGGGCCATTTTCTACAGTAATTATTTATCGTATTCAACGTATACAAACATAGAACTTTACGTGGAGAGGTGGGTATGATAGGCTTGATTGCCTGATGAAACACTGTTTCAGCCTTTCAAGACAAACCGTACCCACAGGGGCTTCACATCAATTTCTTAACCACTTAACTTCGCATTCATGTACACGATAATAAAAGGTGCATTCTATCAACCTTTTTTCCATGTTACTGGAGATAATGGCCCTTTTGCGGAATAAGACTTCTAAGCGTATCCCCCCGCTTTAACTTACAAATGCGTGGTCTAACTCCACCGTCTTTAGACGGTATAAGCTTTTAGCCTTCTCCTTCTATGTCTATACTAGTATATGAGGTGAAAGTATGGACGGATACAGAAAGAGTGGTCATGCAGTTTATGATATCAAGTATCATGTAATATGGGTGACAAAATATAGATATAAGGTATTGCGAGGCCAAATTGCATAGAGAACAAGAGAGTTGATTAGGCAAGGCTGTGAGGTAAGGATAATTTTGCGCCACAGTTGGTTCGACAACAGATGAAATAATAAGAAATTATATAGCAAATCAATTCAATGAAGGTAAGGATGAAATATTCAGGATTGAAGAATGAGTTTACTCAGTATTAGTGTGTGCTTCAGCATATGGACTTTGAGCAGGTCTTCAGCCTGTAAAGCGACTTTAGTCATCGATATTTATGTCTAAATCCACCTGCTTTTGCAGGTGGTCGTTTAAGACTGTTCGGTAAATCTTTTGCTAATGCACCTTCATAGTAAATCTCAACTTCTGCTTTATCATCTGTATAGGTTAAGAGCGACAACGAAGGCACAGGAACGACTGGAAAAAACTTTTTCTATAATATTGAAATGGCGATTCAAAATACACAGGAGGATGCAATGTATAAACTATTAATCGTTGAAGATGAAATGAATATTGCGAATACATTAAAGAATCATTTTGAAAAATATAATTATGATTGCCATACTGTAGAGGACTTTAAAAGAGTCCTTGATATCTTCAATGAATTCCAACCGCACCTCGTCATAATGGATATTAATCTTCCAGCTTTTGATGGCTATTATTGGTCTCGAAAAATTAGGCAAGTATCAAATTGTCCCATTATGATACTTTCTGCCCGTATGAGTGAGTTAGATCAAGTTTATGGTATTGAAAATGGGGCAGATGATTTTATAATAAAACCTTTTTCAATGGATGTAGTTCTAGCAAAGGTAAAGGGACAAATTCGTCGAGTATATGGGGAATATGCGAAGGATTTGCAAACCCGAATATTGAAAGAGGGCAATACAACTTTAAATTTAGATACTGTTCGATTATTTACACCTGAACAAGAGACAACATTGACAATAAAGGAACTACAGTTATGCTCTGTACTTTTCGAATCATTCCCAAAAGTTGTGACAAGGCAGCAGTTGCTCGCAGCCATTTGGGATGATGAGACATTCGTTGAAGAAAATACATTAACAGTCAATATTGTTCGATTACGCAAAAAATTAGAATCTATTCATTCATCATTGGAAATAATAACTATCCGAGGGATTGGCTATCAATTAGCGGTGAAAAGCTTATGAAGCTTTTTTTACGTGATCATTTGAGTTTTATAACGCTTTACATGATAACGGTGATTGGCTTACCAATTGTTATTCATCTGCTGGATGACTTTAGGAATCATTACGCTTACTTTATCTTTTTAGCTATTATTTTATTAGCCATTCTTCTTTTATTTCGATATATTCGACGCAAAAAAATATATGCACACTTGAATGAAAAGGGATTAGATGCAGATAACTTATTGATTCACTATCCAAAAGCTGCCGTTGAAACGGCATATGCAAATCAAATGCGGTTCATTCATTCCCTTTTTCTATCAAAAGAGGACGAACATAAAGCTTCCTTACATGAACAGCAACTTATGGTTTCGCAAACCGTTCATCAAATGAAAACACCGCTTTCCGTCATTCAATTACTTATAGAAACCAATCAATTAAAAGAACCAAGTTTATTCCAAGAATGGCAAAAAGTAAAAAAGGAATGTGACAAAGTAAATTTTTCTTTAAATCAACTGCTAACTTATAGCCGATCATCCCAATTATTAGCTGATTTAAAGATTGAACCGATATCTTTAAAGAGTATCGTTCAAGAAGTCGCTAACGATTTAAAAGATTACTTTATTGAGATGGAAGTATACCCTAAAAGTACAATCGAAGAAAATATCTTCGTTTATTCCGATCGCAAATGGCTTGGAGTTGTTATCCACCAGCTACTAAGTAATGCTGCTAAATATGGCGAAAAGCAATCCTCTGTTCTCATTTGTTATGAAAATGGTCAGTTGTGTATTAAGAACAAAGGCGAAGGGATACCAGAAAGTGAAATTAACCGTGTATTTGAATTGTTTTACACTGGAACAAAGGGACGCATCCAAGGTGAAGCGACTGGTATCGGCCTATATTTAGTCAAAAAAATACTCTCTACACTACATCACCCATATAAGTTATCCTCTACTCATAATGAAACGACCTTTATGATTGATTTTTCCGGAGTATAGACGGCTGCCAAATAAGGTAGCCTTTTTTGATCGTCCAGCTCTAGTGCTAAATCCGTAGTGGACTTCCTTCACCTCCGTAATCTAAATCAACATCGGCTCAGATAATAAAGTAGGTCGGCTAAGTTCGGGCTTTGTGCCCGACGCCGACACTTCTCTATGAAGAGGCGTGTTTCCTTTATCTCCTTCGGGATGAATGTTCTATTAAAAGTATCGCTCCTGTGCTCCAACATCGAACCGCCTTGCTTGGCAAGGCGCAGTTCATACGTCGCTAAACTAGCTTTAAGCTTTTGCTTTATGACAAATTTGTCATGTTGCTGTCATGTTTAAAGATTTTATGGGGAAACCAGTTTGTTTATACTAGATGTATCAAAGAACTCCAAGGAGTGAAATCGTAATGACAGATACAATTTTAAATGTAAAGCAACTACAAAAAGAATATACAGGAGAAGTCACATATAAGGCATTAAAAGGCATTGATTTTCATTTAAGGGAAAAAGAATTTGTTGCGGTGATGGGCCCATCTGGCAGTGGAAAAACGACCTTTCTTAACTGCGTTTCTACCATCGATCGCCCTTCGAATGGTTCCATCATAATCAATTCGAAAGATCCGTATGAATTAAATGATGATGAATTAGCAAGGTTCAGACGTACCGAATTAGGATTTGTATTTCAGGATTTTAACCTTGTCCATACATTAAGAGTGGAAGAGAATATATTACTTCCTTTAACACTTGATTCTGTACCCGAAAAAGAAATGAAACAGAATTTGGAGAAAATCGTAGACTTTTTAGGGATAGAGGATTTATTAAAAAAGCGAACGTTTGAAATTTCTGGTGGACAGAAGCAACGTGTAGCGATTGCAAGAGCGGTTATTCATAAACCTCAATTATTATTAGCAGATGAACCGACTGGAAACCTGGATTCTAAATCTGTGAATGGTGTTATGACATTATTTGAATCGATAAATAAATCTTTTGATACAGCTATTTTAATGGTGACACATGATGCCTACGTTGCTAGTTTTGCTCAGCGTGTCATCTTTATACAAGACGGTATTCTCTATAATGAGATACATCGAGGTAACAATAAACGACAATTTTACCAAGAAATTATGGACACACTCACATTTCTAGGTGGTGGTCAGCATGAATTTTAATCATATTGTTGTTCAAAATATTTTACGGGATAAGTCGACATACGTTTCCTACTTTCTAAGTAGTGTGTTTTCTATGATGGTTTTTTTCCTGTTTTCAACCATAGCTTTTCATCCAATGCTGGCGGAATTGGATCCATCAAGTACATTAGGAATAACAATGGTGCTTGCCAGCTTCTTTATTTATGTTTTTTCTATTGTCTTTATTATCTACTCGTTGTTCGCTTTTTTGAAAAAGAAAACGAAAACGTTAGGTACCTTTATGATGACGGGTGCTTCCATGAGGCAAATCCGCAAAATGGTTTTTAGAGAAAATATGATCATTGCTGGTGTAGCGATTATCACGGCTATTGTGTGCGGGCTTGTTATTGAGCCATTATTTTTAATGGTTGCTAAAAAGATATTACGTGCAGAAATATTTGGCATGTATGTCCCCATTCAAGCCATTCTACTAACGGTTGTTTTATTTTCTCTATTATTCTTGATTGTTACTAAAATAATGACACGTATGATTAAAAAAGAAGAGATTGTTCAACTATTAAAAGCAGATATGACACAGGAAAAGCGGATTAAACCAGCACCATTTAAACTGATCGTATCTATCATCGTGAGTGTTTTCATGCTCTTTTCTATGCTAAAGGAAATGAATTGGGTGGAATCCTTTGGGATTATCGCGTACATTGTGTTGTTTATCAGTCTGCTATTAGCCATTTACTTTACGATCACACAAGGAATGTTATTAGCCATTCGTATATGGCAAAAGCATCCATCGTATTTTAGAAAAACCAATATGCTTTTTGTATCTAACTTAAAGGCAAAAGAGCGTTCACATGCCCATATCATTTACTTATTAACCATCTTACTATTAGGTACCTTTGTATCTACAAGCGTACTATACAGCTCTTACTACAATGTAGAGGAAAAAACAGAAGCGTTATATCCTTATAGTTTCCAATATACATCAGTCCCCGGTAACGAATTAGAAGCTCAGAAAGATATAGCATTTATTGAAGAGACCTTAGATGAAACAGGAGATAATTATGAGGCTTATTATTCGTCCTTTAAAACCGATGATGAGCGTAGGATTGCTTTTATGTCCGTTTCGAATTTTAATCAACTGGGTCAGCATACGCCTTTAACGTTAAACGATAATGAATATTTTGTTGTAGCTGGTAATGAAGGTGTTCACCCCGATGAAGAATCTATTTATGATTACCCATTTGGTAACCTCGAATTTGCAGGGGTAGAAAAGAGAAATCTTTTAGTAACCGGGTTACAAAATGTATATTATATCGTTCCTAATGAAGTATATGAAACCATTGCGTATCCAGAATATAAAATATTCGCTTATGAATTGGATGATTGGACAAACAAGACTCAAGTGGCTGAAACTATTTCATCAAAAATTACTACAGAACTCGGTAAAAACTTAATAGCTTCTAAAATTGAATTATATGAAGCAGAGAAGTTTGTAAAAAGCATTACGTTCTTCATTGGCTTTATGCTTAGTCTGATTTTTATGAGTGCAGCAATGAGTATTCTTTATTTTTACCTTCAAACATCACTTGAACAAGAAAGAGAAAAATTCTCAGGCATTAGAAAAATTGGTTTTTCCATGAAAGAATTAACATCTGTTGTGACAAAAGAGCTGGCTACCTTAATTTTTATCCCATTTACAATTGCAGCTTTGATTTTATTTGCAACGGTGCTCGGTATGCATAACCATATTTCCTTGGCATTTTATCAACTAACAGCAATTGGTTTAGTTATATTTTTACTACTGTTTATAATAAGCTTTTTCTTTATACGAAAGGGTTATATAAATAAACTTGTGAATTAATGTTGCCCCATTTTATATGATAATCCCGATATATTCATTGGCAAAAAAATAAAATGGTATATCAGCTAAAAACTTAATAAAGTACCGTTAGATAGCTTAGAAATGGCTATATTTCGCTATTCATTTTTATTTACGTTTATACTGACTGGAGTATGGTAGTGAAAGTACTTTTGGGACTATTACTACTTATAGCTGGTTTAGTTCAGCTAATTTATAATTTCAATATGTGGAAGAGAACTGAAAATAGCTAAAGCCAAATTCAATTATCGGGCGCAGTTGTTGAATATGCATTGTGCCCGAATTGGGCCATTTAATTTAGAAGGGAATTAAACTCGACAATAAAAAGCTGATACAATTTACATTAGTAGACATTATTGAGAGGAAAATCCATTTCACAAAAACGAATACCATTTATGATAAAAAAGATTTTGAAAGTGATAATGAAGGTGCATTAATGGCTTACAATCAACTATTAGAAGATGCCAAAAAGATGAATGAAAATGAATTTGTAAGCAATACGAGAACCGTTAAGCGGATATGAAATGAAGCAGCAAATCAACAGCAGAATTACTCATTTCTATAAAATAAACAATAATCAGCTTTATCCATCTCTATCGAAATTGGAAAAATCCTGATTTATTGAATTGCAGGCCATTGAACAAGAGTCTTATCGTCCACCTCAGTGCCATTGACACTTTAAAGTCATGGGTGCGAGAGCTTCCCGAAGTTGAGGATTCAAAGACCTTTCTGTTGAAGCAGTACAGTTCATGGTTATTAAAGCCAGATGAATTGTTTAGCCTGATACAGAAGAATAAAGAACAACATGAACGTACGCTTGCGGATTATAAAAAGAGAATTTCTTCCTTCGAAGAACAGAACCCTGGCGTCAACCATCCCTTGTTCTCCACAATTTCTGTAATTAAAATGGGGATAAACTTAGAAGAGGCAAGTATTCTTTGGTGTGATAGGATGCTTCAGTTGTTAAGATAACATTTGTTTACTAATAGGTAGTAGACACCTAGAATAAAGGTAAACGCTTATTGCTCCAAGCTGCATCATTGGATTCCTGCCTGCGTCAGTGAACCTAAGTGATCATTTAAGACGAATTGAATAGGTTTTTAGGAGGGGATCATACATGTTTGATATACCAGACACACTAAGATCTAATGTAATCACAGCTCTCGCCAATGAAATTGTGTCACTAAACTTAGTCCCCCCAACAAGAGTTGCAGTAGATGGTCGATCTGCTGCAGGAAGGACTACATTAGCCGACGAGCTGGCGGAGGCAGTTCGCAAACTTACACCCAAAGCTATTACGATTATCTAAATAATTGTCTCCAAGCTGCTGATATTCCGTTAATCTGTTGGGGTAAGTATTTCTACATGTAGTGTGGGTGGACGCATTACTTTAACATAAACAGCTGTGTTACATGGCTGCTTGCGGTATTAACCAAATCTGACCTTGCTTTATGATATCGTTTTTGTGAATCCTTAAAAAGAATTAAACACTCCAAAATGAGGTGAATAACAAAACTTAAGATCGATTTTTGATTATGAATACATGTGTATTTTTCTATTCTACACGTTTCAAATCGTAAAGGGGACTTTAAAAAATAGCCCTCCTTATTAAAGCTGTTTATTTGCTAAGTCAGATAGTTTACCTTTTAACCTCATAATGCAATTCTACAAATTGATTAAATCGCCTTGTTCCTTTTAACAATAATTCTAAGTGGTAATCGCCATTGTTGAACAAAGGAATCCCTTTCCCTATGAGGGTTGGGGCAATGGTTATGATGATCTCGTCAACCATATTCTCTTTTAGGAAGGAATATAGCAGTTTTCCTCCTCCAACCATCCAAATATTTTTCCCTTCTTGTTTTTTTAATTTGCTTACAAAATCTTGAATATCAGGGCTTATAAATTTTACCTGCTCCGTATCAGCAATCGAAGACCGTGTGAACACATAACAATTTTTATCAGAATACGGCCAGCTATTGCCACCCTCATGTTCCATAATCCAATCGTAAGTTGCTTTCCCCATTAAAACGGTATCAATCGTGTCTAAAAACTCGGAAATGCCATTATCCCCTTCTCCCTCTACTTTAAACAACCATTCAAGTGATTCCTCTTTTGTCGCAATATATCCATCTAAACTCGATGCAATGAATAGTACTACATTTCGTTTTTGATTCATAATTATTCTCCTTTCCTTAGCTCTAAAATAAGTATATGGTTAAAACACGACACCTTCTGTCATATAAATATAAGTAATTATTATTTTATCGAAGGGGTGTATTTTATGAGAGCAGATAGATTAATGAGTATTATGATCTTGTTACAGAACAGAGGGAAAATGACGGCAAAAGAACTAGCTAATGAACTGGAGGTATCGAATAGAACCATTCTTAGAGACATGGATGCGTTAACAAATGCAGGAATTCCAATTGTTTCTCAAAGAGGTAAAGAGGGAGGATGGCATCTATTAGATAATTTTCGGAGTAAATTAAGTGGACTAAACATAGATGACATGAAATCTTTGTTTCTTTTTCCATCTGGTGAACTACTTGAAGATTTAGGGTTAAACAACCAGCCGCTTGATACGAGGCAAAAGCTGCTTGCAGCTATCCCAGATACTTATCGGGAGGAAGCGCAGGCAATGTGGGAAAGAATTCATATAGATTCGGGCACCTGGAGACAATCCAAAGAAAAGAAGCATGCTCTTAATGTTGTGCAACAAGCCGTTTGGGATAGTAAAAAGCTGAAAATTCACTATGAACAGCAAGGTGGTGAACAAAAGGAAAGGTTAGTTGAACCATTAGGGTTAGTGGCAAAAGGGAATAAGTGGTATCTTGTTGCTTTAAAAAATGGAGAGCTGCGTAATTACAGGGTATCACGTATACACAGTGCAAAAGTTGAAAGTGAAACTTTTAGGAGACCGCTTCATTTCAATTTGGCCACATACTGGGAACAATCAAAAGCAGAATTTGTACAAAACTTACCGAAATACGATGTACAAGTAGAAATACATACAAAAATTATTAAAAGAATTAATTTTACAGACAAATTTGTTAAAGTTATCAAAACAGAAAATCCAAATGGGGGCAAATGGATACCAGCAACGCTAAGATTCAATGATAAGCAAGAGGCTATAGAGTTTATATTGGGATTCGCAAACAAAATAAAGGTCGTTTCCCCAAAATATCTTCAGGATAAAGTCGTAGCTTTGGCCATGTCCGTTATTGATTTTTATAATGATGAATAATTATTTGCAGGATGCTATCAATTAATAGCACTGGATCAGGAAGAATTAACCATTCAAGATTGTAAATCGTTTCTATAAAAAACGATTTAGGAACCCATAGTTTTATCCACTTTCACCAGTATTTCATGTTTGCATGAGATGGTTCAATGATAAGTTATTGAAAAACCATCTTATTGTTTCGGTGATTAAGGATTTTTATTTATAGGTGAAACCACTCATATGAATGTTTATTGAAAATGTAAAGAAAAATAAAATGTACGGTCAGTGGAATGATAATGGTCGCCTCATCAATTATTGAGAAAAGTACATGCACTCTTCGAAGCTGACGGATGAACATTTTTTGGCAGGGTAAACTGAACTTTGAAAGTGAGAGTGCGTACGGCTCTTACTTCGCTGTTCAGTTTTTTATGGTTAGAATGAAACGAATTCACACGGAAGGTTATTTTAATGGCGAAAATGAGATGAAGTGCATGTACTGATTTATCTTTGAAACTAGTAGATTTGCCCACGCTAACAACTACCCATATTCATACAGAAGTATGAGGTAAATGCAAAAAATACATAATGATCGGATATAAATTAGAAAGAGAGGGTATAGTAATTGTGTTTACTTTGAGATATTTTCGACCGTATTGGAAGCGGATTTATTTTTAGAGTCTGATTTTCTATTGCAAATTTCTTTGTAAGGAATATAATTAGTATGTGAAAACATTCACATATTAATTATAGAATTTAACCTATTGGTTATTATTAATCATAGATAAATATCATATGTTCTTTTATTATCTGTGAAAATAATAACATATACAGAATTGGAGATGAGAATAAATGGAATTTACCCAAGGAAGCAAAACGGTGTTGGTTGGGACAGGTACAGTTGGCTCAAGTTATGCATATGCATTGTTAAATCAAGGGTTATGTGATGAATTAGTGCTTGTTGACCTAAATGAAAAGAGAGCAAAAGGCGAAGTAATGGACTTAAACCATGGCGTATTATATGCACCTAGCACGGTAAAAATCAAATTGGGTACGTATGAGGATTGTAAGGATGCCGCTGTTGTAGTGATTTGTGCTGGTGTAGCACAAAAACCTGGAGAAACAAGGCTGGATCTAGTTAGCAAGAATATGAAAATCTTTAAAGCGATTGTAGAAAATATTATGGAATCTGGTTTTAACGGTATCTTCTTAGTAGCAACAAATCCAGTTGACATTCTTGCTCATGCCACATGGAAATTCTCTGGTCTTCCGAAAGAAAGAGTGATTGGATCCGGTACGATTTTAGACTCTGCAAGATTCCGCTATTTATTAGGTCAGGAATTTGGAGTCACACCAACAAGTGTCCACGGTTATATTATTGGTGAACATGGAGATTCAGAACTTGCTATTTGGTCTTCTGCAAATATTTCTGGTAATCCAATAGCTCAAAGGTTAACAAAAGAAAGAAGAAATGAAATCTACATTCATGTTCGAGATGCAGCATATGAAATAATTGAAGCCAAGGGAGCTACTTATTATGGAATAGCTATGGGACTTGTCCGAATTACAAAGGCAATATTAAAAAATGAAGAAGTTGTATTGCCAGTTGGAACATTACTTGATGGGGAATACGGTTATGATGATGTGTTTATAGGGGTACCTACCGTTATTAATCGTAAGGGTGCAGTAGAAATTATTGAACTCTCACTAGATGAAGAAGAAAAGGAAAGATTAGGAAACTCTGTAGAATCGTTGAAAAAAATACAAGGTTTATTCTGGTAGTAGTTGATTTATTCGTAGTAACTCGTCTAACTTCAGGACGAGTTAAACAACAGGTTAGTAGAGACATGTGATCCGTTTGGAGTATATAGATTTCCACAACTGTTGTTCAAACAACTTAGGTACTAGGAGTGTAAACTGAGCTGTGTAAGTGAGAGTGCGTACGACTCTTCCTTCGCAGTTTAGTTTTTATTGTTAGATGAAAATAATTCAGATGGGAGGTTATCCTAATAGCGAAATAAAGCGAAATGAAAAATTTGTCAAGCTAGCGAACCCTAAAAGATAAATGAAATCGCCCGCTTGAAGCTTTATATCTGCATCTGCGGATTCAAGAACTGGAATCTCAGCAGGAAGAGGACCATATATAGAACTGGGGCGATGGTAATGAGCCAGTTATCACTTACACACTTTATTCGACAAACCCTCAGAGGAGAAGACGGACGAACACTTTATTTGTAAAGCCTCACTGCCTCCTCCAAAAAGGACAAATAATTAGCAATAAAATCTCCAGGCTCCATGATTTTAACTTTATTGACAAATCCTGCTAGAAACTGGTAGGCAATTGATTCTCAGGCAATTCAATGGTTGCAAGGTAATTTCTTTCAGTCATTTTTGTAACGGCGTTTTTTCCATATCTCTCAATAAATTGATCTCTTACAGCAATGTCTACCAGCAGCTGTTCACTAACTGTTGTTGTTTATGATGTTGTTTTTTTCTTCAACCACCTTATTAGGTTTTGGAACAAAAAAACGTCTTTTCGGATATTTATTATCCTTGCCAATTTAAATGTTCGGTAGGTTAATTTGCATTAACAGCGCTATACCTCGCCTGGAACATTTACTCTAAGCCATTAGTACCAGGCCCTGAAGTCCATTTAATGGGATTTCAGGGTTTGTTTTGTTTCTACTATCAAAATGAAAGTTGAGATGTGAATGGGTAAAAAATACTTTTATGGTGGGAGGAGGCTGGGAGGCAACGGAGTACTTCATTGGTCCTTTATGCAAGACGGCCTTTGTGAGGTTTAGTTTTATGTATGTATCAATCAATTTACCTTCCAGGTCTGTGGCTTCCTTATTTGTATATCCTATATCGATGGCCAAATGGAAGAGTATTAATAAATGTAATCTCTTGTCAAAATCAAAAAAGCATGGTAAGATCACAAATGTAAATCGTAATCGTTACGTTTTATTCAAAGGAAAATTGGAATGCTATAGCTGACTTTCCAAAAAGTACCGGAGGAGAAGGGTGATGACTAAAAATCCCAGATTGTTAAAAAAGGCAAGAGACAGTGGTAAAATATGCTGCGCAGCATATGAAGAAAAAAGAACAAGTTTCTGGTGAACAAATCCAACGGGTAAATTTGCTCTTCTATGACTGATTGATAAAGCAGGAGTGAAGTGGCGAAATCATTTTTCTGAAGCAAAAGAGTGTTTCAATCACATTGGTCCAAATGTATTTATGATTACAAAGTTTAATGCATACATTTTATATAGCCTGTGTCTTAACAGAAAGACATTCTGTTTGTACATAGGGCGGTTTTTGTTTCAACATAGAAATCTATCTTCAGCCAATTGTTTGGCTTCGAAACAAAGGATAGCTGCACGCTTTCAATCGTAATCATTACGCTTTGATTCGCAATAGAAACGGGGGAATACGAAAAATGAAACACTTAAAGGGAATTATTTTACTTCTGTTTGCTTGTATTTTGGTAATGGCGGGCTGCAGTAATACAACAAGCAAGTCAGAAGGTAAGAACAAGCAAGGTGAATCATCCGGCTCAAAGAAGCTTCATATTGTGACAACCTTTTATCCGATGTATGAATTCACGAAAAACATTGTCAATGGCGAAGCCCAAGTTGATCTTTTGATCCCATCTACAGTTGAACCACATGATTGGGATCCTTCGCCAAAAGATGTGGCAAACATGCAGCAGGCAGATTTGTTTGTATATAATAGCCCTTCAATGGAAACATGGGTGCCTTCTGTTGAAAAGAGTATGGGAGACAAACACCCGCAAATGGTAATTGCCAGTGAGGGTATTGACTTAATGGAAGGTACGCCACATGACCACGGAGATCACGGTGACGAAGAGGACCATGACCACGAAGATCACAAAGGTGAAGAAGATCACGATCACGGCGGCTTGGATCCGCATGTTTGGCTCAGTCCAGTATTAGTGCAAAAAGAAGTAAAAAACATTACAAAAGCGATTATCAAACAAGATCCAAAGAACGAGGAAGTATACAAGAAAAACAGTCAAAAATATATTGAACAGCTGCAAAAGCTTGACCAGAAATACAGTAAAACGCTTAAAGATGTTCCAAACAAAGAATTGATCACACAGCATGCCGCTTTCGGGTATTTAGCAAAAGAATATGGCCTGGAACAAGTTCCGATTGCGGGGTTATCTCCGGAGCAGGAGCCAAGTCCAGCAAAACTGGCTGAACTGAAGAAATTTGCAAAACAGCATGATGTGAACACTATTTTCTTTGAAGAATTGGCTTCACCTAAAGTTGCGGAGACGCTTGCAGAGGAAATTGGGGCGAAAACAGAAATACTGCATACACTTGAAGGCTTAAGCAAAGAAGAACAGGATAAGGGAATGGATTATATAAAGGTAATGGAAGAGAATCTGAGCATTCTTAAGAATGCATTACAAAAATAAAATAATATATAAAGAAGGGAAAGGGTGTGCATATGCAGCATTGCGCACCTTTTTCTGATGAATATTTAAGAGGGGGGAATACGTTATGAATCTTATTACCTTGGAAAACCTTGTGTTTGGTTATTCGCATGTTCCAGTTATAAACGGTGCATCATTTGAAGTGAAGAGCGGGGAATTTATCGGAATAACAGGACAGAATGGCGCTTCGAAATCGACATTGCTGCGATTAATGCTTGGATTATTAAAGCCCTGGCAAGGCAGAGTTACGATAAACAAAAGAAACGATCAAGGACAGCGCTTGAAAATCGCTTATGTGCCACAGCAGATTGCTTCGTTTAATGTCGGATTTCCAAGCACGGTGCAGGAGCTTGTTAAATCGGGCAGATATCAGAAGGGTAAATGGTTTAAACGACTGGATAAAAAAGATGGTGAACTGGTGGCAGATGCACTGGAAATGGTAGGTATGTCGGAATATCGCCATTCTAAAATTGGTTCGTTATCAGGCGGGCAAAAACAAAAAATATGTATCGCCCGCGCTTTAGCGTCTGAACCAGATGTGTTCGTATTGGATGAGCCTACGACTGGAATGGATGCAGAGAGCCGTGTGAATTTCTATCAGTTCATGCATCATCAGGTGAAAGTGCATAACAGAACAGTCATTATGGTGACACATGATCTTGACGAGGTGCAAAGTTATTTAGATAAACATATTTCTTTAGAGAAGGAGGCGCATGGAGAATGGAAATGTTTGATCTCGGATTCATGCAAAGAGCATTCTGGGTCGGTGGATTCATCGGCGTTATAGCACCAATTCTAGGTGTTTTTCTTGTCTTGCGAAGACAAGCGTTAATGGCGGATACGTTGTCGCATATTTCCTTGGCGGGAGTGGCCATCGGTTTTTTCTTCCATACAAATGTTACCTTCTCCAGCATACTTGTTGTCATTGTTGGGGCCATCGGGATTGAGTATATGAGAAGGGCATACCAAAGCTATTCAGAGGTATCTATTGCAATCTTGATGGCTGCCGGTTTATCGCTTGCTATGTTTTTGATAAGTTTAACGGAGGGCGGGATGACGACAACTATTGATCAATATTTATTTGGATCCCTTGTAACCATCAGCCAGGAACAAGTTTATATTATTTCCATCATAACCGTACTAATACTACTTTATTTCTTTATTTTGAGAAAGCCTTTGTATCTATTGACATTTGATGAAGATACAGCCCATGCCAGTGGTGTGAATACACATCTTCTATCACTATCTTTCAGTATGGCGGCTGGATTGGCGATTTCAATCATTATCCCAAGCGTTGGCGCCCTGCTGGTTTCAGCACTTTTGGTATTGCCTGCTGCATTTGCGATACGTGTTGCGAAAGGATTCATTATGGTACTTACTACGGCTGTGATTGTCTCGTTATTTGGTATTTTCACAGGGCTGGTTTCTTCTTATCAGTTGGGAACACCACCAGGTCCAACCATCACGTTATTTCTTGTCATTCTTTTGCTGATTGCTTTCCTTATTCAGAAAGTGATTGTGATGACCATGCAGCATCGCATAAGAAAAAGAATATAAAAATCGTGATCGGCGGTTCGTTATCCATCCAACAAGCCGAAACAAATTAAAATTAGAAAATCTGTCTCACGGATTACTAAAAATCACATATATTTTCGCTAAAACCCTGCCAGGAAAAATTCTTGGCAGGGTTTTTTGTCAGTGTTTTAGCGTCAAAAAGGGAGGATGTTATCGTGTGCTTATTGAATCAACGGAAGAAATATATCATCTACAATTTCTACAATTGTCTTTTCTGTTACAGGTTCATATGTGGTTAACAGCTCATGTCTGATCAGGTCAACAGGAAGCTTTGTTATCCTGTCTGTGACTTTTTCTACTTTAATTTCTCCCCGCTCTGCAGCCCGTTTTAAAATTGTCTGCATCGTATTCGTTCTTCGCAAATGTAATAACTCGGAAAATGGAATACCTGCAAGAACAGACATTAATCCATGTATGGTCTCGGGGCCAATTGTAGATATGAGATCATTGAGTCGTTCCAATACAATGATAACGTCATTTCTTATATTCCCAGTATTGGGAATGTCATCTGCTGGTTTTGGTATGTTTTTCCCAATAGCAGCTAATACAAGTTCTTCACGACTATCCCATCTGCGGTAGATCACTGGTTTACTTGTTTTCGCCTTGATAGCCACTTCTTCCATTGTTAAGTTTTGATATCCCACGTTCATTAGTTCATTCCAGGCGGCTTGCAAAATGGCATCTTCCAGCTCCGTACCTCTTCTCCTTGTATTCATTATTCCCTCTCCTTGCTATTTTTTATCTGCACAATCCAAATAAAAAACGTTGCGTTTCTTATATAGGGACTGCTCTTACGATCCTTGGTACACTTCCATTTGTCTTTAGCCAGGCAGATACATCCACCCTGTTCATTTCCCTGGCTCTGATTTTGCGTGGTGCAGGGCTTGGTGCTGTATTGCTTCCGGTTATGGCAACCGCTTATACCGGGTTAAGCAGGGAAGAAGTACCACATGTAAGCAGTATGACGCGGATCCTCCAACAAATTGGCGGAGCATTTGGGGCTTCTGTGCTTGCCATTATTTTACAAAGTCAGTTTGGTTCACTGCATGCGGCCGATATTGCTGCCAGGAATACGGCTTTTAACCATACGTTCATGTGGACGACCGTCTTTACAGCAATCTCCCTGATATTTGTTGTCATTTTGCCTAATCAAGCAGGTGAAAATCACTCTTTATCAGAATAAAAATTAACAGAAGGGGAGAGATAAAATGTCTTTCCCCTTCTGTATATTTAAGGTGCTGTTTCATTCCTCGCTGCCTCTTCAATCTTTCTATATTAAATTTCCCGTATCCGATCTACGCTAGATTGAGCATTCATAAATAGATTTTTCAAATGAAGACGTCGGTGAAGAATAATTGATCAAGTCCACAATAAATAAAATGAAATACCTTTCACAAAAATATCCCTCAATAAGTAATTATTACGTTTTAAGTTTCATAGCATAAGAATAGAAAAAAGCTAACGGATATTCATCTCTGAAAGGGGAAAAACATGAATCGCAGATCTTCATTCAACTTGTATGCTGTAATCATTGCCATTGTATCCGCAGAATTTATATTGTTACTTTTGTTTATCAGAACGGATTTATCATCCTTAATGGAGGGGGTAAACAAAGTAACAGAAGACTACATGCCGATGGAAGAAGGATCAACCCCGACAGAAAACAAGGTGCAGGAAGGGAAACAAGACAATGCAAAGGGATTTCAACCGTCTTCCGCCGAAGAAAAGAACACGTCCAAAGCTGCACTTTGGGATCCAGCCATGGCAAAAGGGAGCTCCTATTATTATGTGGAGGATGATATGCTGTATCATCACGTCAAGGGCGGCGCAGGGGGATCGTTTATATACGGACCAGCACCCGATTTCATGTCACAAAATCAAAAATACTACAGCCCGAATGGCAGCACCTTTTTTAGTGAAACAGGGAAGGAAAAAGGAACAGCGTATCAATACTTTGAAATTTTGCCGCTAAATACGGAAACATCGTATACGGCCGAACAACTGAATCAATATATTAAAAGTCATATCCCTGAAACGTATCAAAACAAAATGAATGGTTCCGGACCGCTTGCAACCCTTGGAGATAGTTTTATCGCGGCTCAGAATCAATATGGTGTTAATGCGCTTTATTTGTTGGCACATGCCATTCATGAAAGTGCGTGGGGAAGCAGTGCCATCGCACAAACGAAGTATAATTTATTCGGCTTTGGTGCGGTTGACAGTGATCCATACAACGGTGCAAAGAAGTTCAATTCTTACCAGGACGGCATCAATTATGTTGCCCAATACGTGGCTCATCAATATCAAAATCCGAAAGGAAGCTACTATCATGGAGCCATGCTTGGAAATAAGGCAGCGGGCATGAATGCGAAATATGCCTCCGATCCGTTATGGGGCCAGCAGATTGCCGGATACATGTACCGGATTGATAAAGCACTTGGAAAAAAAGACTTTGGCAGATATACTTCCGGTTCCTATAAGCTCGCAGTATCCACTGTAGATGCGCCATTGAATGTGAGGACACAACCATCCGCTTCAGACAGCAAAGATATCTCCTACCATTTGCCAAGCAGTGGAGCCGCCATGATTGTTTCCGGTCAGGTCAGCAATAGGGATGGTACATGGTATAAGATTTTTTCGGATCAGTCTAATTTTCTCGATAGGGAAACAGCCTATATCTATCACAATGGACCACGGGGCACACTATCCGAAATTGTAAATGTAGCCGGGGAGAAGCAATAATCTTTTGGGCTGCCATGGCTTTACCAGGTTTTCCATTTGAATAGAGGGATGGCTTTTTCAAGATGTATGAAAGCTCATAAATATGATAACAAGGTACTGGCTTTTGAAAGTTGGATTCTCCACTTTAACTTTCGGAAGCTAGTACCTTTCGTTTATTCTAAGGGTGTTTATAAATTTCCGGGAAAGGTTTTGTAAACTTTCTAATAAGCCTTGAATAGCACCTTTGTCTCGATATTAATATAAATAATCATGTTATAATGAGTGTTCTAATAACACTTATTAAAAGAAATGAAATAAATATTGCGTTGCCAGGCTCAATAGGATGCGTGATTTGATATGACATCAACTAGAAATGACAATGACGTGGTTAGGAATGATGATTAATGAACCTTGAAAAAGAAGTGACCATACAACATAACCCGACTGGAACAACTCGGCTGGAATTAGCATTGCTCCTCGGATTGCTGGCTTTTTTGGGGCCACTTAATATTGATATGTATTTGCCCAGTTTTCCTGGGATAGCTCAAGATTTAGATACAAGTGCTACCCTAGTACAATCGAGTTTAACGGCATGTTTACTGGGGCTCGCAATAGGTCAGTTGTTTGTTGGCCCTATTAGTGATGCGGAGGGAAGAAAGAAACCGTTATTGGTCGCTACATTCCTCTTTGCCTTCGCTTCCGTTCTATGTGCTTTTGCGCCTAATATCGGGATATTAATCGCAGCGCGGTTTTTACAAGGATTAACTGCCTCTGCAGGGGTGGTTCTTTCACGGGCAGTCGTACGGGATGTGTTTAGTGGACAAGCTCTTACCAAGTTTTTTTCTTTATTGATGGTCATAAACGCTGTAGCTCCCATGACTGCTCCTTTGATTGGCGGTTTCATTTTATCTTTTGAGTCAACCAATTGGAAAAGTATCTTTTTCTTTTTAGGCTTTGTTGGATTGTTCACTGTGATGATTATCGCTATGAAACTGAAGGAAACATTACCAGCAAATCAGCGGATTCCAAGTTCGGTTGGAGCCTCGTTAACAACTATGAGTAGTTTGCTCAAAGATCGATCGTTTGTTGGCTATGCTCTAGTGGTTGGATTTATCCATGGCGGCAGTTTTGCTTATGTATCTGGGACGCCGTTTGTTTATCAGGATATCTACGGTGTGTCTCCACAAACATTTAGTGTGTTATTTGGTATCAATGGACTGGCAATTATAACTGGCAGCTTTCTGATCGGTCGTCTTAGCGGGCTTATTCCGGAAAAAATGCTGCTTCAGATAGCTGTTGTGACTGCACTCGCTGTAACGACGTTATTACTGATCATGATAATTATAGAAGGTCCTTTAGCATCGCTCGTCCTTTTAATTTTTGTATATATGATAACGATGGGGATGATAACAACAAGTACTTTTACATTAGGGATGGCCCACCAGGGACATCGAGCAGGAAGTGCGAGTGCTGTCTAGGGCATGCTTCCCTTGCTGCTCGGATCACTTTTTTCACCGCTTGCAGGTATTAATGAGGCATCAGCGATTCCGATGGGTACTATCTTATTTACCACATCCCTCGTCGGCTTTATTGTTTTCTTTACAGTTGTCAAAAAGGCTCAAGCGGGATAATAAACCCGCTATGTTGTTGACGCAATGGTCATTCTTTAGTAAAACGGCTAATATGGAACCATATTAAAAATAGTGGTATTAATAAGATAAAGAGCTTATTTTAAATCATCTTCCTCTTTATCTTCTTCTACAATAGAAAAAATCTCGTTCATATCTTCAATATCGAGAGCCTGGACAATTTTTTCTAGATGTTCAAATTGAATTCGTTGTCTTTTTCCGTTTGCTAATTCGCTTAATGCAGCTAAGCGAATGCCAGTTCTAGCATGGAGTTGCGTAAGCGATATATTATGGTCGTGTAGTAGTTGATTGATTTGTAATGTAACCTTTTTCAATGACATAGCCCCTAGTATATTGACTTTACGTTTAAGCGTACATTATAATGAATGGAATGCATTACGCATAAGCGTACAGATTGCTGTGAAGAGAAATAATTTTCTTTATTAGAAGTATTTATAAAACTTCTAAATGGTCGATTCCTAGGTGTAGCCTATTTTTAAACAACTACTCGCACCCCTTTTGCTCCATATTTGGGTTTAGTTGGCCACCATAGCCAATATCCTTTCTAGCTTGTAAAACGTCGAGAGGACTATCAAGCTGCATATTGAATAACTTAGAATATAAGAGACAGGAGTTAAATAGTTTGAGGTCAAAAAAAGAAATCCGCAAAGAAATGAGGACTTTGCAAGTCAATATGATTCAGACCAGTGATGAAAAAGGCATGAACCATCCATTAACTATCCAAATCAGTCAGGAATTAGACAGGCTGATTAATGAATATATGAAATTGAGGCAAGAAAAGTAGCATTGCAAAACCGTTTTATGTAATGTGAGAGAAACTAGGATTAAATAGTGTTCAGCTACCAACGAGTACTTGGTTGCAGTAGTGAGCAGTTTAAAGTTTCAACGAGCCAAATAATTTGGTTGATCGAGAAATAATGCTAAAGGCGGCCGCTCCTGAGTTGAAAAGCAATGTTCATTTCCTTCAATTTAATGCCCCCAATGACATGCAAAATTTAAATGGGTGTTCAGTATTCCTATAAAAACCCATCAATCGCAAAGCAAGAATTTTGCGGTTGATGGGTTTTATTTTATATTACGAAAGCTTGGTTTCGTGGATATGGCTGGTTCTATTGGAAGATTGGCCGATGTTAGAAAGACTTCCTAATACTAGGAAGAAAATATAAATGTAAAGGCTTTCTCTGATTGATAGAATTTAATTAAACAAGAGGGAGGAAAATATGATGACAAAAAAAGTTTTATTAGTGTGTGGGGCAGGAGCATCCTCTGGTTTTATGGCAGCGGCTGCTAGAAAGGCTGCCAAAAAAAACAGTGCAGATATTGAATTTAAAGCGAAAAGCGAATCAGAAATAAATGCTCATTTAGATACGATTGATTTATTATTGGTCGCGCCACATTTGAAATATATGATTGAAGATGTAAAAGACGCTTGTGAGAAAGCAGGAGTCAAATATGGTGTCATTCCACAAAAAGTGTATGGCGCATTAGACGGAAAGGGCTTAGTGAAAGTTGCAGAAGAACACTTACAAGGCGGGGAACAATGATGGGACAGGTAGATAAAGAAGAACTTACATTAATTTCCATGAATGTGATACTACATGCTGGAAACGCACGTGATTATGTTTTTCAAGCTGTGAATAAAGCTTCAAATGGCGATTTCGATGAGGCAGATGAACTAATGCAGCAAGCAAATGACGAAGTGACAACTGCACATCAAGCGCAAACAAGTACGTTGCAAAAAGAGGCAGAGGGCATTGAAATCCCATACTCACCATTATTCGGTCATGCTCAGGACACGCTGATGACAGTTAAAACGGAAATAAATATGATGCAGGAAATGATAAAGCTCTATAAAACAATCAAGGGGTGAAAAAAATGGATAAATTTATGTCATGGATGACGGACAGTTTTTCACCAAAAATCAATAAAATTGCCAAAAACCCTTGGATTGCATCTATCCAAGATGCAATCCTGGCAGCCATGCCGATGATTTTTATTGGTTCATTTGCTACCATCTTGTCAATTGTCAGGGATTTTTGGAAAGGTTTCCCAGATCTTTCCATGATTAGTACGTTTTCATTCGGTTTATTTTCGATATTTTTGGCTTATCTGATACCAGAATCCATCATGAAACATAAAGGCCATAAGGATGTCTCAAGACAAGCGGGTCTTGCCGGGCTAGCATTTTTCCTCATGCTGGTCTATCCGCAAATTATCAACGGTGATCAAATACAATTTGATCTGAATACGTTCGGTACTGGTGGAATGATTGCTGCTTTGATTGCCGGTTTGTTTGTTGGCTTTGTAATGAATCTTTTTTCCAAGTGGAAATTTATAGGTGAGGATTCTGCCATTCCGGACTTTGTTGCTGTTTGGTTCAACACGTTGATTCCTATTATCTTGATATTATTAGTTGGATGGATATTTACGTTTGAGATGGATATCAGCTTATACAGTGTTGTTAATGCCATCTTTTCACCATTGGTTCACCTTGGCCAAAGCTTCTGGGGATTTGTGCTGATTTTCTTCCTTGGGTTTGCGTTCCTATATACTTTTGGGATATCAAGTTGGGTTCTTTACCCGGTCGAAGCTGCGATTGCATTACCGGCAATTGCACAAAACCAGGCGAATTTCGAGGCGGGCAAAGCAGTGACAAATATATTTACGGTTGAGGCAGGTTCCCTGTTTCTAATCGGAGGTGGCGGTGCCACATTGGCGCTATGTATCATGCTAGCATTTATGGCTAAGTCACAGCGGTTAAGGATGATCGGAAAGGCGTCGCTTATCCCTTCCGTATTCAATATTAATGAACCGATCGTGTTTGGTGCTCCGATTGCCTTCAACCCGATTTTGATGATTCCAATGTGGATCAATGGCTTAATAGGACCGGTTTTAACCTGGGTCGTGATGAAAATTGGATTGGTTCCAATTCCGCATGAGCCATTTCAACTGTGGTATGTACCTGGGCCAATCATGAATTGGATTATTACTGCCTCCGTTATTGGGTTGGTTTACTTTTTCGTATTGTTCGCTATTTCGTGGATTGTATATTATCCGTTTTTCAAGATTTACGACAAGCAAGCAGTTCAACAAGATGCTGAGTTAGCAGAGGAAGGGGAATGACACGAATGAGACAGAATAAATATGCAAGTTTTCCAAAGGATTTTCTTTGGGGCGGTGCGATTGCTGCAAGCCAAGCTGATGGTGCATACAGTGAGGATGGTAAACAGCCTAACTCATCGGATGTCCAGCCATATCTGAAAGGAATGTCAAATGAAGAAATTCAAAAACTCGAAAAGCAAGGCATGACATTGGATGAAGTGAAAAAGAATCTTGGGGATACAACGTATTATTTTCCGAAGCGACATGGTATTGATTTCTACCATACGTTTGAAACTGATTTAGAATTATTAGCCGAAATGGGTTTTAACACGTTTAGAACATCCATTGATTGGTCCAGGATTTTCCCAAATGGAGATGAAACAGAACCTAATGAAGCTGCTTTAAAGCACTATGACAAGATGATTGATAAAATGAAATCACTTGGCATTGAGCCGATCATAACCATGCTGCATTATGAAACACCGATTAACATTACGTTGCAGTATGGCGGTTGGTACAATAAAGCGGTAATTGATATGTTTGAACGTTACGGAAAGGTTTTATTGGACCGTTTTGGAGATCGGGTGAAGTATTGGATTGTTGTTAATCAAATTAACATGATTCAGATTGAACCATTCTTGTCGTTAGGTATGTGCAAAGACCAATACGATAATATGGAAGAAGCGGAGTATCAGGCCGTTCACAATCAAATGGTCGCCTCGGCGAAGATTCAAAAGTACGCTAAAACCTTAAATCATGACTTGGAAATGGGGACCATGGTTGCTGACATGACTGTATATCCATATTCTTGTAAGCCGGATGACGTTGTGCTGGCCATGCAGCATAACCGTATGCAATACTTCTTTACAGATGTTCAATTCCGTGGAGAGTACCCGACATATGCAAAAAAATATTTTGAAGAAAACAATATCACACTTGATGTTACTGCGGATGAGACGAAGCTTTTAAGGGAAAATACAATGGATTACCTTGGTATTTCCTATTATTTCTCCCAGATGGTTGATGCAAGCCGGAATGTGCATAAAGCGGATTCCACGTCAGTAAACCCTCATTTGGAAGCCAATCCATGGGGGTGGAATGTCGATCCACAAGGTTTATATAACACACTTTCGCAATACTGGGATCGTTATCAAAAACCAATCGTTATTGCTGAAAACGGATTTGGCATGTATGACAAATTGGAAGACGGCAAAGTTCATGACGACTATCGTATATCCTATCTGGGTGATCATATTGAACAAGTTGGACGTGCAATTTATGATGGCGCAAATGTTATCGCTTATTGTGCCTGGGGTCCGATTGATATCGTCAGCTGTTCTTCTCAGCAGATGTCCAAACGTTATGGTTTTATATATGTGGATTTGGACGATGAAGGTGAAGGATCAGGGGAAAGACTAAAGAAAGATAGTTTCGATTGGTATACACGTGTTATTTCAACAAATGGTTCGGAAATTTGATGGGCATGATAAAAAGGGAGTAGGCATACTCCCTTTTTCATATATAAGAGGATGTTCAAAATGTCCGGCGAAAACGACACTTCGAATTTCTTTGTCGGTTTGCTTTTCCGCTCCTCAAGTACGTAACTTTTATGTACGTTCCTTGCAAAAGAAAAGCACTCTTCCTGTGTTACAGACAGGCCGCCTGTGTTTTTAGCCGGCTAGGATTTTTTATCCTGCTATTGAATGAACACGCAATATAAGGACTGATTTTATGAAAAAAACAGATATGCTATTGGATTACCTTAAAAAACATGCTGATGAAGACTTTATATCTGCCAGAACATTAGCTGACTCGCTGGGTGTAACAGATAGAACAATCCGCCATTATGTCAGGTCGATCAATAACAAACAACCTAATCTTATTGAATCGAGCCGGGAAGGATACCGATTATGTAAAAATAACGCCAAGACGGTTAAAGAATCGGAGCATGGCAGCCATATTGATAATCGTCGTTTTTATATTCTTAGGCGTCTTATTAAAAGTTCTGGTCGTGGACTGGATTTATTTGATTTGGCAGACACACTCTATGTCTCGGATGCTACGATACGTTCCGATATGGCTTATCTCAACCGTTTGGTATCAAAACATGGCCTACAAGTTATGCAACAAAATAATCGCTATGTTCTCCAGGGGAATGAAAAGAGCCGCCGGAAGCTGATGATGGATTTAATCGATGTTTCTAAGCCGACGAAGACATCCCTTGAAGAAGAAGTCCAAAGGTTTTTGGGGGATATATCCCTGCAAACATTAAGGGTGTTAAGCAAAAGAAGTTTTGAAAAATACGGCATACACCCGAACACCTACTTTTTTAAGAACTTCATCTTGCATTTGGCAATAGCTGTTGATAGAGCGGCTGATAATGAACAATTGGAACAAAGCTCTTATCCAATCAATAATCGAAATGCCATCAGTTTCAAGACCGTGGATGATATCGCGGATAAACTTTATGAAAAATATCAAATTCAGTTTTCACAGGCTGATAAGGACGAATTGGCCATTTTATTCAACGGACAAATAAAAGACAATGAGATCAAAATGGAAGGTTATGCAAGTGATAAAGTTTCCAGAGCATTGGAACGCGCCATACAAGAAATAGGCGATGTTTACATGCTTGAGTTTAATAATGATAATTTCAAAACGCGTTTACTGGTACACGTACAAAATCTTTACAATCGCTTGGTACAAAACAAATATACTAGAAACCTAAGTGTTTTAAACATTCGGATCAAATATCCGATCATTTTTGATATAGCTGTTTACTTGGCATCTGTATTATCGAATGATCTGAACATCGAAATTAATGACGATGAGATTGCTTTTATTGCCTTGCACATCGGATCATACCTAAACAGCCAACGTGAGGAAAATAACAAAATCAAAACGATGATTATCACACCTTCATACTTATCCCAACAAAGTGATATTGAACATTCTATTCAAAAGCAATTTGGTGATGACTTGAATATCGTTGGGATTTATGAAGACGGTGACCATATAAATTCTTTACCTTTACCCGAATTAGTCATTACAACACAAGGCATAGAACATTCAGGCAATCATACTGAGATAGTAAACATTCGTGAATTCATGACAAATCACGATACGGCCTTAATCAGAAGGGCAATTGAAAAAATTAAACACCATAATTATGTGAGTTTCTTAAAAGTGAAAATACCTGAATTAATCATCGAGGATTTTTTTATCAACGTAGATGAGGAAGCATCTAAAGAACAAATAATGAAAACGATAGCTAATTGTTTTCAACAGAGTGGTTATGTAGACAGTGACTATCTACAGAAATTGAATGAACGGGAACAGGTCTCGTCCACCGCTTTTCCAAGTGGCGTTGCAATACCTCACACGATGAAATATGAAGCGGAGAAGACAGGTTTAATGATTTTAAAGCCTGCTAAACAAGTGAACTGGGGCAGTATTGATGTTACATTAATCATTGGAATTGCAGTGCATAAGGATGACTCGCATATGTTTAATCTAATTTTCCCGCGAATTATTGAATTAGTTGCAGAGCCTTACAACATTAATTATTTGGTGGGAGCGGGCTCCAGACATGGATTTATGGAACGCCTAATCGAATTAATGACACAGGACGATTACTTTCCGGAATAGCCCGGCTTCCCAAAACATGAAACTTCTAAATCATTTACGAATTACTTCGTTTGCATACTCGTTAGATGAGCACTATCTGTGATTACTCTTATAGATAGTGCTTTTTAGGAATTCCACTTTTGATTACGATCATACAACCTTCATGTTTCTCACGCATTTCAACCATGTAAAATGGTTCTCTTAACTTTTCTTTCACTAATTATCATATTTTTTGCCACATTCAAGGAACAACTTGGTTATTAACTTCATCAACCATAGGGATTACAATACGAAGTATAAGGGATGTGATCACATGATTTCCTTAACCGGTAGACAGGTTCATATCGTGGAAAAGCTAATGGCAGCTGCGAGCTACATCAATGTCAAAGAATTATCGGCCATGTTTGAAGTAAGCGATCGCACTGTTCGATATGACCTGGATTATATAGAGGCTTTTTTGAAGGAATTAAATATCTCATTGGTAAGAAAGCCAAAAAAGGGAATCTGCTTGCTAATTGATGCGGATCAGGAGCTGAGATTAAAAAAACATCTTTATGATCCCAATGCTTATGTAGCAACAAAAGAGGAATTCACCTGGCTGTTATGCATTAGGCTCCTTCTACATCAACATGTAACAATGGAAATGTTGGGGGATGCACTTGAAGCAAGCAAGAACAAAGTCTATCAGTATATGCATAGAGCAGAAAAGGAATTGAAGGGTTACGGTGTTGCCTTGGATAAAAAACCTTCCAAGGGAATTTCAGTACTCGGAAATGAACGAGATGTGCGAAATGCATTTATTTCCATCATTCATAAGGCTGTTCAATCATCCACCTATTCAATTATGTATTTTGAACGCCTATTTGATGAAAAGCTTAGAAGTAAAGTTCGTGAATTTACATCCGCCTATGAATCGTTGTCTGCTATACAATTTAGTGATGACTCGAGCTGGGAACTAAGATTGAATATGTGTTATCAATATCTTCGGATACAACAGAAGAAAAATGCGGTATTTCCATTTGTAGAAAAAAAAGAATTGATTCAAAAAAGTGGATTTCAACGGTTGCAAGCACTTTATACAGACATCTTTTCGAGGCAAATTCCCGATGATGAAGTGGTATACCTATTAAAGCAATTGAAGGGCGCTAAAATCTCAGTGCTTCCGGAAGATTTGAATATGATCAAAAAACAGGATGAGGCTTACCAAATAACTTGGATGTTTGCCAATGAGGTGGAACATCGTTTGGGTATCGATTTTAAACAGGACATTGAATTTATGAATGGGTTGATCGTTCATTTGCAAGTGGCTTTGCATCGGCTGGAGAACAAGCAAATCATTGAGAATCCGCTTACTGAGCAGGTGAAATATAAGTACAGGTATATTTTTGAAATTACACGTAAGGCCATCCAAAAAATTGAAACAATATATCATCTTGTGTTTCCCGAAGAAGAAATTGCATATATTGCCATGCACTTAGGTGCCAGCTATGAGCGCCATTCTTTTTCAGGTTACATGCCTACAGCATTGGTCGTCTGCGGTTCAGGGATTGCGACATCTTCATTACTGACTACCAGATTGAAGCTGATGGTGCCGGAGTTGAAAATTTGTGGAACTGTGCGTACGGAACATATTACGCATGATGAAGATGAATCAATTGATTTTATTATTTCAACGGTTCCTCTCTCTCTTGAAAAACCTGAAGTAATTGTTGTCAATCCTTTACTGGAACCGGATGAATTAATGAATTTGAAAAGGATGATATTTAAAAAATCATACCAGAAACAAATGGATGAATTAATACGCAAAGAATTACCAACGGAAGAGATAAACATACTTGGCGAATTTATTTCCGGCAGCCATATTCAAATCAAGGGGACTACCGAAGATTGGCGCGAAGCTATTAACATGGCGAGCAGACCACTGATTAAAGAGCATATTATAACAAAATCTTATGTGAAAGCAATGATTCATGCAGTGGAAGAATTAGGTCCCTACATGGTATTTATGCCTGAAGTGGCATTTGTACATGCTGCTGGTACAAAGGACAACGTCTTCAAAGAAGGTGCAAGTTTACTTGTGCTTGATCAGGCAATACCTTTTGGCGATGAACACAAAGTAATGGTCAGTATCATCATTGTGATTTGCTCCAAAGAATCAGACTCAAACATCTTTATCAATTTGGTGAAGATACTTGAAAGACAAGGGAACCTGGATAGGATTAAACATTCCGAAAGTATCGAGGAAATAACATCATTAAAATAACAAAGCAAGGTGAGGAATAAGTCATGGCAATTATAAGCAGCGATAATATTCGTGTACAGGTGGAGGTGGAAGGTTGGCAAGACGCAATTAGACAGGCTGGCGAGCTATTAAGAGATAACAAAAGTATCGAACCCGGCTATATTACAGATATGGTACAGGCCGTTGAAGATTTGGGACCCTATATTGTGATAGCTCCTCATATTGCACTTGCTCATGCAAGACCAAGTGAAAAAGTGATACGTAATGATATTAGCGTGATTACGTTGAAAAAACCGATAGCATTCGGAAGTGAGCATAATGACCCTGTTAACATAGTGTTTGCCTTTTGCGCGACAGAAAGCGATGGACACTTGGAACAGCTTACCAATGTCGCTGGACTGCTGGATAAACCGGAAGTGTTACAAACATTAAATGATAGCAATAATCAACAAGAGGTTTACAACATATTAAACAGCTTATAGAAGGAGAATGATGAAAATGGAAAAGTTAAACATTATTACTGTATGTGGATTTGGCGTAGGTTCTTCCATGGTTCTGAAAATGAAACTTGATGAAGTTTTAAAAGAGGAAGGAATCACAGCGAATGTAAGCACGGCCGATGTTGGTTCAGCTGCTTCGACGCCATGTGACATGATATTCACTTCAAATGAGTTAGGAGAGAAATTGACTCAGGCTGCAAGTGTACCAGTTGTCCAAATAAAAAACTTTATGGATAAAGAAGAAATAAAGGAAAAAGGATTGCCAGTCATTTCCGATTTGCTTTCTTAAATTACAGGAGAGGAAAATAATGTATGCAGGTAGTTAACTTTATCGTCAATCAAATTTTGCGCGAGCCAGCTCTATTTCTAGGGATTATTGCTGCACTCGGCTTAATCATACAACGAAAAAACTTTTCTGATATTATCAGCGGAACGTTTAAAACAGTTATTGGTGTCGTTATATTAACGCAAGGTACTAATATTTTGATTAGTTCTATCACCCCGTTGTCGGACGCGTTTAACGCACTTTATAAAATACCAGCTGATAAAGCATTGCATCCCATGGGCGCAGATGATTTTCTTAGCGCTTATGGCAGTCAGATAGGCCTGGCGATGCTGCTGGCATTTTTAATCAATATATTGGTTGCCAGATTTACCCCGTTGAAAAATGTCTTTTTGACCGGTCACATGTTGTTCTGGTTCCCGTTTGTATTTACTGCGGTCGCGGTTGAAAGCGGATTAAACGGAGCGGGAATCATAGTATTTGCCACAATCTTCTCGGCATTGTATTTTGTCATCGCGCCAGCCTTGATACGTCCGTTTGTCAGAAAGGTAACTGGCGGAGACACGTTTACGTTAGGTCACCCAACTATCGGACTCTCTCTTGTTTCAGGATTGTTGGGAAAAGCTTTCGGCAATAAAAATAAATCAACTGAAGATATCAAATTCCCCAAACAGATCGAGTTCTTACGGGAAATCACTATTACTTCTTCGTTAGTTATGTTCGTAGTCTATTTAGTTGTCGGCCTATTGATTGGCACGAATCAAGTGGATAGTATATTTGGCACAGAAAAAAGCCTTTTCACTTTTTCGTTGCTGCAAGGGGTTTTATTCGGTGCCGGACTGACAATTTTGCTGCAAGGTGTACGTATGATGCTCGCCGAAATTATTCCGGCGTTCAAAGGCATTTCGGACAAACTTATTCCAAATGCAGTTCCTGCACTGGATGCACCGATAATTTTCCCATTTGCCCCTAATGCGGTTATTATTGGCTTCCTTATGTCGATGGTAACTTCCATTGCTACACTATTCATCGTGGGACAAACTGGACTCTTTCCTTACGCCATTGTTCCACTGACAATCACTTGTTTCTTTGAAATTGGGACAGCTGCTGTTATCGGAAATGGTACTGGTGGATTAAGAGGAGCTATTATCGGATCGGGAGCAGCCGGTATTTTAATGATTTTCTTTGTCGGTTTGTCTATACCATTCTTACAGCATACTGTATCGGACTGGATCATTGTATTCGGTGGAAATGATTTGTCGTTCTGGTCCATTATTTCTGGTTTGATAGGTAAGATATTCTAAAGGGAGGTATCTTGAATTGACTGATTATATGAAGCGTTATGTTGAACATGTCCATGATATTTCTGAACGTGTCTTTGATACACAATATGATGCAATGAAGCAAACCGCCAAAGTATTCGCTGAAGCGATTAAAGCTAAACACACTATCTATGTGTTTGGCGCCTCGCATGCAGGGATCTTGGCTGAAGAACTGTTTTACCGTACAGGTGGATTGGCTGTTATCAACCCTATCCTACATCCGGCATTAATGCTAAATACCAGACCTGTAACGTTGACTTCACAAATGGAAAGGTTAAACGGTTTTGGAAGAGAAATATTTTCTTCCACCGCAGCAAAACGTGGAGATGTATTGTTAATTCATTCTGTCTCGGGACGTAATACAGTTTCTGTGGATATGGCGTTAGCTGCAAAAGAACAAGGTTTGACTACCATTGCCATTACCAATATGACTTATTCCGAGGCTGTCTCTTCACGGCATCCAAGCGGCAAAAATCTATATGAGGTGGTCGATGTCGTTATCGATAACTGTGGGGATTTTGAGGATTCTTCATTGCTGCTGGAAGGAATGGATCAAAAAATTGGACCGACCTCCACCGCCATTGGTGCAATGATTGTCAATGCAATTGTCATTGCTACTGCAGAAGAGCTGTTAAAGCTGGGAATCGTACCGCCTGTCTTCCATAGTGCGAATGTGGATGGCGGCGATGAATTCAATAAAAAAATATTGGAAGAAAATAAAGATAATATTCATTATATGGGATGAGCATGGTCTGGCCGGGTGGTTTTCACCCGGCCTTTTTGCGCGTCAGTCCATCGTAAAAGGTCCCTTTTAACATAAAACAATATGGAGCATCATATTTTTTTATAAAGGAGGCCGGTCGATGAATAATTTTGAATCAATTTGCGAGCAATTTGCCCAAATTCTTAAAGGAAAAAGTAACGTGGAGCAGGGGAGCTGTTCTGTATCATTACATCGTAATTTTCAGGTGTTAGTTCAAGGATACCAGAGCAGTTCTGTGGTGCCGGCAGGAGTCTTATTTGAGTCGATGGATCAAAGTGGTAATGCATTAAACCTGGCTGAAATTGCCGTTTTACAAGAAGAGATTCCTGGTTTTATGTACTCACTTATACAACAAGGTTTAATTGTGAGTGCTCTGCATAATCATTGGATATACACGGATCCCCTGATTATGTATGTCCATATACAGTCTGTGGAACCCCCATTAAACTTTGCAAAAAAGATGGCGCTCGCATTTTCATTTTTACGGAGCTATCCAGTTGCTTAGCATAACTTCATTGATTGAAGCCGCTCATTTAAAAATGCGCGGCCTTTATTAGTTTCGAAACATCTTTACTTGAATGAAAGTGTAATAGGATGCATTTAGAGGTTTTACTGTTTTAATAGGCAAGATACAGTGATTATATCGATTTGCGAGCAGGTAAAATTTAAACGGCGGATGTTGTTATCTTGAATAATGAATTTCGTCAAAACCGCCATACGATCCGAATGCATTCTATCGAAATAGTAGACAAGCAAAGCAAATGATGGTACAACAAGGATATCCGTTTTTATATTGGGGATAGTCCCCAGCTATGATAAGGTATAAATAACATATAATACATGCGTATAATCTTGGGAATAAGGCCTGGAAGTCTCTACCAAACCACCGTAAATGGTTTGACTACGCAAAATCCTGCAGCAGACAATAGGAGAAACCTGTTTGAAGCCTGGCTGGATTTTGAGTTGTTGGACACTTCCGCTTTTAGCAGAGGTGTCTTTTTTGTTTGGAATCATTTCTTATCGCTTGTTGCCGGGGCGGATCAAGTATGCAGCCCGCATTTGGATGGGAGAAGAAGTCTTTATACCAACTGTCAATTAACTTGCGTCATGTAGTAAAAGGAATAATCCTTGAGAAAACAGCCTTGTTTAAGGGGCTATAGGAGGAGGCAACGATAATGAAAAAATATTTTCGTTTTGAAGAATTGGGGACAAACTACCGGACGGAATTTATGGCCGGTCTTACAACCTTTTTGGCGATGGCATATATCCTTTTTGTCAATCCGACAACATTATCATTGGAAGGAATCGATTTAGGCCCTGGGGTCAGTCATATGGATCAAGGCGCAGTATTCACTGCGACAGCTGTATCAGCAGTGGTTGGGACGCTATTCATGGGGGTTATCGGAAAATATCCGGTAGCGCTTGCTCCCGGCATCGGGTTAAGTGCATTCTTTGCGTATACAGTCGTGCTTGGATATGGCATTCCATGGCAAACGGCATTATCAGGTGTACTTGTATCAGGAGTTTTTTTCATTATCCTATCTTTAACTGGCTTACGGGAAAAAATTATCAACGCTATTCCAGCTGATTTGAAGATGGCTGTTAGTGCGGGAATTGGTTTATTTATCACGTTCATCGGTTTTAAAAATGCGGGCATTATTGTTGGTAATGATTCGACGCTTGTTGCCATTGGCAATCTGTCGAGCGGTCCAGTTCTTCTGTCCATCTTCGGACTGATTGTTTCATTTATTCTGCTGGTCAGAGGTATCAAGGGAGCAATTTTCTACGGCATGATCCTCACCGCTGTAGTGGGAATGTTTACCGGTCAAATTGAACCGCCGCATGGGATAGGCGGAGTTGTTGGACATGTGCCGAGCCTTGCGCCTACATTTGGGCAAGCTTTCATCCATTTTGGAGATATTTTTACGTTGCAAATGCTTGTTGTCATTTTAACATTTTTATTTGTCGACTTTTTTGATACTGCTGGAACGTTGATGGCGGTAGCGAATCAAGCAGGATTGATGAAGGATAACAGACTGCCGAGAGCGGGACGTGCGCTGTTTGCAGATTCCGCGGCGACTGTAGCAGGAGCGATTGTCGGCACTTCGACCACAACGTCTTATGTGGAATCGACAGCAGGTGTCGGAGCTGGCGGACGGACAGGTTTTACTGCCATTGTAACTGCAGGATTTTTCCTATTGGCATTATTCTTTTCACCGCTATTAAGCGTGATTACGCCAGCTGTGACATCACCAGCATTAATCATTGTGGGGGTATTGATGGCCTCCTCATTGAAGCATATAGCATGGGAGAAAATGGAAATTGCCATTCCTGCCTTCATGACCATTATTGCGATGCCGTTGACATACAGTATTGCGACTGGCATCGCTGCCGGATTCATCTTTTATCCAATCACGATGTTGGTCAAGGGACGTGGCAAGGAAATCAACGGCATTATGTACATGCTGTTCATCATCTTCATTTTGTATTTTATATTTTTGACTTAACAATCTTGTATGCATTGGTAAGAAAAAGGCAAAGAACCACTCATCCTGGGTTGGCTCTTTGCCTTTTTTTGGTAACGTTGAACTGGCGGCAAGCATGCCAGTGGGTGCCGATTGAAATCAAAACTGGCATTGATCACATTAAAAGGTTGCATATACCGCTGCGCATTCTTCCCCGGTCGGCTCGTAAAAGCAGTGCAGCTTGTATCTTGCCACAAATGGCTGACCATACCATGTGGACGGACATTCTCCTTCTGGCCTGAAATACCACAGACTGTACTTTGCAGGCCAAAATCTTTCTCCATTCACGACACGACGCGCCAGCCTTCTTTCTACTTCCCTGGGTCTTTGATAAAAGTAACCATGTATTGTCGCTTCAAAGGCATGCGGTTGGTAAACCATTTGTCTGATGGTGCGGACATCTGTAAAATCGGAGCAATCAGCACGAACTCGGTTGATCCCAACGTTTCCTACAAGCAGCATGCCGAGCCGTCCTTCTCCTTCAGCTTCCGCTCTCAGCAGTCTTGCCAGCAAATCGATATCCGCATTAGTAGCCTTGACAACAGCCATCGCTTCACCTCCATTTTGGTTAGCGTTCCTTGTTTTGCTGCAGCCGTTTCCATAGAAAAATATGCCATCGCCCTCAGCGACTTGGCGAGTGCCTTGATCGCCTTATGAGCTAGGATAAAGGAATTTTTATAAAAAAATATAGGCTTTCAACACAATTAGTTTATGGAAGAACTTGTGAATGGTGAGAGAAAATGCAACGCAGATGAAAAGATTGATGTAGATGGAGAGCGATGAAAAGATTTGTTATCGACAAAACACATACCACGGCTAAGGAAATGTACTGGTATGGATGGATATACTAAGCAAAGATTCATGCGCATCCTTCCATCAAGCCAGAGATAATGGAGGGAAAAATGATAGAGATGGCTTATAATTCAGAAAATAACATGTTATACTAAAGGCAACTTATAACGAATAGCATCGTGAAAATATATGAATTAAAGGAGGCATCAGACAGTGGATAAATATTGGATCAACTCTTCAAAATAATATTTTGGGGAGGAAAATGAATGAGGATATATTTTAATAATGATAAAAAAATCAATAGAGACCAATTAGAAAAATTATATAATGACGTAGAATGGTATGCTTATACACAAGACTTGGAAGTCCTGCAACAGGCAATAGAGCAATCATTAGAAGTTATATCTGCATGGAGCGGCGAAGAATTGATCGGCTTAATTCGAGTTGTTGGTGATGGATTAACCATTATCTATATCCAGGATATTCTGGTGTTACATGCCTGCCAAAATCAAGGAATTGCTACCCAGCTAATGCAGCAAGTTTTGCAGAAATATAAGAATGTTCGTCAAAAAGTTCTATTGACCGAAGATGCCCGGATGTAAGACATTTTTACGAAAAGAATGGTTTTCAGTCATGCGATAAAGGTTCTTTAGTATCGTTCGCTAAGATGGATTAGAAAATGGCTTAATACGTGTAAATATCCGCGGACTTTCTTTTGAAACGCTTAGTCGAAAATGTACATTGAATACCGAGGAGGATTTAACGATGACAATAACGCCAACGAAAACCCTGAGTGTATCTATTGAAAGGAAGGCAAACGAGGTCTATGAATTCATTTTAAATCCGGAAAATCTTCCCCAATGGGCACCCGCCTTCGGTCAATCAATAAAAAAATCTGATGGCGAATGGGTTGTAGAAACATCAGATGGTCCAATGATCATCAGGTTCGTCGAGAGAAACAAACTAGGGGTGCTGGATCACTATGTTACCATATCCACGGGGCAAGAGATTTTGAATCCAATGCGGGTTATTCCTAATGGGTCTGGAAGTGAAGTAATGTTCACATTGTTTCAATCAACTGAGATCTCGGATGAAAAATTTGCTGAGGATGCCAAATTGGTTGAGAGTGATTTGAAAACCTTGAAAGACAAGCTGGAAACTTGATCTACAATAGTTTCAAAAAATAAATGAATTTGGATAGCCCCCAAGGACGTAACATTCGAATTGGGAACGATGTGAAAATCAACAGCCTCATTTCTCGCTAAAAGAAGGCGGAATGAGGCTGTTTTTTCTCCACTGAAGACTTGGCTTTAAAGTGGGGAAACGTACAAAAAGTATGGGAAGTATTCCCATACTTTTATTCGCGATGGCTCCAGTGATCACTTTCCCCAATTGTTCACAATGAATTCATCGCGGCCGGATTTCGCACGATCTTCTTTATATTCTTTTTCATTTTTCTTATAGAAATCCTGATGGTATTCTTCAGCTGGATAGAAGGTTTTCGCGGGCAGTATTTTCGTGACAATCGGTTTCGAAAATTTATTGCTCGCTTCCAATTGCTGCTTTGATTCTTTGGCCAGTGATTCTTGCTCCGTGTCATGATAGAAGATGGCAGTGCGGTATGAATCGCCGCGGTCCTGAAACTGTCCGCCATCGTCTGTGGGATCAATCTGGCGCCAATAGACGTCAAGAATGGTTTTATACGGAATGACGGCTGGATCATAGGTGATTTCAACAGCTTCATAATGGCCGGAGTTTCCTTCTTTCACTTCTTTGTAAGTCGGATTTTTCAAATGGCCCCCTGTGTAGCCTGAAACGATTTGAACGACGCCGTCCCATTGGTCGAAAGGCTTGACCATGCACCAGAAGCAGCCGCCGGCAAACGTGGCTTTTTTTAAATCAGTCATTGTTTTGCCTCCTTTTATAAGCATCATCTTTAATGAATTTGTGCTATAAATCAAGTAGAATATAAACATATCAGCTTGTCTGCAAATGAGTAGAATAGCTATCGAGTTTTATTTTCATTGGGAATGCGCTTCTTTCGTATACACTGCCGGTAAGCTTAACATATTGATAACTATTTATTAACTATACCATATCATTTTGGGGGATTGGGACATGAACGAACCATTTGTACATAAAATATTTACTGGTAAAGCAAAGACAATTGGCGATCCGAACGCAGAGAAAAAAATAGACCGTGAATGGACAACGGGAATGTTTAAAAAAGAAATGGGCGAACCGATTTGGTTATCGAAAACTGGTTTGACTGGAGATGAAGTAGGTGACAAGAAAAATCACGGCGGCCCGGAAAAAGCCCTATTCACTTATCCTGTGAAGCATTATACATACTGGAAGGAAAGACTAGGAGAAGATGCGATAGCGATTGGAGGCATGGGAGAGAATCTGGCGGTATTGGAAATGGATGAATACACCGTATGTATTGGTGATATTTATCAATTTGGGGATGCGGTCATTCAGGTATCCCAGCCAAGGAGGCCTTGCTGGCGTCCTGCCAGGCGTTACCGGACAATGGATTTGGCGCTGCAAATACAAAACAGCGGCAGAACTGGCTGGTATTTTCGTGTGCTTCAGGAAGGACAAGTCCTGTCTGGCATTGATTTAGAGTTATTAGAAAGGCCTTTGCCTGATTTCACCATTGCGGTGTGCAATGAAATCATGTATGTACGCAAAGAAGATTTGAACATGGCATATGAGCTTTCGGCATGCAATCTGTTGGCTGAAAATTGGCGGAGAACCTTTAAGAAACGTTTGCGTGGACAGGAATCGAATCTTGAAAAACGAGTCTATGGACCAAATAAATAGTGCAGCACTCAAATTTTCAAAAAGCGGAATTGCAGCGCTATTTTCGGGCAGTTATTGTTCATAGAGGAGCTCTATCGCCAATTGCAGCGCCGTTTTCGGAGAGTTATTGCTTTTAGAGAAGCTCTATCAACAATTGCAGCGCTATTTTCGGGCAGTTATTGCTTTTAGAGAAGCTCTATCAACAATCGCAGCGCCGTTTTCGGAGGGTTATAGCTTTTAGAGGAGCTCTATCGCCAATTGCAGCACTGTTTTGTAGAAGTTATTGCTCATAGAGGAGCTCTATCAACAATCGCAGCGCTGTTTTCGGAGGGTTATTGCTTTTAGAGAAGCTCTATCAACAATTGCAGCGCTGTTTCATGGCAGTTATTGCTTTTAGAGGAGCTCTATCAACAAATGCAGCGCCGTTTTCGGAGAGTTATTGCTTTTAGAGAAGCTCTATCGCCAATTGCAGCACTGTTTTGTAGAAGTTATTGCTCATAGAGGAGCTCTATCAACAATCGCAGCGCTGTTTTCGGAAAGTTATTGCTTTTAGAGAAGCTCTATCGCCAATTGCAGCACTGTTTTGTAGAAGTTATTGCTCATAGAGGAGCTCTATCGCCAATTGCAGCGCCGTTTTCGGAGAGTTATTGCTCATAGAGAAGCTCTATCAACAATCGCAGCGCCGTTTTCGGAGAGTTATAGCTTTTAGAGGAGCTCTATCGCCAATTGCAGCGCCGTTTTCGGAGAGTTATTGCTCATAGAGGAGCTCTATCAACAATCGCAGCGCTGTTTTCGGAAAGTTATTGCTTTTAGAGAAGCTCTATCACCAATTGCAGCACTGTTTTGTAGAAGTTATTGCTCATAGAGGAGCTCTATCAACAATCGCAGCGCCGTTTCAGGGAAGTTATTGCTTTTAGAGAAGCTCTATCAACAATTGCAGCGCTGTTTTCGGAGAGTTATTGCTTTTAGAGAAGCTCTATCGACAATTGCAGCGCTATTTTCGGGAAGTTATTGCTCATAGAGGAGCTCTATCAACAATCGCAGCGCCGTTTCAGGGCAGTTATTGCTCATAGAGGAGCTCTATCGCCAATTGCAGCGCCATTTCAGGGAAGCTATTGCTCATACAACAGCTCTGTCAACAATTACAGCGCTATTTTCAAGAAGTTATCTCCTTTAGACAAGCTCTATCAACAACTACAGCGCATTTCGCAGGAAGTTATTGCTTTGACAACAGCTAGTTCTGAGGAAGTGTTCTCGGTATGCTCTTATCTATCCGGGGTGTAAATAGTAAATAGTAATTATTAAATATGAAAAGTCAGGAGATGCAGCTGGTAACGGTCTGCATCTCCTTCTTTTCTACGGCTTTGTCTGGATGCTGGCAATTATTCATCGGCAAGCAATTTGACGTTCACGCGATTTTTTCGGCTGGTTTCTGATACAAGCCGGTGCAATTTGACATAGACAATGCCGTTTTTGTAGGTTGCTTTTATTTTATCGGAACGGACGGGGAAGGGGAGATGTACTTTGCGCTCGAACACGCCTTCCGTAATTTCCTGTGTGGATGCAGTATCTTTACCGAGTCCCAGGTCGATCGCACCTTTCAGTTCTAATGTGGCGTAATCAACATAAACATCGATATTATCCAGGCTATCCATACCTGGTACATTGATTAAAACGAAAATTTCGTGATCCGTTTGGTACAAATTGATTTGTGGAATGGAGGTTTTTATAAGGCCATCAAACTGTCCCCAAAAATTTTCACCAAAAAATTGATCCATATTTTTTTTCCAGTCATCCATATGTTCAAAAGGATTCATCGTTTCCACCTCTTTCCCAACTGATTACATTTATAATATATGCTGTATCTGAAAGTGGGTGCATGCCTATTTGTCGTGTATTAATGGACGCTGTGCATATCTTAAAAAATCGGAGCCTGCGTGTTTGGGTAAAAACAGTGGAAGAAGGGTAAAAATATAATGGTTTTGTGTTTTGCGTTTTATCATGTAAATGCGGTATTCTTATAACAACTTGAAATGTAGGAGGAGTCGAAATTGCTGTCAAATGCATTGGTGATGGTCGTCATCATTTTGGTTATCAATGTTGTGTATGTATCACTGAACACCGTCCGAATGATTTTGACGATGAAAGGACGCCGTAATATTGCCGCGTTCCTGAGCATGTTCGAAATTGTAGTATATGTGGTCGGCCTCGGAATGGTGCTGGATAATTTGGGGCAGATTCAAAATCTGATTGCATATGCTGTCGGTTTTGGACTTGGCGTCATCACCGGTTCCAAGATTGAAGAGAAGCTGGCACTCGGCTATATTACCGTTAATGTGATTACTTCCAATCCGGAACTTGAATTCACGCGCAAATTGCGGGAAAAAGGATATGGAGTAACGAGCTGGCCTGTATATGGGAAAGAAGGCGGCCGTCTGGCCCTGCAAATATTGACACCAAGAAAATATGAACTCCGATTGTATGAAGCACTGAAAGAAATTGATCCGAAGGCGTTCATCATTGCGTATGAACCGAAACAAATATATGGTGGTTTCTGGGTAAAACAGGTGCGCAGAGCACGGCTTTCTAAAAAAGGAAATGTCCCGAAGAATACGGATCTACCAAATCCGGAAGAAACGAAGCTGAGCGAGGAACCACTTGGGGATTCGCTTCCTACCAATAGTCAGCCTGGCCAGAGTAAACCGGGAAAATAGAAATGCATCACGTATAAGAGGTAATCCGAAATTTTTGGTTTGTCTGCCTGGCAACACAGCACGTTCCTTTGGTGAACGAAATGTGTAGAAAACAAATCAATGTTCGGTTTTTGCGTTGACAGCAGATTATCTATTTTGTTATGCTGTAGTCAGAAAAGTAATTGAATAACGTAACCCATATATTTTCGGAGATATGGTCCGAAAGTTTCTACCTGGCGCCGTAAATGCCAGACTATGGGGAAGATGATTTGTAAACATGTACTGAATAGGGTGTTTTTCATGAAAAAACGTAAATGGTCATGAAAAACATCTGGCGGAATAGCTGTATCTTTTTCAGCTGAGCTGCACGACTGTTTACAAGTTTTGGACATTGAATTTTCTGAATGATACTCAGCGTGATTCTATCAGTCTATCCATCTTCCTCTTTAAAATGGGGAAGTGGGTAGGCTTTTTTGTATGCTTGACGACAAGGAGGTTAAAAAGGAATGCCGCAAGTTGGTTTGATTATGGGAAGTATATCGGATTGGGAAACCATGCAGCATACTGCAGATGTGTTGGATGAGCTTTCCATCAGCTATGAAAAAAATATTATATCCGCACACCGCACCCCGGATGATATGGCGCAGTATTCCAAAACTGCCCGGAAAAACGGCCTGAAGGTGATCATTGCTGGAGCGGGTGGTGCCGCACATCTGCCAGGTATGGTAGCAGCGCAAACCACATTGCCTGTAATTGGCGTACCGGTAGAAAGCAAAGCATTACAAGGCATGGACTCCCTTTTATCGATTGTGCAAATGCCAGCTGGAGTACCGACAGCAACCGTCGCTATTGGTAAAGCGGGAGCGGTTAACGCCGGCATATTTGCCGCAGAAATTCTTGGGGCATTTGATAAAGATGTGGCTGCGGCGTTAGCAAATTACCGCCAGCAAATGAAACAAAAAGTTTCGGAAATGAGGGAGCAGCTTGCAGATAAATAGAAAAATCCTACCCCCTCGAACTATTGGCATTATCGGAGGAGGGCAGCTTGGCAGAATGATGGCACTGGCGGCTAGACAGATGGGCTATAGGATTGCTGTACTTGATCCGACACCAAACTGTCCGACTGCACAAATTGCAGATGAACAAATCACTGCACCATATGCCGATGCTGATGCCATTCAGAAATTGACGGACGTGAGTGATGTGGTGACATATGAATTTGAAAATGTCTCCTTGCAGTCGGCAGTGTATATTGCCTCGAGGGAGAAGCTCCCCCAAGGCAGCAGAGCTTTGGAGGTGACACAGAACAGGGAACTGGAAAAGCAGGTGATGACAGAAGCTGGATTGCCTGTCCCGCCGTACGTAATTGTACATGATGAGAGAGAAGTGGCAGAAGCGCTTCAGGCACTGGAGCTGCCAGTGGTATTAAAAACCTGCAGTGGTGGTTATGACGGCAAGGGCCAGTTGAAATTGGAAACATGGGAGCAAGCCGATGCAGCAGTGGAATTTGTGGCCCGAAATGGCACCTGTATTCTGGAGAAGTGGATTTCTTTTGACAAAGAAATCTCTATCGTATTCACCAGAGCCCAGACAGGGGAAATCAGCTTTTTTCCAACTGCAGAAAACGAGCATCGCAATCATATTCTTTATCGGACGACAGTACCCGCGTCAGTGAGCGGGACGGTTGCAGAAAAGGCTAGAAACGCAGCAGGTATTCTCGCTGAGAAATTGCAGGTCGTCGGCACATTTGCAATTGAAATGTTCGTAAAAGGTGATGATATTTACCTGAACGAAATGGCACCAAGACCGCATAATTCCGGTCACTATTCGATAGAAGCCTGCAATATTTCGCAGTTTTCCCAGCATATACGAGCGATTTGCAATTTGCCGTTGATGAAAGTGAAGCTGCTCGAGCCTGCAGTCATGGTCAATATATTGGGTCAGGATATGAAGCAGGCATTGGAGCAAATGGAGACGGATGGGGCAGGATATGTGCATATTTACGGCAAAGATAAAGTGAAGGAAAACCGTAAAATGGGTCATATCACATATACAGCTGAAAGTCTGGAAGCAGTTAAAGAAAAGCAGCATGTACACCAGAAGTAAAATCTGCATGAGCAACATACGGAAATTCACTAAAATGCTTCATTTGCCAGCAGTGTTAAATTATAGCTTCATTTGATAAAAAAAGCCTGAACAAATTTCAGCCTAATGGAGGGGAACTGCACATGGAAACCAAGGTTTATCCAACTGCAAGCCAGATTGAACAAGAGCAATTATATCGTGAAATGGGATTGACGGAAGAGGAATATGTCTTAGCTAAAAAAATGCTTGGGCGCCTGCCGAATTTTACAGAAACAGGAATTTTCGCTGTCATGTGGTCAGAGCATTGCAGCTATAAGACGTCAAAACCATTGCTGAAGCGTTTTCCAACGAGGGGAAAGCAAGTGCTGCAAGGTCCTGGAGAAGGTGCTGGCGTGGTAGACATTGGTGATAATCAGGCAGTGGTCTTTAAAATAGAAAGCCATAATCATCCAAGTGCGGTGGAACCATTTGAAGCTGCGGCAACAGGAGTTGGCGGTATTGTGAGGGATGTTTTCTCCATGGGTGCTAAGCCGATCGCTTCATTGAATTCGCTGCGGTTTGGCAAACTGGATAATCCACAAACCCAACATTTATTTAAAGAAGTTATTCGTGGCATCGCCCATTACGGCAATACGATTGAAGTTCCAACGGTTGGCGGCGAGGTGCAATTCGACGGGTGCTATGAAGGTAACCCGCTGGTGAATGCAATGGTAGTCGGCTTGATTGATCATCAAGATATGCAAAAGGGAGTCGCTTCAGGCATTGGCAATCTTGTTTTGTATGCTGGGGGTTCGACTGGTCTGGACGGTATCCATGGGGCGACTTTTGCCTCGGATGACTTGGCGGAAGGAGAAAATGACAGCAGTGCGGTAGCGATTGGCAACCCAGAATTGGAGAAAAGACTGATTGCGGCTTGCCTGGAAGCTGTACAATCCGACGCTTTAATCGGTATGCAGGATATGGGGGCAGCAGGACTGACTTCATCAGCAAGTGAAATGGCAAGTAAAGCAGGTACCGGTATCGAAATGAATCTTGACCTCGTCCCGCAACTGGAAAAAAACATGACTGCATATGAACTGATGCTTTCTGAGTCACAGGAAAGGATGCTGCTTGTGGTTGCTAAAGGGCGCGAACAGGAAATCATCGACATTTTCTCCAAATATGATGTATTGACGGCAGTTGTCGGTGAAGTGATTGAAGAGCGTGTCCTTCGTTTGAAGCAGCATGGCCAGCTCCAGGCTGAGATTCCAGTAGACGCACTCGCTGAGGATGCTCCGGTTTATCATTTGCCTGCAAAAGAGGCTGCATACTATCAAACTTTCCAGCAAATGAAACAGGAAATACCTCCTGTTGCAGATTATACGAAAACATTGAAACAACTCTTGCAGCAACCGACTATCGCCAGCAAAAAGTGGGCGTTTTCCCAGTTCGAAACTGGCACGGATAAACAAACAATCGCGGGGCCAGGGGCAGATGCAGCGATTGTTAAGATTGAAGGTAAAGAAAAAGCGATCGCTATCACAACAGACTGCAATTCACGATATATTTATCTGGATCCAAAAGCTGGCGGAAAAATCTCGGTTTCAGAAGCTGCGAGAAATATCGTTGCCTCTGGCGCGAAACCATTGGCGATTACGGATGGTCTGAATTACGGAAATCCAACGAACCCGGAAATATATTGGCAGATGGAACAAAGTGTCGCGGGGATTAGTGAAGCTTGTGAAACACTGGGTACACCAGTGATTAGCGGAAATGTATCTTTGTACAATCAATCGCAGGGGAAAGCGATTTTTCCTACACCTGTCATTGGAATGGTCGGACTATTTGAATCATTGGACCATATCACGCCGAACCATTTCCAGCATGCCGGTGATCTCATCTATTTGATTGGTGAGACCAAAGCGGAATTTGGCGGCACGGAGCTGCAATATTTGTTAGAAGGGTCGTACTCTGGGAAGGCGCCTGAAATCGACTTACAAGTGGAAAAGAAAAATCAGGAGGGTCTGTTGGCCGTAATTCAAGGTGGTATGATCACTTCTGCTCATGATGTGGCAGAGGGAGGTATAGCAGTCGCGCTTGCTGAAAGTTTGTTCTCCAACAACGATCTCGGTGCAGAGGTCAGTTTGCAAGGTGATATGACGACAGCATTATTTAGTGAGTCACAGTCGCGCTTTATTGTCACGATCGCTGTGGATCATCAAGCAGAGGCGGAAGCTCTGTTACCAAATGCGACACGAATCGGCCGAGTCACTGATTGCGGAAATTTGACTGTGTTGAATGGAAAAGAAACTATTATCAGTGAGAAGGCTGTCGAATTGCAGGATTTGTACGAAAGCGCGATTGAAGAGAAGTTCGATAAAGTACAACTTTAACATGCTGGAATGGATTTAACCGAAAACTTTCCCATTCAGAACAAAAGCAAAAAGCGAGGCGACATGATGTTTGGAATATGGGGACATGAAAAAGCAGCGGAAATAACGTACTATGCTTTGCATGCCTTGCAGCACCGGGGACAGGATGGTGCGGGGATTGTCGCTTGCGGCGGCGAAGCGTGGCAAATTCATAAAGATGTTGGGTTGTTGAATGATGTTTTCAGCCGGGGTGAATTAGACAGGCTGGCAGGTCAAAATGCAATTGGACAGATACACTATGCTATCAACGGCAATCAAGGCTTCGATAATGTGCAGCCGCATCTTTTTCAATCGCAAAAAGAAAGTATGGCTATCGTTCATAGTGGTAATATCATGAACGCCCATGCGTTGCGGGGAGAATTGGAAGCATCAGGAAGCATTTTCCAGACGGATGCTGATACGGAGCTGCTGGCGCATTTGATCAGACGTCATGGAGCGGTTGTGAACGAGGCCGCTATAGCAGACGCGCTTGGTAAAATTATTGGGGCCTACGCTTTTATGTTAATGACAGAGGATTGCATGTATATCGCGCTGGATCCACAAGGCATCCGGCCATTGACAATCGGCAGACTGCAGGACGCATATGTCGTTTCTTCAGAATCCTGTGCATTCGATTTGATTGGTGCACAAAAAATATTCGAAGTGCAGCCAGGGGATCTGATACGAATTGATGCTGCAGGCTGGCAGCGAAAAGCGGTTATACCATCTGAACGGCAGCGCTTATGCGCCATGGAGTATGTGTATTTTTCGCGGCCGGATAGTGATTTACAGCATATTAATGTCCATGCTGCGAGGAAGCGCATGGGCATGCAACTTGCAGAAGAAGCAGCCGTTCGGGCAGATGTCGTGACTGGTGTACCGGATTCCAGTATTTCAGCTGCAATCGGATATGCAGAGGCAAGTCACCTTCCTTATGAAATCGGTTTGATCAAGAACCGTTATGTCGGGCGGACGTTTATCAAACCCTCTCAAGAATTACGTGAACAAGGGGTTAAAATGAAGCTATCTCCTGTAAAAGGCATCGTCGCAGGAAAGAGAGTCGTCATGGTCGATGATTCCATTGTCAGAGGAACGACGTCAAAAAAAATAGTCAGGATGCTGAAGGAGGCTGGCGCAGCAGAGGTGCACGTCAGGATTGCTTCACCTCCGGTTAAACACCCATGTTATTATGGTATCGACATGTCGACAACAGAGGAATTATTTGCTGCAAATCACACATTAGATGGCATGTGTGAAGCAATCGGTGCAGACAGTCTGGCTTATTTATCTCCGGAAGGTTTGGAAAAGGCTATCATTGCTGCCAAAAAAAATCCCGATAAGGGTATATGCAATGCATGCTTTACAGGCAATTACCCAGTCGGGGCAGACATACTGCTGCAAGAAAAAGTACGATCATAACAGAGGAAATCAGGAGGAACCAATGACACATTCTTATAAAGATGCTGGTGTGGATGTCAAACGAGGATATGAGGCTGTTGAACGGATGAAAAAGCACATAAGCAGAACCACACGACCGGAGGTACTCGGTGGATTAGGAGCATTTGCTGGTATGTTCGATCTGAGCAGTTTTTCTTATCGGGAGCCTGTGCTGGTTTCCGGAACAGATGGCGTGGGAACAAAACTGGTACTGGCACAGCAAATGGACCTGCATGAAACCATCGGCATCGACTTGGTTGCCATGTGTGTCAACGATGTGGCGGCACAAGGTGCAGCACCACTGTTTTTCCTTGATTATATTGCCTGTGGAAAAAATGAACCGGAGAAAATAGAACAAATCATTTCCGGTGTTGCAGAAGGCTGTGTACAGGCAGGTGCAGCACTAATTGGGGGAGAAACGGCAGAGATGCCTGGTATGTATCAAGCGGAGGAATATGATTTGGCTGGTTTTGCGGTGGGGATTGCCGAAAAATCGCAGCTCATTGATGGCAGCACCATTCAGAAAGGTGACGCAGTGATTGGCTTGGCCGCGAGCGGCATTCATTCCAACGGTTATTCTCTTGTAAGAGCGATAGTGGAAGAGATGGATTTGACAAAGGTCTACCCGGGACTGCATCGTCCACTAGGTGAAGAATTGCTGTGCCCGACGAAAATTTATGCCAAGCTGATCGCTGCAATGCAGGAGCATTGCCGATTAAAGGGAATCTCACATATTACAGGCGGCGGTTTCTATGAAAATTTGCCAAGAATGCTGCCAGATGGTATTGGTGTGGCCATTCAAAAAGATGCCTGGGAAGTGCCATCCATTTTCACATTTTTACAAACGCATGGACAGATTCCAGCACAAGATATGTTCGAGGTTTTCAATATGGGGATTGGTATGGCGCTCGTTGTGGAGCAGGCGGATGTAAATAATATCTTGGAACTGGCAGAGACAATGGGAGAAAAAGCATTTGTAATCGGCGAGACTGTTGCCGAAGAAGGAGTGCATTTCCTGCCATGAGTAAAGTGAAAGCTGCCGTGTTCGCCTCCGGAACGGGAAGTAATTTTCAAGCCATGCTTCAGAAAAAATTTCTGGAAGCTGAAATCGTATTGCTCGTTTGTGACCGTCCAGATGCTAAGGTCATCGAGATTGCGGACAAATACCATATTCCGGTCTACGCCCGCCCTCCAATGGACTTTCCAAGTAAAGCGGCGTATGAAAAGAAGGTGCTGAAACAGCTGCAAGTTCATCGAGTGGAGTGGATATTCCTGGCAGGATATATGCGTCTGATCGGGGATACGCTGTTATCTGTTTTTCCCAACAGAATTATCAATATCCATCCATCTTTACTGCCGGCATTTCCTGGAAAAGAGGCCATTGAACAGGCAGTTCGAGCAGGCGTGAAGGTGACAGGGGTGACCATCCATTTCGTTGATTCCGGCATGGACACGGGTCAGATTATCGCACAACAAGCTGTGAAAATGAAAAAGGGCGAAAGCCTGTCGCAATTAACCAAGCGCATCCAGTCGGTGGAACATCGTTTATATCCGGAAACAATTAATAAGCTTTTATCGCGAAGTAATGGACTTTGATGTTGCGGGCATTGACAACAACCTATACAACATGGGAAGAAAGGCAGGAGGAAAGTGATGAAAAAACGTGCATTAATCAGTGTTTCAGATAAAAGAGGAATTGTCGAATTTGCGTCTGGCTTGCAGAAACTAGGGTTCGAAATCATTTCAACAGGAGGTACATTGGCTGCACTGCAGCAAGCTGGTGTTGAAGCAACAGGCGTAGAAACGGTCACGGGTTTTCCAGAGATCCTCGATGGACGTGTAAAAACGCTGCATCCGCTTATTCACGGAGGTATTTTGAATAAACGAAACGATGAACTTCAGCAACAACAATTGCGAGAAAACAACATTGAACAGATTGATATCGTGGCAGTCAATTTATATCCATTTAAAGAGACGGTTTCTAAAGAAAACGCATCTCATGAAGAAATCATTGAAAACATTGATATCGGAGGGCCGTCCATGTTGCGGGCTGCAGCCAAAAACTATCAGGATGTACTCGTGATAGTTAATCCGGAAGACTATGAAAATGTACTTGATAGACTAGCTTCTGGCCAAGCAACTGAAGCGTTTCGCCAAAGGCTGGCAGCGAAAGTCTTTCAACACACAGCCCAATATGATGCATTGATCGCTCAATATTTTTCAGATAAGACCGACCAAGCCTATCCTCAAGATTTTACTGTTACATATGAAAAGGTCCAAGATCTTCGCTACGGGGAGAATCCACATCAGACGGCTGCTTTTTATCAAACGCCGCTGGCGGTGCCGATGAGTCTGGCCGCTGCGGAGCAATGGCATGGAAAAGAGTTGTCCTACAATAACATTCAAGATGCGAATGCCTGCTTGGAGATGCTTGCAGAGTTCAGCGAACCTGCAGCAGTTGCTGTAAAGCATATGAATCCATGCGGCATCGGTGCGGGTACGGACATTGAGGAGGCTTTCGGGAAGGCGTATGCCGCAGACCCCATTTCTATTTTCGGCGGAATTGTTGCAGTCAACCGGGAGGTCACGACGAAATTGGCAGGAAAGCTAAGCAGCATTTTCCTGGAAATCGTCATCGCCCCTGCCTATTCATCGGAAGCAAAAGAGATACTGACCAAAAAGAAAAACATCCGCTTGCTCACGTTGGCAATGAATGGTGCATCAACTGCCTTGATGAAGCTGACCTCTGTCAAAGGCGGCCTTTTGGTACAGTCAAGTGACAGCAAGGTATTGCACGCAGCTGATTTCTCTTATCCAACCAAGCGGAAGCCGACAGATACAGAAATGCAAGACTTGCTATTTGCTGAAAAAGCATGCAAGCATGTGAAATCCAATGCAATTGTCGTTGCGAAAAATCAGCAGACGCTTGGTGTTGGGGCAGGTCAAATGAACCGAGTCGGTGCAGCCTTGATCGCTTTGGAACAAGCCGGTAAAAAATCCCAAACAGCGGTGATGGCATCCGATGCATTTTTTCCAATGCCGGATACGGTAGAAGCGGCTGCGAAAGCAGGGATAGCCGCAATCATTCAGCCTGGCGGATCCAAAAGAGACCAGGATTCCGTGGCAGTTTGCGACGAACACGGTATTGCCATGGTTTATACGAACACAAGACACTTTAAACATTAGGAAGTAGTGGGAACATGGCGATCGATAAAGATGACTGGTAGCTGCCTGTGAGTGGGTGTTGCTCGTGAAAAACGCTTCCTGCTTAACAGCGAGCTAATGTTGCTCGCCACAAACTCGATAGGATTTTAATTCACAGGAGGAATGTGAATATGAATATTTTGATTGTCGGCCGCGGTGGACGTGAACACAGTTTGGTTCAAAAAATAGCCGCCAGTCCGCGTGTGGGGAAACTATTCGCGGCTCCAGGAAATGCCGGTATGGAAGAAGCGACCGTCGTTGATATAATGGAGAATGATTTGGATGGTTTGGTAGCATTCGCGAAACAAAATAAGATTGATTTGACCATTGTCGGGCCTGAGGTTCCACTGATGCTAGGTATCGCCGACAAGTTTCAGGAGGAGAACCTAGCTATTTTTGCTCCTGACAAAGAAGCAGCTTTACTCGAAGGGAGCAAAAAGTTCGCTAAAGATTTGATGGTGAAATATGGGGTGCCGACAGCCAATTATGCAGTTTTTCAAACCGCTGAAAAAGCGAAAGCTTACATTCATGAAATGGGTGCGCCAATCGTTGTCAAAGCAGACGGTCTTGCAGCGGGAAAAGGTGTGGTAGTCGCTCAAACGGTTGATGAAGCCTGTCGGGCTGTTGATCATATGCTGGTTGATAAAGCATTTGCTGAAGCGGGAGCTGCTATCGTTGTGGAGGAATATATGCAAGGAAGGGAATTTTCCCTGATGGCTTTTGTTCATCATGACCGTGTTTTTCCAATGATTGCTGCCCAGGATCATAAACGTGCGTTTGACCATGATCAGGGTCCAAACACAGGCGGCATGGGAGCATTCGCACCGATAACAGAGATCACGGATGACGTTTTAGCCACTGCATATGAAGAAGTACTGGAGAAGACTGCCAATGCAATGGTTATGGAAAGCAAGCCATTTACGGGAATTTTATATGCGGGGCTGATGCTGACGGATAAAGGTATCAAAGTGATTGAATTTAATGCGAGATTTGGCGATCCGGAAACCCAGGTCGTTTTGCCGCTTCTGAAAAATGACCTATTGCAAGTGCTGGAAGATGTCCTGGCAGGTAAAGATCCCGGTCTGCAATGGAAGAATCAATCTTGTGCCGGTGTCGTTCTTGCTGCAGCAGGCTACCCGGCCACCTATCAGAGAAACGTTCCGATTCCTTCCTGTTCAGCAACTGATCATTGTTTTGTCAATTTCGCAGGTGTCAAACAAGATGGGGAGCGGCTAGTGTCATCCGGCGGACGTGTTTTACTTGTCGGCAGTCTGGCGGAAACGTTAGACCAAGCCGCGATGAATGTCTATGAAAATATCACTGCGTTAAATACGAGTGAGGGATTCATTTTTCGAAGTGATATTGGAAGATAGCACCGCAACCATCATAAAAACACCCCCGGGCATGCGTGTGCCTGGGCTTGTTTTTTGATTGTCAGAAAAAAACTTGAAATATATAACGTTTGCAGGGTGACAATGCGACAAAGCGCTACGATGAGTCTAAGGCAGGGCAAGCTATTTCATGCTGATGTTGAATTTAAAACTATATTTTTCGGCAATGTCAGCAGCTTGGCGCCTTTGCATGAAAACGTCACCAAATGTTCACTTTAATATGATGAAACTTTGCAGTATAAAAGCTGAAATATGATACAATAGGTATCATACAATATATTTATAAAGTTAGTCATTGGAGTGTTGATTATGCTGGAAAACGGCTTTTGGAGAAACAGAGATTTGCGAAAACATGTAAGTATCATGGATGGCATAACAGCGCCGACACTTGTACTGAAAAATGGTACCTATTTGAATATGTATACGAAGAAATGGTTAAACGCCAATATTTGGATTTACTGCGATCGAATAGTTTATGTGGGCGAAAAAATGCCAAGCAACTGTGAAGACACGGAGATTGTGGATTGCAGTGGAAAATATCTTGTTCCTGGGTATGTGGAAATGCATGCACACCCGTTTCAACTATATAATCCGGAATCTCTCGCCATACACGCTGCAACATTTGGAACAACAACATTGGTGAACGACAACTTGATGTGGCGGTTTTTGTTAGACAAAAAGAAAGCGTTTTCTTTGATTGGGGAATTTGATGAGCTGCCGGTATCCATGTATTGGTGGGCACGTTTTGATTCACAAACTGTCCTTCATGACGAAGAGGCTCTATTCAATACGGAGGATGTACTCGCATGGCTCAAGCATCCTTCTGTCGTGCAGGGAGGAGAGTTGACCTCATGGCCAAGCCTGCTCAACGGTGATGATATCTTGCTATATTGGATGCAAAAGGCAAAACAGCTTGGCAAGCCAATTGAAGGTCATTTTCCGGGTGCGTCTGAAAAAACGCTGACGAAATTGAAATTGCTCGGCGTCAATGCTGACCACGAGTCTATTTCGGGAAAAGATGTCATCAAACGTATGGAATTAGGATATCAAACCGGATTGCGACATTCTTCTATCAGACCTGATCTGCCTAGGTTGCTGGATGAGATTTTGGCAGAAGGCGTGGACGTATTTGATAGTCTATCCTTTACTACAGATGGTGCCACACCGGCGTTTTATAAAGAGGGTTTGATCAATCGCTGCATTAAGATCGCCATTGATAAAGGAGTACCACTTGCAGATGCCTATCGGATGGGCAGCTACAATCCGAGCAAGCATCTGCATTTAGAAGAAAAAATCGGCAGTATTGCTCCGGGAAGACTTGCCCATATCAATATTTTATTAGATAAAACAGATCCTGACCCGGAAAGTGTTCTTGCCAAGGGGAAATGGATCAGAAAAGCCGGTAAGGTACTTAAGATGGAATCGACGATAGATTGGCAGAAATATGATTTAGATCGTTTCCATTTGTCCTGGGATTTGTCACTCAGCGATTTGCAATTTTCCTTGCCGATTGGGCTGGATATGGTCAACGATGTCATCATGAAACCATATGCCATTCAAACGGATATCACGCCCGATCAGCTTCCTGAAAATCGTGATGATGCGTTTCTCTTACTGATGGACCGGAATGGGCAATGGCGATCCAATACAACCCTTCGCGGTTTTACGAAAACGTTAGGAGGTCTTGCCAGCTCCTATTCCACAACTGGTGACCTGGTATTCATCGGCAAAAATAAACATGATATGCTGCTGGCTTTTCGCAGGTTGAAAGAAATTGGCGGCGGCATTGTAATTGCTCATGAGGGGGAAATCCTGGTGGAAATCCCATTAAAGCTCAGTGGTATCATGTTTGAAGGCAAAATGCCAGAGCTGATAGAAAAAGAAGAAGCTTTGCGAGCTTGTCTTGAGAAGTACGGCTATTCATTCGGCGATCCGGTATACAGCATCCTCTTCTTGTCATCAACACATCTGCCGTATATTCGGATTACCCAAAAAGGTATCGTCGATGTTAAAAAAAGAGAAGTGTTATTTCCTTCGACGATCAGATAAGCAAAAGTGACAACTTCGACAAAAACAGGTATTATCATAGTAGAGATGCCCTGTCATTCCCGATTTTTTTTGCAAATGTTATCGGATTTTGAATAGGAGGAGGGGGTTGACTTGCAAATTGATAAATTGCGAGGAGAGCAGCTTGATCGGTTTTTCGATGCGATTCTATCTTTGAAGAACCGTGATGAATGCTATCAATTTTTTGATGATGTAGCGACCATGAGCGAGATACAATCATTATCCCAGCGCTTGCAGGTGGCCAAGATGCTGCGCGATGGCCATACGTACAGTGTGATTGATAAAGAGACCAATGCATCCACCGCAACTATTTCCCGAGTCAGACGCTGTATCAAATATGGCAGCGACGGATACGACCTAGTGTTGAAACGCCTGGATGAAAAAAATATATCGGATAATGAATGACTGTTACACAGGTGCTGTACTGACGGCGTGATATAAACGCTGAAAGTCGGCACCTGTTTTGATTGTGATAGTTTGATTTGCTGGATGGGGTGTTACTTAGAAAAAGGATCTTTGTTCGGGAGCAAGAGGATGTTGCCCTTGCAGATGCGGAAACACTGCTCGCCAGCCTAAGTAACCAACTTGCCCAAATTAGAGATCCTCCTGATCATGGGTGGCTGCCCGCAAAATAATACCTTTGCTCACCACTCGGTTCTTTTCGCTTGAAAACCGCCAATCCCGCACCCCAATCGGTCCCCGCTTCCCAAGCAAAAAAACTTTTCCATATCACTCTTTTCATAATCGGATTTTTGCTATAATGAAATAATGGAACATAATAATGGAGGACAAATCTGTGTATACACAATTAAGTGAATGGAAACATATTTTCAAGCTTGATCCTAATAAAGAGATTTCAGATGAAGCATTGGAACAAATATGCGAATCAGGTACGGATGCAATCATTGTCGGCGGTACGGATGATGTGACACTTGACAACGTCCTTGAGTTATTGTCGAGCATCCGCAGATATACGGTGCCTTGTTTTCTGGAAATTTCAGACATGGAAGCACTCACTCCCGGATTTGATGGCTATTTGGTACCGATGGTTTTAAATAGTACGGATAAACAATGGATCTTGGGCAAACAGCATGAGGCCATTAAAGAATATAGAGATATCATGAACTGGGACGAAATTTTCATGGAAGGCTACTGTATTATGAATCCAGACTGCAAGGCCTTCCAGAAGACGAGCTGCCAGCTGCCGATGGAAGAGGATGTGCTGGCCTATGCCTATATGGCTGAGCATGTCTTCCATCTGCCAGTGTTTTATTTAGAATACAGTGGCAAATATGGCAGTGCGGAGCTTGCCGCAAAGGTGAAAAATGAATTGAACAAGACACAGTTCATTTATGGCGGGGGCGTCGAAACGGCCGAGCAAGCTCGGGAAATGAAAGAACATGCTGACACGATTATCGTTGGCAACAGTATTTACAGTAATTTAAAAGAGGCATTGAAGACGGTCAAGGCCGTGAAACAGTGATGCATATTCCTCATTTTGAAAAGGTGGTGCCAGGAAGATGAATCCGACAAGAGACAATTTATTAAAAGGATTGAATAAACAACAACAAGAAGCTGTCAAGCACACAGAAGGACCGCTATTGATCATGGCAGGGGCAGGGAGTGGTAAGACGCGTGTGCTGACACATCGCATCGCTTACCTGATGAATGAAAAGGATGTCTCACCAAGAAATATCCTTGCCATCACCTTCACCAATAAAGCTGCCAGAGAAATGAAAGAAAGGGTGCAGCGGCTGGTGGGTGCTGCAGGCGACAATATGTGGGTGTCAACCTTTCACTCCATGTGTGTACGAATTTTACGCAGAGATATCGACCGAATTGGATATAACCGCGCTTTTACCATCCTGGACAGCAGTGACCAACTTTCAGTCATCAAGCAAGTGTTAAAAAACCGCAACATCGATCCGAAAAAATTCGAACCGAGAGCCATGCTGAGCCAAATCAGCTCAGCGAAAAATGAGCTGGTGACACCCGAGCAGTTCAATGAAAAAGTGGGTAATTTTTACGATCGCCAGGTTGGACAGGTATATGAAGGCTATCAAAAGATTTTGCGTAAAAACCAGTCACTTGATTTTGACGATTTAATTATGCAGACGATCAATCTGTTTCAAAAGGTGCCAGAAGTGCTGGAATACTATCAACGCCGCTTTCAATATATCCATGTCGATGAGTATCAAGATACGAACCATGCGCAATACTATTTGGTAAAGCTGCTGGCAAGCCGTTTTCAGAATCTGTGCGTTGTCGGGGACTCCGACCAATCGATTTATCGCTGGAGGGGTGCTGATATTACCAATATCTTATCCTTTGAAAAAGACTATCCATCCGCCAGGGCGGTATTTTTGGAACAAAATTACCGGTCGACGAAGTCCATCCTGCAAGCGGCTAACAAAGTGATTGCCAATAACAGCGGCCGCAAGCCTAAAAACTTATGGACTGAAAATCCGGATGGTGCTAAAATCAGTTATTTCCAAGGATCGACAGAGCAGGAAGAGGCGCTGTTTGTCACAGATAAGATTCAGCAGCTCATCCGCGAAGAAGGCTACAAGCCAAGTGATATGGCCATCCTGTACAGGACGAACGCACAGTCACGTGCAATTGAGGATACGTTCATGAAATCGGGAATCGGCTATCAGATGGTGGGCGGCACGAAGTTCTATGACCGCAAAGAAATCAAAGATATGATCGCTTATCTTCGTTTGATCACGAATCCGAATGATGATATCAGCTTCACTCGTGTGGTCAACGAACCGAAACGCGGCATCGGTAAAACCTCCATGGAAAAACTCGCGGCCTATGCCACTCAGCACGGCATTTCCTTATTTGATGCGGTGAAGGAGGTCCAGTATACTGGGGTCTCTAAAAAAGCTGCCAATGCTTTGGACGGCTTTGCTCATTTGATTCAAACCCTGTCACAGCAGCAGGAATTTTTAACAGCTACCGATATGGTAGAGGCTGTGCTGGAAAGAACCGGCTATGAAGAAACCTTGAAAAATGAAAGAACGATTGAAGCACAAAGCCGTTTGGAAAACCTGGAGGAATTCAAAACGGTTACTCATGATTTTGAAGAGAAAGCGGAAGAGGACAAGACATTGCTTGCCTTCTTGACAGATCTGGCTTTGATTGCCGATATCGACAAAGTGGACGAAGAGGATCCTGACAATGACAGCAAGGTAGTCCTGATGACCCTTCACGCTGCGAAAGGTCTGGAATTTCCGGTAGTTTTCCTAATCGGTCTAGAGGAAAATGTATTTCCACACAGTCGTTCAATGTTTGATGATGATGAAATGGAAGAAGAGCGCCGTCTTGCATATGTAGGTATTACACGAGCGGAAAAAATTCTCTACTTGACGCATGCGAAGATGCGCACCATTTACGGACGTACGAATATGAACCCAATTAGCCGATTCATCAATGAGATCCCGGAAGAGTTGATCGATGGCATCGAACAGGCAAGGGAAGCCATGTTTGGTACATTCCGCAAAGGATTCAGTCAAGGCCAAAAGCAAGCTGAGACAGCACCGAAACGTCAGGCGCAACGTTTGCAGAAAACGACAGGTGCCGAAAACAAATCGTGGAATCCTGGGGACAAAGCTAGTCATAAAAAATGGGGTGTAGGCACCGTTGTCAAGGTCCAGGGAGATGGAGACAACATGGAATTGGATGTAGCATTCCCGGCGCCGGTTGGTGTCAAGCGTCTGCTTGCGAAATTTGCCCCGATTGAGAAACAGTAATATAGGAGGCTGAATCAGTGGATAAACAACAGGCAGAAGAACAGATTCTCGCGTTACGAAAAAAGTTGGACCAGTATAGTTATGATTATTATGTGCTGGACAATCCAAGCGTGCCTGATTCTGAATATGACCAAAGGCTGCGTGAGCTCCAGGAGCTGGAAGCACAATTTCCTGAGCTGATCACCGCTGATTCTCCGACACAACGAGTCGGGGACAAGCCGCTGGAAGGCTTCGTGAAGGTCAGGCATACTATCCCGATGCTTAGCCTTGGTAATGCATTCAACGAGGATGAACTGAGAGATTTCGACCGTCGTGTACGCCAGGGTCTTGGTGACGATTTTTCCTACGTATGTGAATTGAAAATTGATGGACTCGCTGTATCTTTACGATATGAAGATGGAAAGTTTGTGCTTGGGTCGACCCGCGGCGATGCGACAGTAGGGGAAGATATTACAGGCAATTTGCGTACGATTCGCAGCATCCCATTGTCCATCGCTGAAAAAAATACGATTGAGGTGCGCGGTGAAGCATATATGCCTCATAAATCTTTTCTTGCGTTAAATAATATTCGGGAAAAGCAGGGACAGGAGCCATTCGCCAATCCACGGAACGCTGCTGCGGGTTCGCTGCGGCAACTCGATCCGAAAATAGCTGCATCGAGGAATTTGGACATTTTCCTGTATGGCGTAGGAGAGTGGCGAGGGAAACGGATCACAACGCACAGCGGCCGTTTGGAATATATGAAAGAGCTTGGATTGAAGACGAATCCAGAATGGAAAAAATGCAACAGCATAGATGAAGTTTTGAAATACGTGGATGATTGGTCGAAAGAGCGGCCGAATTTGAGCTATGAAATTGATGGCATTGTCATCAAGGTAGATGATCTTGACCAACAGGAAGAACTGGGCTATACGGCTAAAAGTCCTAAATGGGCAATCGCCTATAAATTTCCAGCTGAAGAAGTACTGACGACATTGCGGGATATTGAACTGAGTGTTGGACGTACTGGCGTCATCACACCGACAGCAATCCTCAATCCTGTCAGGGTTGCCGGAACCACTGTCCAGCGGGCATCATTGCATAATGAGGATTTGATCCAGGCGAAGGATATTCGTATCGGCGACAAGGTAGTTGTGAAGAAGGCTGGAGATATCATTCCGGAAGTGGTTCGATCGGTAAAAGAACAGCGTACAGGAGATGAACAGTCTTTCCAAATGCCGACAGATTGCCCGGTTTGCGGAAACGAACTTGTACGGTTAGAGGGAGAAGTCGCACTACGATGCATCAATCCTGATTGCCCGGCCCAAATCAAGGAAGAGTTGATCCATTTTGTTTCCCGGAATGCGATGAATATCGATGGTCTGGGAGAAAAAGTGATTCAGCAGCTGTTCGATGAGAAACTGATCCATACGATTGCAGATGTTTATCGTTTAGATAAAGATGAGTTGCTGCGTTTGGAAAGAATGGGTGAGAAATCCGTCAGCAATTTACTCGAAGCGATTGAAAAATCGAAAGAAAATTCCCTGGAAAAATTACTGTTCGGTCTTGGCATCCGTTTTATCGGCGCCAAGGCAGCCAAAATCCTAGCTGCACAATTTAAAACGATGGATCAGTTGAAGAAGGCGAGCCTTGCGGATTTGGTGGCCGTAGATGAAATCGGAGAAAAGATGGCTGATTCCATTGTACAATATTTTTCTGAGGAAAAAGTGGAAACTTTGCTGTCGCATCTGCAAGAACTTGGTGTTAACATGGTTTACAAAGGCAGTACAAGTTCACAGCAAGCCGAAGATACCATATTTTCCGGAAAAACAGTTGTATTGACCGGGAAAATGGAGGAATTTACCCGCCAGGAAGCAAAAGAGAAAATCGAGGCGCTCGGCGGCAGTGTCACCGGCAGTGTCAGCAAAAACACCGACATCGTGATTGCAGGCGAAGCTACCGGCTCAAAATATGATAAAGCTGTCAAATTGGGAGTCGCTGTTTGGGACGAAGCACAATTTAAGGCAGCATTGGATGAAGAGTAGCCGAGATTACTCATCAGAAGCATAAGGAGCAGGGAACCGTGAAAAAAATTATCGCAATAGTGGTGTGCGCGCTCCTTCTTTTATCAGGGTGTGCACCAAAAATGAAAGAAGAGCAAGTAGTCAAAAATGAAAAATCAAAAAAAGAAACATCTATTGTACCAAGTTATCAGCTTTCCAAAGAGAACTACCGTATGATTCTGCCGTATAAGCCAAGTAAGGCAAGAGGTGTCATTGTAGGACAGTTGGCCAACCGGATGGATATCGATGAAGTGGAAGAGGGACTTAGAAGGCATTCTAAAGAATTTTTTGATCCCGAAACGTATTACTTTCAAGAGGGGCAGTACTTGGACAAAGATATGGTGTATGACTGGCTGGGACGTAAACTCACCAAGAAACAGCTTGAAAAAGAATCCTCTTCTCAAATTTCGGATCTGAAAAAGAATGGCTACACAGTGAACGAAGAGAAGGTAAAGCATGAGTTACAGCAAGGGTTGAATCCTTCCATTGAAGATGAGCAAAGTAAAGAGCAGCAGGAAAAAAATCCGAAATATTTATCACATATTTTGGAGCAGAATTTTTTAAAGGAAGGAAAAGACGGAACGGCAAGGCTGCAGGGAGTTTCCATCGCACTTGCGATGAAATCGGTATATCGTTACCAGACGGAAACAGGCGGTCCGTATAAATACCGAAAAATATCACAAAAAGAGATGCTTGAACAAGGACATCAAATCGCGAATACCATTCTGAAAAGGGTGCGCCAAATGGATGGCCTGAAAAACGTGCCGATCCTGTTTACCATTTATCGAGAGGAAGAGCAGGAATCCCCGGTACCGGGAAACTTTGTACAGGAATCCTTTGTTGAGAAGGGTTCATCAAGCTTCGGGAAATGGAAATCTATCAAGGAAGAATTCGTGATGTTCCCATCCTCTCATGCCAACGATAAATATTTTGACGACGCACAGATGGTGAAGGCTTTTTCTGATGAAGTAGCTAAATACTTTCCCAATTATGTAGGAGTCATAGGAAAAGGATTCTATGTGAATGGCGAGATGAAGCGTCTTACGCTGGAAATACCACTTGAATTCAATGGAAAAGGCGAAGTGCTTGGATTTTCACAGTATGCATTTGGGGCGGCGAAGGAAATCCTGACCGGGCACTATGATCTGGAAATCAACGTCAAATCCAGTACCCAGAATGAGAGCTTGATTTATCGTGATGCAGATGAGAAAGAACCGGTTGTCCATATTTTTCATTAATGTATAAATAGATTCATTGAATAGAAAAAGATTATGGGTTAAAATAAGGAGTGGAACAAGTTCCACTCCATTTTTTTGAGAAAATGAAAGCGGAATCTTTTGATTGATTGAAAGAATTATAAGGAGGTTTTTTTTCATGGTAGTACCATATAAGCATGAACCTTTTACAGATTTCACGGTAGAAGAAAACAAACAGGCACTGCTTTCTGCCTTAAAAAAAGCAGAAGCAGATTTCGGTAAGGAATACCCCCTTGTTATAGGCGGGGAGCGCATTACAACGGATGAGAAAATCAAAGTTGTAAACCCTGCCAATAAAAATGAAGTCATTGGTTATGTATCCAAGGCCAACAAGGAACTGGCTGAAAAAGCGATAGAAACAGCTAATGAAACATTTGAAAAAACATGGAGAAAATCTGATCCGAAATTCCGTTCGGATATTCTATTCCGTGCTGCTGCAATCGTTCGCCGCCGTAAAGCGGAATTCACAGCACATATCATCAAAGAAGCAGGTAAACCATGGAAAGAAGCCGATGCAGATATTGCTGAAGGAATTGATTTCCTGGAATACTATGGCCGTCAAATGCTGAAAATTAAAGATGGCGCTGAAGTGGAAAGCCGTCCAATCGAACATAACCAATTCCACTATATTCCACTAGGAGTCGGGCTTGTCATTTCTCCTTGGAATTTCTTGTTCGCCATCATGACAGGTACCACGGTCGCAGCTATGGTTACAGGCAACACCGTGTTGTTGAAACCAGCTAGTGCAACACCGATCATTGCATATAAACTGATGGAGGTACTGGAAGAGGCGGGTATGCCTGCTGGTGTTGTCAACTATATTCCAGGCCCAGGTTCTGAAGTTGGCGACTATCTAGTCGATCATCCGAAAACACGTTTTGTCAGCTTCACTGGTTCCCGTGCTGTCGGAACCCGTATCTTTGAACGCGCTGCGGTTGTACAGGAAGGCCAAAAATGGCTGAAACGTACAATCATTGAAATGGGCGGTAAAGATACCATTGTTGTTGATAATGAAGCTGATTTGGAATTGGCTGCGCAATCCATTGTTCAGTCGGCATTCGGTTTCTCAGGCCAGAAATGTTCCGCATGCTCCCGCGCGATCATTCACGAGGATGTGTACGACCAGGTGAAGGACCGCGTAGTGGAATTGACAAAGGAACTGACTATCGGGAACACTTCCGATCCATCCAACATTTTCATGGGCCCTGTTATCGACCAGGCGGCATATGATAAAATCATGAGCTATATCGAAATTGGAAAAGAAGAAGGTGAACTGCTGGCAGGCGGCACCGGAGATGATTCAGAAGGCTGGTTTGTCAACCCTACCGTGTTTGGCGACCTTGACCCGAAAGCACGCCTCATGCAGGAAGAAATCTTTGGCCCTGTGGTCGGTTTAGCTAAAGCGAAAGACTTTGATGAGCTGATTGATATCGCTAACAATACAGATTATGGCTTGACCGGTGCGGTCATCACTAATAACCGTGCGCATCTGGAACAGGCACGCGAAGACTTCATGGTCGGAAATCTGTATTTCAACCGCGGCTGTACTGCAGCAATCGTTGGTTACCAGCCATTCGGCGGGTTCAACATGTCCGGAACGGATTCCAAAGCAGGCGGACCAGATTATTTGATCCAGCATATGCAAGGGAAAACTACTTCCGAACAGCTGTAATTTAAGAGAAAGATATTTTAACGGCCTCATCATAGAATGGTGGGGCCGTTTTTCAAAACGATGGATGGGTAGTGCAATACTGTCTGATCACAGATCTTTGAAACGATTAACTGTTGGGTTATTTGAAAATGCTAATCTATAAAAGTTCCGACGGACCATATTCAGAGAATGCGACAAGGGCATGAAATAATTGTCAAAAACACACTTATTATCCATTTTTAAGTCTATTCCAGGAAAGTAGGAAAGTTTTTGGGCGTTTTCAGAGGGTAAAATGCCATTTCGGGGCTTCAACTTTCCCAATATGAAATATCTGAAAGTATGTTATTATATAAATATAGCAGAAAGTAGTACACCAAATGCCAAACGGTTTTTCTGCTACATCCATCCAAGAAGTGGGATAAGTGATGAAGAGGTGGATACATTGATGGAAATAGGCGCATTTATCAAACTCCAGCGAATTAAGCATGAAATGACTCAGGAAGAACTTGCCCGCGGTATTGTTTCCATGTCTTACCTATCCAAGATTGAAAACGAGAAAACGGTAGCAAGTCCGGAAGTTATCAGCTTATTATGCACTCGCCTGGGAATCGAAGTCGATAGTGATAAAGACATTACCATCAAGGAAAAGTGCCAAAACTGGTATGATTCATTATTTGAGGTTAACGATAAGCAGGAAATCATTGCTGCTTATGAGGAATTGGAAGAGTTAATCAGTTTAGTGCGATCTGACAGTTTGGCCATGTTTGAAATACATAAAGTCCGTTACTATCTGGTACTCGGCGAGTATGATAAAGCGCTGGAACAAATTAACAAGCTGAACGATATGTCAGCATTGTTTGACAACCTGCATCAGTTCTATTGGTTTAAGTTTAAAGGGAATTATAACTCATTAAACGGTGATTTCAATAATGCCATGAGATTTTACAAATTGGCAGAAGAGAAGATTAGTCAGATCCATCTTCCTGAAGTTGAAGCAGCAGATTTAAACTATACGATTTCAGTAACACATAGCAAGTTAAAAAACACACTGGAAGCCATTGATTATGCGAAAAAAGCAATCAATATTTTCCAGAAAGAGTATAATTTCATTCGTTGTGCGCAGTGTCACATTGTTCTAGGAATTTCTTATAGAAGGATTAGGATGTTTGATAGAACATTAGAAAATCTTAATCTAGCAATGCAACTAGGCACATTAAATAATAACCAAGCAATCATACAATTAGTAAATCAAAATCTTGGTTACTTGCACTCAACAAAAGGGGAACCTAGGAAAGCAATTCATTATTTTGAAGAAGTGATTGCTGATAACACTGTAAAACTGGATGAAAGGTTATTAACTACTACATATTTGATTAAAGAATATTACAAAGTAGGCATGGTCGATAAGACTAAAGAAGTAATTGGAAAGGCACTGTCTCTTTTAAAACAAGCAGAATATAGCGTTTTTCATGAACTATTCTATTATATTATTCATACTTTTAAGTTTGCTGTTAACAAAGAATATAAAAAATTTGAACGGCTAGTATCAGAGAAGTTTATACCTTATTTAAAGGATCGTAAAGATTACAGCAATCTGGTAATTTACTCCAAAATGTTAGGGGAACATTACGAGAGGCAAAAAAGGTATGAGGACTCTGTTAAATACTATAAAATGGCAAGTAAAACGTATGAACAAGTAGTAAATCTGTAAAGGGGGGATGCACATGAAAAAATGGCTTGCAACAGTAGCCTTGGGAACTTTACTTGTTGCTGGATTCTTGTTTGCACAAGATTCAGTCCCGACTGACTATGCAGACGGCGAACCAAGTATTTTATCAGTTGGACACCCAAGCTTTGAACTCTAATTGTCACTCATTCGAAAGTCTGTCTTTAATCTTTTTACCCTATTACAATATGATAATTGGCCTGAGACGGCGTGGAACCCGTTTCGGGCATTTTTTTGTTTAAAATACAATCTGTGCTGTTTTTTAATACTCATTTAAGCCTGTAAATCTGCGCAATAGTTGCCTATGTACAGGTGGTTCTGCTATTATCAATAGTATTGCAACACTATTTCGTTACGACGTTTACGTTAATTGTTCCCAATGAGGGAATTAACGCTTTATCACTTTATCAAAGTGAGGGAATGAACCCTCATTCAAATAAATGGAGGTGCGAATATGGCTGAAAAAATTACGAAAGATCAGGTGAAACATGTTGCTGAACTGGCAAGGCTTTCGATTAAGGAAGAGGAAGCGGAGATGTTTACGAATCATCTTAGTGCCATCATCGGTTATGCTGAACAATTGAATGAATTGGATACAGATGGTGTGGAACCGACTACACATGTACTGGATTTGAAAAACGTCATGCGCAAGGACGAGCCGAAAAAATGGATCTCACAAGCAGAAGCGTTGAAGAACGCACCGGACCAGCAGGATGGTTTGTTCCGCGTGCCATCTATTTTGGCAGACTAGAATGTATCAAGTACTTTCTGTTTGTATAGCGCAACTATGGCATACGCCGAAAAGACATCGCGAATGCCAAGTTTTTGAAGTATAAGGAGGGAAATACATGTCGCTATTTGATCATACCATCAAAACCTTGGAAGAAAAATTACATAAAAAAGAAATCAGTGCCCAGGATCTTGTTTCTGCTTCTTATGACCGTATTCACGAGGTAGAAGATGATGTGAAAGCATTTGTCACATTGAACGAAGAAAATGCCAGGGAAGAAGCGAAAAAGCTGGATGAAGCTGGCGCGGGCAATGAAAAGTTGTTCGGCATTCCTGCCGGGATCAAGGATAACATCATGACGAAAGGGCTTCGTACAACGTGTGCGAGTCAGTTCCTGCGTAATTTTGATGAACCGCTTTATGATGCAACTGCATTGCACAAGCTGCAGGCTGAAAAAGCGATCAACATTGGCAAACTCAATATGGACGAATTCGCCATGGGCTCGTCCACTGAAACATCCAGTTATGGAAAAACGAAAAACCCTTGGAATACAGATTATGTTCCAGGCGGGTCCAGCGGTGGTTCTGCTGCGGCAGTTGCTGCTGGTGAAGTGTTATTTTCATTAGGATCAGATACAGGTGGCTCGATTCGCCAGCCAGCATCGTTTTGTGGAGTAGTCGGTTTGAAACCGACATATGGACGTGTATCACGCTTCGGCTTGGTTGCTTTTGCTTCTTCTTTGGACCAAATCGGTCCGATCACAAGAACAGTTGAAGATAATGCACGCATTTTAGAAATCATTTCCGGACATGACGCAATGGACGCAACGAGTGCCAATGTGCCGGTTGAAAAATATACAGAGAGTTTGACGGGCGATGTCAAGGGCCTGAAAATTGCCGTGCCAAAAGAGTATATTGGCGAAGGGGTTAACCCACAGGTCAAAGAGGCTGTGATGAATGCACTCAAACAATACGAAGCCATGGGTGCCACATGGGAAGAGGTTTCATTGCCGCATTCCAAGTATGCGGTGGCAACGTATTACTTGTTGTCTTCCTCGGAAGCTTCCGCCAACCTTGCACGTTTTGACGGCGTACGCTATGGCGTACGATCCGAAAAAGCGAAGACAATGGAAGAAATGTTCAAGTTCTCCCGTTCTGAAGGCTTTGGTGAGGAAGTGAAACGTCGTATCATGCTTGGAACATTTGCATTGAGTTCTGGCTACTATGACGCGTATTACAAAAAGGCACAAAAAGTACGCACATTGATCAAAAATGATTTTGACAAGATTTTCGAAAAATATGATGTCGTCATGGGTCCGACGAACCCGACAACCGCCTTTAAAATTGGCGAGAAAATCGATGATCCACTGACAATGTACACAAACGATATTTTGACTATCCCTGTTAACTTAGCAGGAGTGCCAGGTATCTCTGTACCATGCGGATTTTCAAAAGAAGGTCTGCCAATCGGCCTGCAAATCATTGGTAAACCTTTTGCTGAAGGCACTGTTTATCGTGCAGCCCATGCATTTGAAAAACAAACAGAGCATCACAATCAAAAACCTCAGCTTGGAGGTGCGAAATAATGAATTTCGAAACCATTATCGGTTTGGAAGTACACGTTGAACTGAAAACCAAATCAAAAATATTCAGCCCGAGTGACAACCAATTTGGGTCTGACCCGAACACGAACGTCAACCCAATCGACCTTGGCTACCCAGGCACACTGCCTGTGCTGAACGAAGAGGCAGTCAATTTTGCCATGAAGGCAGCGATGGCACTAAATTGTGAAATTGCGACAGATACAAAATTCGACCGCAAAAACTACTTCTATCCGGACAACCCGAAGGCATATCAAATTTCTCAATTTGACCAGCCGATTGGAGAACACGGCTGGATCGAAATTGAGGTCGGCGGTAAGAAAAAAAGGATCGGCATTACGAGATTGCATTTGGAAGAAGATGCCGGCAAGCTGACACATGGTGACAGCGGCCATTCCTTGGTCGACTTCAACCGGCAAGGAACACCATTGATCGAAATCGTATCTGAACCGGATATGCGTTCTCCGGAGGAAGCATATGCTTACTTGGAGAAATTGAAAAATATCATTCAGTACACTGGTGTTTCTGATGTGAAAATGCAAGAGGGTTCACTCAGATGTGATGCAAACATTTCTTTAAGGCCAATCGGTCAGGAAGAATTCGGCGTCAAAGCTGAGTTGAAAAACCTGAACTCATTCAGCTTCGTACAAAAAGGTCTGGAATTTGAAGAACAACGCCAGAAGAAAGTGCTGCTTTCAGGCGGTGAGATCTTGCAGGAAACACGCCGTTTTGATGAGAAGACAAAAGAAACGATCTTGATGCGTGTCAAAGAAGGTTCAGATGATTATCGTTACTTCCCAGAACCGGATCTGGTTCCACTTTACATCGATGAGGAGTGGAAAGAACGTATTCGCGCTTCCATTCCGGAATTGCCAGATGCCAGAAGAGAGCGGTATGTAAGTAAGCTTGGCTTATCAGAGTACGATGCCAATGTGTTGACAAGCTCCAAGGAAATGTCCGATTTCTTTGAAGAGGCGGTACAGCATGGTGCGGATATCAAGCAGGCAAGCAATTGGCTGATGGGTGAAATTTCAGCTTATATGAATAAGCATCTGAAGGAATTGCATGATCTGGCGATTACACCTGAAGCACTGGCTAAAATGATCAAGCTGATTGAAGATGGAACCATTTCCTCCAAGATTGCTAAGAAAGTATTTGCGGAATTGGTGGATAAGGGCGGAGATCCCGAACAGATCGTCAAAGATAAAGGTCTGGTACAGATTTCTGATGAAGGCCAGTTAACGGAAATCATCACAGGCATCCTGGATCAGAATGAACAATCCATCATCGACTTTAAAAATGGAAAAGACCGTGCACTCGGCTTTTTAGTCGGACAAGTGATGAAGGCAACAAAAGGGCAGGCCAACCCGCCAATGGTCAATAAAATCCTCCAGCAGGAAATGAACAAACGATAATGAATAATACGGCTGCATCCATCCAGGATAGCAGCCTTTTTTTCAGGAAACAATCCGTCACTGTGCTAAAGTGTTAAAGTGTTATTACTGGTTGTACTTTTCAAATGCCGAAAAAAGGGATATGATAGTGATTATGGACGTAAAAAATGAAGATGAAAAGTTGCGTTGCTACATATTGCTAACTGTTAAATTTGGGGAGGGGTTGTTTTGAAAAGAGCCCGGATTATCTATAACCCAACTTCTGGCCGAGAGGCTTTTAGAAAAGAATTGCCGGTTGTACTGGAAAAATTCGAAATAGCTGGGTATGAAACTTCTACACACGCCACAACAGGTGAAGGTGATGCGTCCGATGCGGCCAGAAAAGCGATTGATCGTGGGTATGATCTGATCGTAGCTGCTGGCGGAGACGGAACAATCAATGAGGTCATCAATGGGATGGCGGAGCAAGATGGCAGACCTAAGCTTGGCATTATCCCGGTTGGAACCACTAATGATTTTGCCCGTGCTTTGTCCATTCCAAAAGGGATCCAAAATGCGGTTGATATTATTCTGGAAGACAAAAGCATGCCGTTGGATATTGGAAAAGTGAATGATCACTATTTCATGAACATTGCTGGCGGGGGCAAATTGACAGAACTGACGTATGAAGTGCCAAGCAAGCTAAAAACCATGATTGGACAACTTGCCTATTACATCAAGGGGATTGAAATGCTGCCTTTCATCAAGCCTACGCACACAAGAGTTGAACTCGATGGAGAATTGATTGATGAAGACATCATGATGTTTTTAGTATCCAATACCAATTCTGTCGGCGGTTTTGAAAAGCTAGCCCCAGATGCAAAAATGAATGATGGGTATTTTGACGTGCTGATATTAAGAAAGTCCAATTTGGCAGAGTTCATACGACTTGCAACATTGGCTTTGCGAGGCACACATTTGGATGACCCATTAATCATCTATCAGAAAGCAAGACATATCAAGGTTACCCCCGAAGATAAAATGCAGCTGAATATAGACGGTGAATACGGCGGGTTGCTGCCCGGCGAGTTTACCAACTTAAAAGAACATATCGAATTTGTCGTGCCCGAAAAATTCATCGCAAAACAAGAGGATTTGCAAGACTGATTCTCTTGTTTTTCCATGTAAAAGAATGTGATTTTCAGCAGAAACAAGACTGTTGTGTATGCATGTATGATGATGGCGAAACGCAGGTTTTCAACACCAATATATGATAAAATGAGAAAAACGAACGTTAAAAGGAAGAATGACATGGTCAAACAGAGCGCACCAGTGAAAAAGAATGATATTGTTTCATTGCATATAGAGGACTTGACGCATGAAGGGAACGGTGTCGGTAAAATTGAGGGTTATCCTATTTTTATTCCTTATGTTTTACCTGGAGAAAAGGCTTCCGTCAAAGTCGTGAAGGTAAATAAAAATTTCGGATTTGGCAAATTGCTGGAAGTCCAGAAAACAAGCCCGGATCGCGTAGAGCCGCCTTGTGATGTGTTTTATAAATGTGGCGGATGCCAAATCCAGCATATGAGCTATCGCATGCAACTGGAAATGAAGCATAATCAGGTGAGAAATGTCATGCGCAAAATCGCACACATGCCCGATGTGCCAGTCCATGACACAATAGGAATGGAAGACCCTTGGAGATACCGCAATAAAGTAGCTATCCCTGTAGGAGGAAAGCCTGGCAACCTCATCACAGGATTTTATCAAATGCGCAGCCACCATATTATTGAAGATATGGAAACATGCGTCGTGCAAGATGAGGTTAATGACCGAATGGTGGAAGCCGTACGCCGGATCGCAAGCAAGCATGGTATTTCCCAATATGATGAAAAGACAGATCGTGGCGTTTTGCGGCATATCATGGTTCGGACCGGCAGGCAGTCGAATGAGACCATGATTGTACTGATTACACGGACGAGCAAGCTTCCTCATCAGAAAGTGCTTGTCCACGAACTGGTGGAAACCTATCCGCAAATAAAATCCATCATGCATAATATAAACAACCGGCGGACAAATGTCATCATGGGCAGAGATACGAATTTACTGTGGGGAGAGCCATATATTTATGATACGATTGGCGATGTGCAATTCGCTATTTCAGCCAAGTCGTTTTATCAAGTAAACCCGCCACAGACAAAGAAACTATACGAAAAAGCATTAGAATACGCCAATCTGGATGAAAATGATACAGTCATTGACGCATATTGCGGTATTGGTACCATTTCCTTGTTTTTGGCACAAAAAGCCAAGAAGGTATATGGGGTTGAAGTGGTGCCTGAAGCGATTGAGGATGCTAAGAATAATGCCGAATTGAATGCAATAACAAATGTGGAATTCACTGTAGGACAAGCTGAAAAAGTCATGCCAGCTTGGAAAAAACAAGGACTCAATCCCGATGTGATTATCGTCGACCCGCCGCGAAAGGGATGTGAAGTCGATTTCCTGCAGGCTATGATTGATATGGAACCAAAACGGATTGTATACGTTTCATGTAATCCATCCACGTTGGCACGTGATCTAAAAATCTTGGCAGATGGCGGATACGCGACTGCTGAAGTACAGCCGGTGGATATGTTCCCACAAAGCATGCATATTGAGAGCGTTGCACGGTTGGAAAGGGATTTGTCTAATTAAAAAATAAATCACCGATTTAAAATAAAGATTTCCGATTCTGCTGCCAATTTTTTAAAATAAAGATTTCCGATTTTCAGCCCGAATCCAATAATTTTCCCGGTTCTCCACAACAGGACTCCAGGGTAGCAGAAGCAAGAGAGGTGGACAAAAGAGATCCTTCCTCTCTTTTTTCTTTTCTCTGCTATCCCTTGTCAATACTGAGTTTATCCAATACCTCATTCAGATTTCATTCAATAATAAAAACCCAATTTCATACCAATAATGAACCGGTTTTCCATTCTTCTTTCTTAGATTCTTATCTCCAATATTCTTCCTTCCATTCTCGGAGATCTTTATTTTAAAACCGAAAAAAAGGTGAAAAAATGGTGATGAAAACAGGCAAAAAACGGCCATTTTTGTATCGAAAATCGTCCGAAATGGGGGTTCTGTCGGAAAACTTTATTTTAAAGCCGACGGTGGAATGCGGGTTTGAGGAGGGTGTTTTCGGAGAAGTTTAATTTAAATGGACAGGATTTGTCTAACTAATTTAAACATCACTGAAACATAATAAACATTACCGATTCAGACCCTGATTTCGTGAGAATAAACATTTCCGATTTCCGGGTCTTTTTCATGCCCATCCCTTGTCTTGTCTCGGTTTGTTCGTGTTTCCCTCATGAAATATTCTCGGAGAACTTTATTATAAAACCGAAAAAAAGGTGAAAAAAACAGGTGGAAAAGAGGCGGAAAAACGTCCAAAGTTTACCCCAAAATTGGGGAAAAGCGGGGTTCCGTAGCAAAACTTTATTTTAAAGCCGACGGTGGAATGCGGGTTTGAGGGCGGAGAGTTAGGAGATTTACTTTTTAAGGGCACAGGATTTGTCTAACTAATTTAAACATCACTGAAACATAATAAACATTACCGATTCAGACCCTGATTTCGTGAGAATAAACATTTCCGATTTCCAGTCAGAATCCAATAATTTTCCCGGTCTTATTCAATAGAATTCCGGGATTTTTCTTGGGCGTTTTTCAGGTACAAAATCAATATCTTTTCAATACGCTATTCATGGTCAAACCGTTGCCATTGCTGGGTTTTTCAATAATACCAATATTACTTCAATCATAATTCAATGTCCTGCTTCTTTCCTCTGTTATTTCGGAGATTTATTTTTTAAATGCACAAGTAGATGAATAAAAGACGTTAGAGACTTATAAATAAGGGTTTCCTGATTTTCTTGAAATTAAATCAAAAACAGGAAACCTCTTTGAATTTTTTAAAAAGCTTATCTGATGTACTAAAAAAATGGGTTGTGTTGATAGACTAGATTACACTTGAGTTGACAAAATGGATAAATTTTAATCTCCCCATTGAGCATCTTCATCAAAGATTCTATCAAGCTCTTCATTCGATGAATGCCACGGACCTTATTTCAGATAATTAATTTCCCCATATCAAGTCGATAAAAATGTTCACGTCCGTCCGCACCTCTTTTTAGCCGGATAAGCTGAATTCTCCCAAATGTATCCTAATGATTTTTAGCAAATTTTGCTAAACCAACGGCTTTAGGATAATTATCTTTACGGCTGGGATCGTGTGGTTCTAAGACGTCAAAGATATATCCTTCAGAATCGGCTCTGACTATTATTAAATCTGGGGGGATTTATATAGACCCATTTGAATTTTAAATTATAAATGGTATGATTAGTTAGTAAAGTGTGTAATATCATACCGATGATAGAGGAGGGAATAAAATGGCAGCACCTGGAGGGAAACATGTTTTCGGTACAGTGAAAGTAGGGACAAAAGGGCAAATTGTCATACCAAAAGAGGCAAGGGATATATTCAATATAAAGCCTGGGGACTCTCTATTAATGTTAGGTGATGAGGAGCAGGGCATCGCATTGGTTAAGCAAGAAGCATTCTTTGAATTTGCGGAAGCGATTTTAAATCCAAAAGCTATAAAAGAATCGGATGAGGAATCGAAATGATTTATGTCGTAGTTATATTACTGCTATTCATAGCAGTGGTTGGATCTTACTTCTATACGAATATTACATATATGAAGAAGCCATTAAACAAGATGTACAATGCAGGATTCACTGAAAAGCAGGTAAAACTGAAGGATGGAACCGTATTAAATTATGGTGAAGGCCCAAGTAATGATAAAACGCCACTTCTTTTAATCCATGGTCAAGGAATGACATGGGAAGATTATACAAAAGTGCTGCCTGAATTAGCACAGCATTATCATGTTTATGCAGTAGATTGTCATGGACACGGGGAATCGGATTGGAACCCTACGAAATATACAGCAAAAGCAATGGCAAAAGACTTTGCTGAATTTATCGAAGTGAAGATAGGAGAAAAAACAGTTCTGTCTGGTCATTCATCAGGCGGAATGATTGCCGTATGGATGGCAGCATATTATCCAGAGTTGGTGCTAGGCACAGTGATTGAAGATTCACCTTTCTTTGCAACAGAACTGGATCGACGAGAAAACACATATGTGTGGGTATATGGGTTTCAAATGTATGAAGACTTTAAAAATCAGTATGAAGTGAAAGATTATTTCGCTTACTCTTTGGAGAATAGTTACTGGAAGAAGTTATTTGGAAAGTTTCTTTGGAAAAAGTTCTCGAAAGATGCTATTATCTATCGTAAAAAGCATCCTAACAAACCAGTGCATTTAGTTTATTTACCACCACAAATTAATAGAATGTTTGAATCCGAAACATATCCATTTGACCGCAAATTTGGAGAAACATTTTATGATAATTCATGGTTTGAAGATTATAATCAATCAGAAGTGTTATCAAAAATCAAAAGTCCTACCATATTTATTAAAGCTAAAACAACTTATGATGGTGACTTATTAGTAGCAGCTTTATCAGATGAAGATGCAGATTGTGTTGTTGAATTATTACAAAATGGTAAAAAAGTTAATGTCGATACGTTAGGGCATGACATTCATTACGATAAACCAAAAGAATTTACGGAGATTCTGGTTAATTTTTTGAAAGATTTATAAAAGGTTAGAAGTGGATTACGTCTAAATTCAGTTAGTTTTTAGAAAATGATTTCGCAAAGTTTATGGATGTTTTAGTTCAGGAAAGAATAGAGGGGTATAAACCTGCAAAAAAGGAGAGTGAATAGTTACACTTGATTAGACAGATTTCTTAAGGTCATATAAATTTGATTCAACAAAAGACGGAGGAATCAACCATGACCAAAAGAGAAAGAAGATCATTTTCCAAAGAATTTAAAGAACAAATTGTCCAGTTGCATGTTTCAGGTAAACTGCGGGCTGAATAATCAAAGAGTACGAACTAACGCCTTCTGCCTTTGTTAAATGGGTTCTACAGTGCCGGACAAAAAAATACAGAGCTAGTACAACAGGCATTTACTTTCTTGTTAATCCGATTGTTTCCCATGGAGCCAAACAAACAGGAATGAGAAAAGTTAAGACAGATGCAGTGAAGATTTAATACCTTGTCAAAAAAACAGCGAGCAAATTTTAAATCTGCGTCACTTGACAAGACAACATGATACACTCACTAGAAAATTTAAAATAGAGGGGAGAAACTTGTCCAAGGTTAATTATGAGGATTTTTATGATAAGGTCGGTAGAATAAATGGTTGGGATTTCAGTGATGTAAAAGTCACTTCCACGGGCGTAAGTTGGAATTTTTTTAATGAAGTACAGGGGCTCTGTAAATCGAGTGATATTATACTTGATATTGGAACGGGCGGTGGGGAGAGTTTATTGGGTATATCCTCATCAGCATTGCTTCTGGTTGGTATTGATCTTTCAAATGGTATGATAGAAACTGCCAATGCTAATTTACAAAAATCTGATATATGTAATGTTAGATTTATTCAAATGGACGCTGATAGGTTACAGTTTCCTGATGATTTCTTTAATGTGGTATCTTGTCGGCACTCCCCATTTCATGCCAATGAGATTGCCAGAGTCTTGAAAAGCGGGGGAACATTTATAACTCAGCAGGTTTGTGAAAATGACAAAAGGAATTTAAAAACTTTTTTCAACCGCGGTCAGTCATTTGGCGAGAAAGAAGGAACTTTAAAAAAACGTTATGTTGAAGAATTAAAAACAGCAGGTTTTTCGGAAATGAAAGTCTTTGATTATGATGCGACAGAGTATTACCAGAGACCTGAGGATCTAATTTTTTTATTAAAGCATACACCTATCATTCCTAATTTTGGGGAAGCTGACACTGACTGTAAGATGTTGAAGAACTTTATACATAAAAATGAAACAGCCAAAGGGATTATGACAAACTCAAAACGTTTTATGATAGAGGCTAAGATGTAAAAAATGTCATTTAAACTATAGAGCAAATGGATACGGTTGCAGCATTGCAGCATAGGGGTGTTACGGAATCGGGCCAGATTGAAAATAAGTTTATAATAAATTTTTCAAAGGAACACCGGTTTTCTTAACAATCCTTGTTTTAAAAATACCATGAATAAGGTAAATTGGATTTCACTAAATAGTTAAGGAATATTAAGGTGGGTGTTTATATTCATCTAAACGATAAATAGTTGGCGGGTTTATAGATTTCAATCAATTTTGTAATATATCATATTTATAATATATAATTCATTTCAAAGGATGTGATTTTTTGAATTTAAAAAGAACAGTCTTTTTGATAAGTGGTCCCCCTGGGGCTGGAAAGAGTACATTGGCTGATAAGATATGTAAAAGTATGGACGGATTATGTGTACATATCGAAGGGGACTTGTTATACAATTTGGTAAAAAAAGGATGGGTACATCCTTGTGATGATTACGATAATTTTTTTCTGAATGTCTTATGGGACAATATGGTTGCTCTGGTTGAAAACTTTACAAACAATAATATGAATGTAGTTACTGATTATGTTTTTTCTGAAAAGCAGATATTTTCTGTTATAGATAGAATAAAACATTTAGATATTAACATTAAGATAATAGTCATTAAAAGTGATATAAATATCCTAATTAATAGGGATAGGCTACGAAGTGGAGTTGCGTATGTAGGAGAAGAAAGAATTAGACAAATTGTTAAAGATTTTAATTCAAATTATTTTCCAGATGAGTTTATGCTTGATAATAATAATGCTGATTTAGAGGGACTTGTAAATATTGTTTTGAACGAAGACAGGTTTACCGTTAATTAATAAAACCTTCTTAACCAACTAACGGCTGCGATTGCTTAACAATGGTATTCGATTATCGGGCCAGACCGTGGAGTAAGGGAGGTAATCAGATGGTTCATCTCGAAATTGTAAGTTATGCCAAAACAACACGCCACAAATGAATATGGACCAAAGGGATTATCTATTAAAAGGGATAAGATTGGAGGGAATAGAAAATGGATGTAAGGACACTTTTGTTACAACAATGGGCAAGCTGCTTAGATAAAGAAGACTGGTTTCCACCACTTGAAAAAGTACTAGAGAATATTACCTTGGAACAGGCGATTTGGAAACCAGTTGAGGGGGCACATTCCATTTGGGAATTAGTTTGTCATTTACTTTTCTTTGAAAAGAGAATTCTGTTACGCTTTCTTGGTGAAACAGCAAATGAACCAAAGGCAGAAAATAATGACGCTACATATCGATTACCAACTGGGGCCTTTCAAAATTGGAAGGAAACAAAACAAGAATACTTTTCTGTTCATCGTGAACTTGAAAAAATACTAGCAAAATCAGATCTAGAAGATTTGTATAGACCGATTCCTGATGACAATCCATTAGTGCTTGAACTGAAGAGTTTAGCAATGCACGACGCATATCATATTGGGCAAATTGTATTCCTAAGTAAAATGCAAGGAGCTTGGCCAGGGAAACGCAGCTTCTAAAAAAGCTTTTTTAGCTTCACGGTTATTCCTTTATAGAGCGCAATTCCTTAATAAGGATTAGTGTCTATTCAGTAATACCAGCTAATAGCTGTCAATACTTTGGTCTAAAAAATCTCAAAAAACATGTTACACTGAAATTGGGCATGCCAAATAACCATATTGTTTATAACAATATGGTTCTGAATCTTGAAACAATTAATGGTTCTTTATTACTGATCTACAAATACTTTTTTGCTTCTTAATATGGCATGAATCCAATGAACAAGCTTATTAGCGCACGCAATGACGGCAACCTTGTGTAGTTTTCCTTCATCCCGCTTGCGTTGATAAAAGGCAAAGAGCTTTTTGTTTCGATTTTTAGCCAGACCGCATTGAACAGCCGAATAAAGCACTTGACGCAGTCTTGATGAGCCTCTTTTTGTGATGTTGTTAATGGATGCCTTAAATTTTCCTGATTCAAAGACACTTGGATCCAATCCGGCAAAGGCTACCAACTTCTTAGGATGATGAAACAGGTTGATATCCCCAATTTCGGAAATGATTGTTGCAGCAATCTTATTTCCGATTCCGGGAATGGATTGGAGAAATTCATAGTCCTCAAAGATTTTCGCTAGGGCGTCTATCTCTTTTTTTAGTTTGGATAGATGCTCCTGGAATTGAAAAAGCATCTGAATGTACATGTTCAGGCTAACAAGCTGCCGATGACAAACTGGAGACTGAAAAGGATTGCGTTTTGCTGCGTCTTTTAGTTGGGATGCTTTATCCAAAAACCATGCTTTAGAGCGTCTGGCTCCGAACTGCCGCATTTCATCAGCTAGCTCTTGTGGCGTAGCCTCTTGAATATCCAATGCGGTTGGATAATGCGCTAAAGTGTTCAACGAAAGCGTGCCATAAAGGTCACTAAAAACGCTTTGGAATTCAGGGAAGACCTGGTCTAAAGCTGCCTGAAATTGAAGCTTAACACCAACATAGCTTTCTGTTAATGCGCTGTGCTGCCTTGTTAAGAGACGCAAATTCAGGGCTTTCTCCGTCTTCTTTTGATAGTTTTCAAGATCTTCCTTGTAGTATAGCTCGCCTAAATGAAACGCATCTGCTTTATCGGTTTTTACCTTGCGCAGGCTCGTTTTCCTGGCCTCATAAGAAACCACAGGATTGATCAA
>NZ_JBHUIZ010000018.1:83017-268547 GCF_042683165.1 Tigheibacillus halophilus
AACCCGTTCTACCTCTTGATAAAACTGATAAAAAGCGTGAAGTCCTTGTAGATCATGAGTAAACTTAAAGCTTTGCTTATAAGTCTTTTTCCTTTGCAGGAATGCTTGGACCTGGTTTTCGCCTTTCGCGATATCCAGACCAATAACAGGATCCATATGACATACAACTCCTTTAATAGATTCGCCGGTACGCCCCTACATCTCTTGTAGTGTCATAGCTTCGCTTTTTATACGGGGTCTATGCCCCAACCAGCCTCAAACATGTTTCTACAAGGAGGGGATGGACAGTATTACGGACGGGATCAAGTCCCACGGGCGCGAACGTCCTACCCCGGCTTCCCTAAGCATAAAACCTATAAAAAATAGGTCAACCAGAAATAACTGGTTAACCATATAATACGAACGGGCGCAGTTGTTGAATAAGCATTGTTCCTGAATCGGTCCATTTTGTTGAACAAAAAATAATGAAAGTGGTGATTGAAATATTTTTCACATCAAAAAAGGACACTACCTATTCCCTGATTTGTTGGGGTACGGTTGTTTTTATTTTTTTTAGTATCCTTTTTAGTTTTTCGCTAACTGCATTTGGTGTTATCGTTGGAATTATTGGTTTAATGGCTATCGGTTTTTTGTTATGGATTTGGTTTGGCACTGGTTATCGAATAGAAAACAAGGTTATAAAGATTAAAAATGGACCATTTAGATGGGAAATCGCCATCCAGGATATAAATAGTATTGGCAAAACAAAAAGCCTAATGGCAACACCAGCTTTATCAGTCGATAGGTTGGCATTAAGGTATGGCAAATATGGTGAAATGCTGTTATCACCCAAAAACGAAAAGGTATTCATTGAGATGCTTCTAGCCAAAAATCCTCAAATAAAACTGGTTGGAAAAACATCATAAGTTCCACAAATTATAAATAATGTAGGGTTCGTGAGGAGTTGTTAAGTGGTGCATCAGATGGGATTGTATAGCGAATATTTTCAATCTATTAGAGAAGGAAAAAAGATAGTAGAAGTCCGATTGAACGATGAAAAGAGAAGGAAAATCAAAGTTGGGGATGCAATAGAATTTATTAAGGTTCCTCAACAAGACGAATTCCTAAAAGTACAGGTAATAGATCTTAAAAGTTACGATACTTTTGAAGCTATGTACAATGACATTCCCCCTGAAGATTTTGATTGTGAAGGATGGACAATAAAAGAAATGATAGATGGAACGTATGAAATATACACCCCCGAGCAAGAAAAGGAATGGGGAACATTAGCAATTATGATTGAATATTGAAGTGGTAGTTATAGGACGCGATTGGGGCATAGAAGTGCCCAGGAGTCGGGCCAGAATGGGAGATTACGGAGGTGATGTTAAGGGGTTCTTTGCCGATGAATGAAAAGGAATCACTCAGCTGGAAAAGGTCAGTTTTTCTTGGCTTTTATACTTACATGTTGATAACAGCGGCAAACTATTTTTATTATTTGGCAACGGAGAGTAGTTTATTTTTCCCGAGTTTTATTTTTTGGAGTGGGCTATTGGTTACCTTTGTGTCGTCCATATTTGTTTCTTCAAAATAAATTACATCAATTTTAGATATAGCCGTTCACTCGTTGGAGCTGGATTAAAATTTAGGCTTGGATTAAAGCCAGTTTAACTAACTGAAGGGATTGTTTAATAGCAGTATACAATCATCGGTCAGATTGTTGGGCAAGTAATAATTATTGGATAAGGAAATTGAGAGAGAAGGGTGGATGTCTTATGATATTAGAATTGGATAAAGCTGCATTTCATAAGTGTAGAAAGTTGATAAATGAACAAGGACAATTAGAAGCAATTGCAGTCGTTGACAGTATAAATCCCGGTCGTATTTTTGTAGATGATGTTAATGAACCGACATCTGGGGTGATTTGGTTAGGAAATAATGACGGATTCATATTTTTTGGAAGCGAGCAAAATGAAGTATTTAATAAGGAACTAAACGATTTTATTAACAATGTCATTAAACCGGAGGCAAAAAAAGTTCAACTAAAATGGTTTGAAGGCATTGGCAATCACGAAAAATGGAATACAGTTATTGAAAAAGCTTTTGAACATCGTAAGCTGGGAAGGTGGAATCAGAAGGTTTACAGCTTACAGCAAGATGATTATAAAGGTAGCTTAGAGCCTGAAATTGAACAGAAATATAAACTTGTAAAAATGTGTGGTTCTCTCTTTGAAAATGATCATAACCCAATAAAAAACATAGCGTTTTTACAATCAAAAATTTCAGAGTTTTGGACCTCATCTGAAGAATTTTTGACTAATGGCATGGGTTATTGTATCCTTTTTAAGGACGAAATTGTAAGCGTTTGTTTTTCGGGATTTGTTGCTGGAAATGTCCATTGCATTGATATCGAAACATTAGAAACTCATCGGAGGAAAAAGTTGGCACAAAAAATCGCTCATCACTTTGTCGAAGATTGCTTTAAAAATAATATGATACCGTATTGGGATTGTATGGAAATGAACAAACCCTCAGTTGCGGTTGCGGAAAATATAGGGCTACAAAATATATTTAACTATGTAGGCTATGATTTTTCAATTGAATAAGATTCAAGTATCAGCTAAAGAATCGTAATTAGATTATGCATCAATCGGATGCGATTACGGCATAGTGGTTTTCCAGAATCGAACCAGATTGTGATTAACTTTTTATGGTGGCTCAATGGTTTGTCAGAACGGGGAGAAACAATAGGAGGTGACTGAATATTTATGAAAGTGAGCTTGGAAGGCGTCAACAAAACGATATGGATTGTCGTATTAATTGGGGTTTTGGTTGGTACTTTTAGCCCTTTGGTATTTTTCAACTTAAATCATTCACTGGCAGTTTATGTAATGTATCCGATTGTCGCCTTGTTCATCGGTACTTTGGGTTACATTCTTGTTAGGAAACATTGGGCAGGACCGATTATTACACTGGTGGGGGGATTTATTAGTGCTTTGGTTTTTTCGAATTTATCCCCATGGACTTGGATCGTTGTCTATGCAATTTTCAGTTTGGTGGGTTCCTTTTTGGGAGCAGGTATCGAAAATTTAAAATACAAAAAGACCAAAATCACATTGAAAGTGCTGATCCGCATCGGTGGGATCTTACTAGCGATGATTAGTCTTATTTATTTTTCATTCTTTTTAGCCATGACGCCAGATAAATCAGAAGAAAAGAAAGTGATTACACAAGCTGAACAATATTTGGAGACGGAATATCCAAGCGGAAAGTACAAAATTTATGATGTTTTATATGATAACATGGGTAACTTCGACCAATTTGAATATGCTGCAAAAGTTCGAAACCTGGCAAACGGAGAGGAATTTCTAGTTTACTACAATGATCAATCCAAACAAATGGAAGACTCACTTAAATACGCGGATGAATTTTATGAAAGATAAGGTAGACCTGGAAGTTACTTCTTCAAGAATGGGGTTCGAATGCTTATTAAATGATGGTGTCCATGTACAAAGGGACCAGATGGTTGAAGAAACGATATTTATTGTTGTTGTAGTGTTTAAGGGGCGTAAGCTATGTTAATCGCAAAGTTTATCGGAACATTTCTATTTTATATTGTAATTTCTACCGCCACACTGGCTATTTATGAAACACTATTTTACCATAGTTTCAATTTTATAAATGACTTACATTCATCTCCTATCAAGCGTATGAAAAAAATTAAATAACCGTTAGCAGAAGGCGAGTAACAGTATCCAATTCCTAAAGCTTTTTGGTATCGCCTTTCCGCATACGATCATGCCGTCTTGGGCGTATTTTATTATCAACGATCATTTTTAATGATCGATGTTTGCCAATAGAAAGATAATCTTCCTTTCCTGCCAATCGGGGGTAGCGTTCCAACAGACTTTCCTTCATATCCGCCTCTTTTTTGATAAGGAATAGCTGCCTTTCCAAAAGTGACTTCCACTCGTTCCGGAGAAAGTTTGAGCCCATCTCTTTCCAAGACACGCTCTTCCACTTGGGTTGCATGTTCCCCGTTCGCACGACGAAGATGGCTGCGTATTTTGGCCATAACAATTTCAGAGTGAAATGGTTTGGTTATAAAATCGTCTCCGCCATTTTACAAGGCATTACTTGATCCAATTTTTGGGTCGTCTTCTACAATCATAATGTTTTGCATATTGCCCACTCTCCTCGTGTAACAAGTTTTAGAATTCTACTTCCCCCGTTTACCTTACATGATTGTTAGTTCATTGTAAGAAAAATCGATGGTTGCTTCTTCAAGTAATTCCTATAATAAAATTGCCAAATAAAAAAGCGATGATATATGAAAAGGGTTTGAGAGGTTATCATTTCCATAGAATTGGACCGAGCTGTTGAAGAAATTAACAAACGGATACATCAATCAAGAAGGATATGCATGGATAAGAATAGAATTATCATGTTTGCGAGTGATGAAAAATCGAGAAAAAGGAAACAGCATAAGGTCAGCTCTTGTCAGACGATTTGTTTCTAGTTTAAAGCTAGAAGGGGTACTTTAGCACTGGCAAATTATCATTAGGAAAGGTCATACTGTTTTCGCTCCTTTAGCTTCTGATCGAGCACATTTGATCAGCCTTATCACTAAGTAAAGGATGAGTTTATGATAAAAAAACGCATTGATACTTTAGATTTCTTGCGGGGATTTGCTCTATTAGGCATAATATTCGCGAATATCGCGCCAATAATAACACCTTCCTCACTTCAATCAAACTATTTTTGGAGCCAAATCTCTTTTTATGCGATATATGAACGATTTTTTATTATCTTTTCTTTTTTATTTGGGATTGGCTTTTATATTTTCATTACAAGAGCAGTCAATAGAGGCAATCATAGTACGATCCTTTTTATAAGACGATTGATCGTACTATTCATTTTTGGGTTAATCCATCAATTCTTTCAATTAGGAGAAGCTTTGCTTCCCTATGCGATATTCGGATTTATCCTTATTCCTTTTTATAAATTAAAACCGAAAATTAATTTTATTATCGCTGTCATACTCTTAATCCTTGCTGTATTTCTCGGAGGAAGTTATTTTATGATCTTGCCTATGTTTCTACTAGGTTTATGCATGGGGCAATGGGGGATTTTTGAAAATATTACAGCACATCAAAAAGCATTTCGTATCGTGCAAGTTTCATCTCTTTGTCTCTTGCCTGTAGTACTTTTTATTCAATATTTCTTAATGAAGGAAAATGAACAAATCGATCTAGCTGGTGCCATTGCTGCGCCCTTTGTAAGTGCGTTCTATGTGACTACTTTGACACTCTTGCTCCGGCATAATAGGATTCAAAAGGTATTAACACCTCTTAAGTATGTTGGAAAAATGGCGTTAACGAACTACCTCGTTCAAACCGTACTGATTTTAACAGCTAGTGGTCTATTCGATTTAAAAGGTTATGTGCATCAAACAACATTAATGAACATTGCCTTCATAATTTTAATAATCCAAATGATATACAGCACCATTTGGTTTCAATATTTTAAGATCGGTCCCATGGAATTTATATGGAGAATAGCAACATACGGAAAGCTGCCCGATCGTTATAAAACGAATGCTAATCATTCAAAGTTACCCCAATAATGCGAAAAGTAATGACTCAGAGGACACAATGTAAAGGATGATTTTTGATGAAAAAATTACTTATTATCAGTATGGGATTTGCCATATGTTTATTGTCTGCGTGTTCGCCACAGCCATTGCAAACAATTGGTTCGACTAAATATTATGTGGAAATTGATGATGCTGGTGAGGAATATGCAGAATCTGATTACTCCAGATATAAATATAATATGATGGGTTTTGATAAGGATGGAGAGGGGAAAGAACTTTCTTTCACAGCTGGACATCAATTAAAACAAGGTGCTTATTTAAAGGTGCATTACAAAAAAGGTGAAGTAATTACCTATGAAGAGGTGGATGCTGATGACGTCCCTAAAAAGGCACAGGAGTTATTGGAAGAGAAAGATTGAGATTGGTTTTTCTTTTTGAAAGGGACTGGTTTAGGATAACTAACAAGTAAAAGAAGATGATTTCTTTTATGATTAACGAATGTACTCAAACAATGATAGATGTAATCGAAATGGAGATGCGCATATAGAGGCGTGTCTTTTTGTTATTGACCATTTAGGTGAATAAAGATGAAATCAGTTTGACAAGAGAGTCTAATTAACTATACTTTTAATCACATTTAGTCTAATTAGACCATCGGAAACAAAGGAAGAAGGTTTTTCTATGAAATCTATATTGTTAATCGGACAATCCAATATGGCAGGCAGAGGATTTATTAAAGATGTACCACCAATTTATAATGAGCATATTAATATGTTGCGAAACGGCAGATGGCAAATGATGGCAGAACCACTTCATTTTGATCGCCATATATCTGGTGTTGGACCGGCAGCATCTTTTGCCCAGGCTTGGACAGAGGATCATCCGGGCGAGTCCATTGGGCTAATACCATGTGCCGAGGGAGGAAGCTCTATTGATGAGTGGACAATTGATGGACCATTAACAAGACATGCAATTTCGGAAGCGAAATTCGCTATGGAAACAAGTGAAATAGTGGGGATTCTGTGGCATCAAGGAGAAAGTGACAGTTACGGAGAACATTATAAGACGTATGAAGATAAGTTGCTTTCATTGTTCAAACATTTGAGAGATGAATTGCATGCACCAGATATCCCGATCATTATCGGTGAATTGGGACATTACCTTGGAGAGGTCGGATTTGGAAAAAGCGCTATAGAATATAAACAAATTAACCAGATATTATCTGATGTTACCCTTACTGAAAAAAATTGCTATTTTGTAACATCAAAAGGTTTAACAGCAAATCCGGATGGCATCCATATTGATGCTGTCTCTCAAAGAAAATTTGGATTAAGATACTATGAAGCTTTTTCAAAACAAAAACATGTTTTAGAGGTTTTGGACATAGAGCATGAATGGATTGAAAAGGAAGCAAAACGTGAACTAACTAAAAATGAACGCATATTTGTTCAAAGTACGAAGTTTGCTTTAGGACAATTGAGTTTTGAGGAGTTTTCTATTCATGTCTCCAACATCAATGAAAGTAAGTAAAGCAAAATAACCCCATATTATGAGGAGAGATCTATTGATTCCACTTTTAATCTTAGGTTTGTTAAAAGAAAAACCAGGTTCGTATGGATATGAACTTTTGACAATTATGAATGAGCGAAATTACAAGTTTGTAGTCAATTACACCAAAGGTTCATTCTATTACAATATCCAACAGTTAGAAGAAAAAGGGTTGATTCAACGTATTGCTGAAATAAGCAAAACAGAATCGAGGGAAAAAAATAAATACACGCTAACTGATTTGGGAATTACAGAGTTTTATCGTTTAATGACGAAGTACGGGACAAAAACGGATTATATAAATCTTTCTTTTTACAGTGCTATGCTTTTTGAAGAAGAATTCGACAAAGACAAGATGAGGGAACTAATTCTTGTTCAGATTAAACAAACAGAGAAAAAGATTTCTCTCATAGAGGGAGCTCTAGCAAATAGATCAACTCTCATGAAGAGTTTTGTTCGCATGTTGGAAAATTCCCTTTCACACCATAAAGTTAATGTAAATTGGTTTTATGAACTATTAAAGGAAATGGATGAGGAAGTATAGGGGGAGAACAAAAACAGGAACCTTTCCAACTTGAAGAAGGAAATGGTTAAACAATAGGGCGCAAATCCGGAACAAGAATGATGAAGCTCTTTCTTAGGCAAATTCGTAAAATGAGGTCTACAAGAAGTGAAAGGATGCCGTTTGTTTTCTCGGGATAATAAGAAAAAATGTTGTTTCGTGATTATGCAAGGTTACAACGTTAAAGCAGCAGAAGAATATCATTCATTTAAAAAAAGAACTTGCATCAAAACATTGGATCATAGAGCAACATATACAAAGAAAACAGGAGCTCCATCTTCATTAAAAGTATTATTGAAAAATCCAGGAAGGAAAAAGGTAATTCGCAGTGCTTTACAGACACACATCTCAAGGGGGTGGAGACAGAACTATCCAAAAACAGCTATAAAGTGCCATTTCACATCTAGTTGATTGGAGCGAAAGGCGGCTGACTCCTTGAAAAAGAAATTCGCTTTTTCTGCGTGCGATAGGAATGCTGCCGAAGCGTTCCTTGTCCTGCGGGAACAATGGTTTTCGATGGGGAGCGTAATCGCAGTCCCAGCACGAGTCTGAAGCCCCTCAGGAAGTGATTTTCTTAGAAAGTACATGAGAGAAGGCAAGCTGCATACGGCCTTTGCGGCCAACGCTTTCACACCCCTTGGCGAGGCGCCTGGCGTGCAAATCAATGAAATTGCTAAGCTGGATAAAAAATAGTTGGGCGGTTCCATGTCAAGATGGTACCGCTCAACTTTTTTCATTTCTTTGGGTTTTGTTTCACATAAAGTTTATTTAGCTTGCAGCAAATCTTGGCCCATTCCCTAACTATTACTTTATGGCAATAAGGTCCCTTGTTATTTCTAAGAAAGCTTTGATAGCAGGTGAAAGCCATTTATCTTTGTGATATAACATCTGGGTAAAAACCTGAAGATTTGGCATTTCCCAAGGAAGTGAGACCAATTCGCCCCGTTCCAGCTCAGCCTTTACAGCTATTTTGGGGAGAAAAGAAATACCTATCCGGGCTATAGCGCATTGTTTAATCGTTTCTGCACTGCTAAATTCTAAATTCGTCATACTGTCATGAATTCCCTGTTTCTTTATGGTTCGATCAAAAAGTGTACGATAGGTACATCCTTTCTCTGTAAGCAAAAACGGTTCCTCCTGGAAATCTTCTGAACGAAGGTTTGTCCGTTGTGCAAGTGGATGGTCCGGAGAGACGAGAAAGAGAAAGGGTTCTTCAATTAAAGGTTCACTCACAAGGTTCGTTGATACAACCGGCTCATCCAACATAAAAACAATGTCGGTTTTTCCTTCGTAAAGACTTTGTTTAAGTTGTTCATTAGCAAAAGGGCGAAAAATCAGACGTATGCCAGGGTAACGAGCACGAAAAGATCTTAAAACAGAAGGTAAACGGTAAGAACCAGGGACTTCATTGGCACTGATGGTGAGGGTTCCCGTCAATTCTTCCTTTTCTTTCATGGCTATATGTGCTTCATCTACACTATTTAACACCTTTTCTGCATGTGACAAAAATCGTTTTCCGGCGTCGGTGAGAACGATTTGTTTTCCCAATCGGTCAATGAGATGAGTATCCAGTTCTTCTTCTAAGGCTTTCATTTGCATCGTGACATTGGATGGAACATAGTTAAGTGCCTCTGCAGCACGAGTGAAATTCCGCGTGAGAGCAACTGTTCTAAAGGTAATAAGCTGACGTATTTCCATAATGGTCCGTCCTTATGTTCAATTTTTTTGAATGATGGGTTCAAAAATGTTCGCTTTTATTAACAATAGCATCCCTTTATACTAAAGACAAAGAAATGGATCAATGGAAGGAGTCAGTTATGATGGATTATGAAATATTTGAACTTGGGGATGTTACATTGCAATCTGGTGAGACGTTACCTAATGCATTTCTCGCATTTAAGACCTACGGGACATTGAATCAAGACAAAAGCAATGTGATTGTTTATCCTACTGCATTTGGAGATACACATGTAAACAACAAGTGGTTAATTGGTAAAGGAATGGCGCTAGATCCTGAAAAATACTTTATCATCGTTCCGAATCTGCTGGGCAACGGATTATCTTCGTCACCAAGCAACACGCCATCCCCATTTGACCGGAATCATTTTCCACAGGTAACCATCTACGATAATGTGAGGTTACAACATCGGCTGGTTACTGAAAAATTCAGCATCCAAAAGATTGCTCTTGTAGTTGGGTGGTCAATGGGAGGCATTCAATCATTTCAATGGGGTGCAAGTTATCCCGACATGGTGGAACGAATTGCTCCTTTCTGTGGCGGAGCGAGGACTTGGCCGCAAACGTATGTGGTCCTGGATGGAATGAAAGCAGCGCTCATGAATGCAGTTGGCTTCGATTCAAGTAAACTAAACCAGCTGACCTCTGCAGACATGCGCGCCGTTGGCCGGGTCTATGCGGGATGGGGTTTATCGCAGGCGTTTTACAGAGAGAAACTGTATCGTGTGCTAGGATATGAATCATTGGAAGATTTTGCGGTGGGCGTCTGGGAAAATAGTTTTATGAAGATGGATCCGCATAATGTCCTGGCCATGTTATGGACAGGCCAAAATGCAGATATTAGTGCAAACCCCTCCTATAATGGAGATTTCGATGAGGCGCTCAAAAGTATTAAAGCGCTTGCCTGCGTCATGCCAGGGAGCACGGATCTCTTCTGTACCGCGGACGATAACGAATACGAGGCTAAGCTCATACCTCATGCTGTTTTTAATCCTATCGACTCGATTTGGGGCCATTTTGCCGGCCGTGGAATCAATAGTGTCGATAATAATTTTATCGATGACAACCTAAGACGCTTATTGGCAAGTGGTACAAACTGATAGACTATCATTTGAATTGGGGCTCCTTGGAAGTAATGGCAGGAAAAGACAATGGCATCCATATCGTACAATCGGATAAGCTGGATGAATCACTCATTTACAGGGTATGGCGCAAGTTGAGTGGTTCATAGCCCGGATGAACCACTTATTTCAGGGTATGGCGCAAGTTGAGTGGTTCATAAAGAGTTGCGCCTGTTTTACATATATGGTCCCGGTGCACAAAGGCTGTGGTTTCTTTGCAAAAAACAGAAGTAATTTATGATTTCGATTGAAGTCAAACCAGCAGTTTCACTTCTGGCACTGTTTGAGTGAACGATATCACTTGCACGTGGACAAAAGAAGATGGGCAATAGTTAGCCGCTGTTATCGGGCAGATGAATTTAAAGCTGATTATTCTTATATTTACAAACAAGGACGAATGCCGGCCTTTTTTCATACTATAATTTTGGAGGTGAAAAAATGGCAAGAGTAGCTTTCCGAGATGCGGACGTTGACTTAATGGCAAGGATGATGAGAGCAGAGGCTGAAGGTGAAGGACAACAGGGAATGCTGTATGTTGGAAACGTGATTGTGAACCGTGCTGTAGCAGATTGTACTGACTTTAAAGATTTGCGGTCAATTGAGGACGTCATTTTTCAAGTACAAGGGGGGAATTATTCCTTTGAAGCTGTGCAAAAAGGCAATGTTTTTTATCAAAGAGCTAGAAATGTTGAAAGAAAATTAGCTAGAAGAAATTTGGAAGGTTGGAGAGAACATCCGGCGAAATATGCTCTTTGGTACTTTAATCCATATGCACCTTGTCCACCGACATGGTATGGTCAGCCTTTTACTGGTCAGTTTAAACAACATTGTTTTTATGAACCAGCAGCTGGAACGTGTGACAGTGTTTATTCAGGATAACGAGCTTATCAAAGCAAAATCTGACACGAATGACAAGTTTCGTTATAAATGCTTCAAGTTCAAAAAACAGAGAATTCATGCGTGAATGCAAACTTTACAATTAGGGGTGGGTGACGGAATCAAGTTTCCGGAAACCATCCCGTCAATATATACGGGATGGGTCATTAGCTTTATGCCCCCGAAAGTTAGAGCAGCAAATATGATAGAAGATGCTGCAGAAAGGCTAAAAACAGGTGTGTTTTTAAAAGAAAGTGTTAAAATTATTATACGTATCTGTAAGACTGTTTCCCGGAACAGATGACAATACCAATATGAGGATCCAAAAGGGAAGTGCGATTCTAGAGGATGATGGGCGCCCAGTTTTTAGGAATCTAGCCAGCTTGTTTAAGAATAAAGAACTGTTTGGGTAAGAAATGTTTTTAAATAAATGTAAGTTTTTATACTGAAGGAGAGGGTTTTTTGAAAGCTAAATGTCTTCAATTCAATGAATTTGGCAACCCGCAAGAAGTACTTAAAGTTGAGTACAAAGACATTCAGCCTCCAAAAGCAAACGAGGTTCTTGTACGCATGACAGCCAGACCAATTAACCCATCTGATTTAATCCCGATAAGAGGTGCGTACGCTCACAGAATTTCCCTGCCCAATATTCCGGGTTATGAGGGGGTTGGGGTGGTTGAAGATGTGGGCTTATCGGTATCTCAAAGCCTAATTGGCAAGCGTGTTTTGCCTCTAAGGGGAGAAGGAACTTGGCAAGAGTTCGTTAAAACATCAGCAGAATTTACAATTGCAATTCCAGATTTTATTGATGATTATACAGCTGCGCAAATGTATATAAATCCAATTACAGCATGGGTTATCTGTACGCAAGAGCTAAGATTAAGATCAGGTGACACTCTCTTAGTCAATGCTTGTGGTTCGTCCATTGGGCATATTTTTGCCCAACTATCTAAAGCCCTCGGCTTCCGACTAATTGCGATAACCAGGAACGATACATATTCAAAGGAATTACTAAGGCTCGGTGCTGCTTATGTGATAAATACTTCTATACAGTCATTATATGAAACAGTGATGGACTTAACTGATGGATTCGGAGCCGATGCAGCTATTGATTCAATTGGAGGGTCAGCCGGAAATGACTTAGCATTTTGTGTTCGCACTGAAGGCACTTTTTTAACCTTAGGTCTTTTATCAGGAATTCAGGTAGACTGGGCAAGGATTACCAATGAGACAAAAGTGAAGGCGAAATTATTTCATTTGCGGCATTGGAACAAAAGAGTCTCCGTCGATGTTTGGCAGGAGACATTTGACCATTTAATAACATTGCTCAAAGATAAAAAATTAGAGCTTATGAGACCTGGATCATATTACAGGTTATCGGAAATACAAGAAGCTGTTAGGACTGTTGAATCTTCGGAGGGAAATGAAGGAAAAGTGATTTTAACGAACTGATCGGATTGCTTATTCCACATTTATCGGGAATAGATGCCGCGTCCCAATGTCCAAGAAACAGACTAGATTGTTGTTGAGTGTCGTGTTGACCCAGTATCGCAATAAAACGATTGTAACAATCATCTAAAGAATTAAATATACACTTGCAATGGGAAATGAAACATGCTAATGTGTTTACGGGTTAGATCCCTATCAACCTATTCAAGGGAGTTATTTCCATGATTATTCAATTCATTCGTTTTAGATAGTAACAGGTATAGATTATTAGGAGATCCGATGCATATTTTTAAAAAATATGTTGAGGGTTTATTTGTCTATGCCTTTTTCATTTATCTAAAAACAAATGAATGAGGTGACTTCTTTGTTTAAAATGAATAAAAGAATTAAGAGTGCAAAGTATTTAAGTAACTTCGAATCTATTTTCAAGTGTCCTGTTTGTAATTCATCCATGAAGGTTTTTCAGTTGAAAAGTTTAATTTGCTTAAATAACCATACATTTGATTTTGCCAAGCAAGGATATATCAACTTAACTGTTCACCCAGTGAAAACGAAGTACGGCAAGGATCTTTTTGAAGCAAGAAGAAAACTTATTATAGAGTACGGCTTTTTTAAACCACTAAGCCAAGCAATTGCTGAAACCATAAGTAAGCATACTGTTAATAAAGAAACAATATCTTTAATTGATATGGGATGCGGAGAGGGCTCACACCTGTCCCAAATTAGTGATATTGTTAATTCTGAATATAGTAAAATAGTTACGGGAGTGGGAATTGATCTTTCCAAAGAAGGTGTTTCGGTAGCTGCAAAGAACTATTTCGATAAGATTTGGGCGGTTGCCGATCTTGCCAATACACCATTTGCGGATAAGCAATTTGATGTTATATTGAACATCTTGTCACCTTCAAATTATACGGAATTTAACCGACTATTAAAGGCTGAAGGTTTAGTGATAAAAATTGTTCCACAGAGTGGTTACTTAAAAGAATTAAGAGAAGTTATATTTGATGAACCTGAAAAACAATCTTATTCAAATGCCGATATTGTTAAACGGTTTAATGAGAATATCCAATTAGTAGACAGGTCAAGCCTATGTTATACTGTTGAACTTGATAATCCCGGAATTCAAACGTTGATTCAAATGACGCCTTTATCATGGGCAACCGCGGAGGAACAATTTAAAACACTCTTAAAAGCGGATTCAACTAAAGTAACCGTTGATCTGGAAATATTAATCGCTAAGAAAGAATAAAATCTTTTAAAGAGGCAGCACGCGGCAGGGCTGCCTCTTTAAAAAGACTAGTTAATGAATTAAACTTAATGGATCAACCCAATAATATAGTAGAGATAATTATTATACTTTAGAGAATAGAAAATGAAAGGAGAAAATTTTATGGGAAAGGTAATACCGTTTTTAATGTTTCAAGAGGGGAAAGCAGAAGAGGCAATGAATTTTTACACTTCGCTAATTTCAGATTCAGAAATCACAAGCATAGTTAGATATGGCGCTAATGAATCCGGAGATGAAGGAACCGTAATGCAAGCTACCTTTACAATAAAAGGGCAAGAATTTATGTGCATTGACAGTAATGTGAAACATCAGTTTTCCTTTACGCCTTCATTTTCTATCTATGTAGACTGTGATACTGAAGAGGAAATTAACAATCTTTATCATAGCCTTTTGGATGGTGGACAAGCCCTCATGCCAATTGGCGATTATGGTTTTAGTAAAAGATTTGGTTGGCTAAACGACCAATTTGGAATATCGTGGCAATTAAACCTTGCAAAATAAAATGGTAAAATAATTTCCTTTATCAGTCTGATTGTTGTTGGACTTATTTCACTTGCTGTCTATGTTTTTGCAGCATATTAATATCCCTTCAAATCCCTTGGAGTACTTTTCCGTCCCTTCCTCTTTTATTCTTTTATTTCTTAAACCGATAACCCACGCGCAATGATGGAAAGTATTGTGATAAGCTTCCAATTTAAAGTTTTATATACGTTACTGTTTGTCATATGATTAACCCCTTCAATTTGTTTTTGAAAACCTTATAACAACAACAGTAAATAAAATACCTTATCAAAATATAAACCAATTCTTAAATAATTATTAAATGACATGCGAAACATGAGATTTAATCCGGGGAAATGCTTTTACATGCAAGGAATGGAGTTATTTCAAAATTACTTTCATCTATAGGGAGCTGATGTACAATCAATGGTAAGTGACAGACACTGTTGTTTATAAAAAATTTATCATTCTTTCATGATTTGTTTATTTTTATTGGGGATAATTGTCTGATGAAGACTACCATTATTTTGTAAAAGGGGATTTTCATGTCTATAAAAAAACGTCTATTTCTCTCAAATGCAGCAATGATTTTGGCGCCAATCATAGTAATCATATTCATAGGGTTTTTACTTCATATCGTATTCTTCAATGGGTTCGGTAACAGTAAAGGTGGATTTAAGGAAAATTGGAATACAAAAGATAGCGCATTAACGAGGGTTTATGATGCATTACAAAAAACTGCATCATTGGATCCAGATAGATTGTATGAAGAAAAATATTTAAAATCCTTAACGGATCAACTGCATAAACAAAAAGCCGAAATAATTATTCGTAAAGACGATAAAATACTGTTTCATTCGAATCGACAAATGACTATTACAAAAAATGATCTGCCCAATTTCGGTGTAAAAGCATCTTTTCCGAATGAATCATGGGTTGGTAACGGCCATTACGCTACCAAGCAATACGATTTTTATTTTAAGGATTCATCTAAGGGTTCGATTTTTCTTATAGAGAGCTCTGCTCCATTCGTGAAGTTTGTAAGATCATTTTTTCCAATTTTATTCATTGGATTAATCCTTCTGTTTGTACTAACGAATGTTATATTATCTACGTTTGTTTCTCGAAGCATACTGCGCCCAGTTCGGCTGTTATCAGAAGGAGCGGAAAAGATAAGGAACGGAGATTTAAATTTTCATATGGCCTCCAAAAGTCCCGATGAGCTTGGAACGCTTGTGAACTCATTTGATTTGATGAGGGGACAGCTAAAAGAATCAATGGAGCTGCGGGATAAATATGAATTTAATCGGAAGGAAATGGTCGCTAACATTTCCCATGACTTAAAAACACCTATCACATCCATCCTTGGCTATGTGGAAGGGATTCAGGATGGCGTTGCAAAGTCTGCCCAGAAGCAAAAAGAATATTTGACAACCATCCACACCAAAGCACTATATGTGAATCGATTAATTGATGAATTATCTCTTTTTTCGAAGCTAGATGTAAAAAAGCTCCCATTTCATTTTGAAACCGTCGATATTTATGCATTTATACAGGATTATCTGAACGATATTCATGAGGAATTAGATGAGAAGGGTATGAAAGCAACATTTGATCCAGTGGATGGGTATATGAAGGTTTGCATGGATCGGGATAAAATTGTCCGTGTATTGGAAAATATTATTTTTAACAGTGTGAAGTATATGAACAGGGAATCTGGCATCCTAACGATTTCTGTAAGGGAACAGGAAAAAAATGTTAAAGTGAGTATAAGTGATAACGGACCGGGAGTTTCAGAGGATGATATTCCCACTATTTTCGATCGGTTTTATCGGACGGACCCGTCTAGAAGCACAGCCGGAAGCGGGCTTGGACTCGCTATTTCATCACAAATAATTAAAGCCCATGGTGGAGACATTTGGGCTGAAAATCTGCCGACAGGTGGGCTCTGTGTTCAATTTACCCTTAAAAAATCAAAGGATGAAGAAAATGAACAAAAAAATATTAATTATTGAGGATGACCAAAGCATTGCTGCATTGGAGAGGGATTACCTGGAAATTGAAGACTTTCAGGTTGAAATTGTTGCAGACGGTAAAGAAGGACTAGATGCAGCATTGTATCAATCTTTTGATTTGATTCTACTTGATTTGATGGTGCCAAATATAAATGGGTTTGAAATTTGTAAAGAGATAAGGAAAAAAACAAACATTCCTATTTTGATGGTTACTGCAAAAAATGAAGATATAGACAAAATACGCGGATTTGGTTTAGGTGCAGATGATTATATTGTAAAGCCTTTTAGCCCAAGCGAATTGGTGGCAAGGGTAAAGGCGCATCTAGGCAGGTATGAACGATTAACGCAAGCTGATGCTGTAAAAGATGAAATTCATGTCAAAGGACTTAAGATAAACTTATCATCCAGGCAGGTTTTTATAAACGAAAAAGAAGTTGCTTTTACAACAAAAGAATTCGATTTACTGTCTTTTTTTGCACAGCATCCTAATCAGGTTTTTTCAAAGGAAGAATTATTTGAAAGGATCTGGGGGCTGGATGCAGTTGGCGATAATGCCACTGTTACTGTCCATGTGAAAAAAATCCGCAAAAAAATAGAAAAAGATACGTCATCCCCGCAGTATATTCAAACAATGTGGGGATCTGGATATCGTTTTAAGGGATAGGATTACAGCATTTTTTATGCATAGGTTTAGAACACCCAGTCAAAAGCAGATTGGGTGTTTTTACTCGTTAATGGGCCTTATATTGTTTATAGATTTTTTATATATACTTCAGCTGGTGTTCATACTCCATTGTTATAGTAGGAACAACAGCAAGGGCTGGATCAATGATTTTCAGCGTTCCAACGTGATAGATCTGTGTTCCGCAAATAGAATGAAAAATTTATTTAGGAGATGATTTTAGATGCACCATTGTGCTTACTTCCATCCATTTGGCTTGATTTTCTTTTTGATTATTGTTGGATTTTTTATAACAAACGTCATTTTATGGAGAAAAAGAGGGTTATGTTATTACAATCGAAGTGATGCGCTTTCTATCCTGGAAAGCCGCCTGGCAAAAGGAGAAATTACCGGTGAAGAATTTAACGAAATTAAAAAGACCCTGAAAGGTAAAAACAAATAAAGTGTAATTGCAGCATACGTTGGAACGCTTGCTCTTGGTGTAAACAATCAGTCCTCTTCATTCGAGGAATCAAGGAGTCTGATAATAAATAAATGATAAAACAAAGAAAACGTTGGTGGATTTTATTCATTGTTTCCATGGGAGTTATGGTTCCTTTTGCATATCCGTATTTGATTTTTGATCCTGCTAAAAGCCGTATAGACATAACATCAAACGCTATTCAATATCCTGCACTTGTTATTCATATTATATTTGCTTTTATTGCTATAGTAACTGGCTTTCTTCAGTTTATAGATCGTATTCGCATTAAAAATCCAACAGTTCACCGAAATATGGGAAAGGCTTATGTCATCAGTATTTTCTTCAGCGGAATGCTTGCCTTTGTTTTGTTTTTTTATGCTGAACATTTCACAAAGGCTATGGCTTTTATGGTATTGGCGATATTATGGCTGCTCACAACATGGAAGGCATACCGCGCAGCAGTATGTAAGCACTTTAATGATCATCGCAAGTGGATGATTAGAAGTTTTAGTATTACCTTGGTTGCTGTGAGTGCCCGATTACTTGTTCCGCTTTTACTTGTGGGTTATGCCCTTTTTAATAGATTCACTCTTCCAGGCGGCAGAGAATGGATGATTAACGAAATATTAAATATCAATATTTGGGTAGGACTCGTATTGAATCTTATAATTGTTGAATGGTTCATTCTTTCAAAATACAGCCGCTAAGCAGGTAACTTCTATGTAATGAAAAACGTATGAAAGACTTGAAGAAGCTTTTCTTTCTATGTGCTTTGGTTTACCTGCAGCAGGCGGCATCCGATACTTTTGAGGAGAAAATCAAATTCTGAGGTTTCTCCTCTGATTGTCTTCATCAATAACCACTGGTGCTGGATTATCTACCCTCAAGTAAACAAGCAATGCTTGCCTCTCATTCTCCCAATTTTCGAATATATTTAACTGTGTTAAATTATTGTGTATAATAATTTCGATTTGATAAAAGCTGCTTAAACATGGTATAAGTGTAAAAGAAGCATAGACACTGGACAGGCTGTGTCCTAGTGTCTCATATGAGAGGATTTGAATTTGGTTATGATAGATAATTTTTGGCGTGATTTACCACGGCCGTTTTTCATATTAGCTCCAATGGAAGATGTAACAGATGTTGTTTTTCGCCACGTAGTAAGTAAAGCTGCCAGACCGGATGTATTTTTCACAGAGTTTACAAACACAGAGAGCTTTTGCCATCCAGAGGGAATCTATAGTGTGCGCGGGCGTTTGACTTTTACAGAAGATGAACAACCGATGGTAGCCCATATATGGGGCGATAAACCCGAATACTTCCGGCAAATGAGTATTGGCATGGCGGAGATGGGCTATCGGGGTGTGGATATCAATATGGGCTGCCCTGCACCAAACGTGGCACCAAAAGGAAAGGGATGCGGATTGATCCGCCGCCCGGAAGTTGCGGCAGAAATCATACAAGCAGCAAAAGCTGGTGGATTGCCAGTAAGTGTCAAGACAAGACTCGGTTATATTGATGTGGATGAATGGCGTGGCTGGCTGACCCACATTTTAGAACAAGATATTGCCAATCTGTCCATCCATCTGCGTACCAAGAAGGAAATGAGTAAGGTAGACGCGCACTGGGAGTTGATTCCGGAGATCAAGAAACTTCGTGATCAAGTGGCACCAGATACACGTTTGACGATCAATGGGGATATTCCTGACCGTCAAACCGGTTTAAAGCTTGTTGAACAATATGGTGTAGATGGGGTCATGATTGGACGGGGTGTTTTTAAAAATCCATTTGCGTTTGAAAAGGAGCCAAAAGAGCATAGCAGCAAGGAATTATTGGATCTTTTAAGATTACAGCTGGATTTATTTGATACGTATTCAGAGGAATTTGGGCAACGTCCATTTAAACCGCTGCGTCGTTTTTTTAAGATATATGTTCGCGGGTTTCGGGGAGCGAGTGAACTAAGAAACGAATTGATGAGTACAGAGTCCACAGACGAAGTGCGTGCGATGCTCGATAGCTTTGAATGATGAATATTGTATGACCTTGGGCAGGAGCGGCCTCATTCACGGTAAAAGTGAAACGGGCTTTACTGTCCTTTTTTTAGCAGGCAGCCAGAATTTTTTCATTCCTGACTAGTGTTATATCTAAACCTATTCCTATGCCCGGGTAAATTTACAGTAAGAAAAACCTATATATGCCCGTTAAGCGTTCCGTTCTAAATATTTTGCGATTATTTTGAAACCAGATACAATATAATTAATCAACATCTGAGCAACATATTTTTACCTCTGGAGAGCACATCATTCTGTCAGCATTTCTTAAGAAAAGCAAGCCTTACTTTAGGAAGAAGGGGTAGCGGTGAACGAACGTACAATATTGGAAAGAAGCCTTGTAAGTAAATGGAAATTTTTTCTCAGCTGGGCTGTTCCTCTTGGTCTGCTGGGGTGGTGTTTACCTTTTATTGGTCAGTGGTCCGAAGAACATTTATTTGATTCCATGACGAAGGCAAGTAAGTGGTTGTTGATGTCAGAAAGTACGTATATGCTGTGGCTGCGTCCTTCGCTTGGTGTGCTGATTGCGCTGTGGAGTTCAAAACTTCATTTTGCCAACCAGGTGAAAATGGAAGTAACAGATGCGTTCGTCACAATTTCTTATGAAAAACGTACGTCCAAATTGAAAAGATCGGAAATTGCGGCAGTTTGGCTGGACATCAACCATATGAGAGAGATTGTATTCTTAAATGAAAATGGAAAAGAAATGTATCGTGAATTTCTCCCTAACATGCCAAAGGAAAAAATCCGTGAGGCTTTTCTCCAGCACAATTATCCTTGGAAAGATGAGGATCCATACTATGGCAAGTATGTTTTGTGGGAAGAGGGTACTGCGGATGTGGGTGAATTGGAGACAATATCACTCACGGCTCGGCAAAAGTACTTAAAAGAAGGGGAATATCATAAAGCAAATAAAATACAAAGGCAACTTGGCCGCGAGGGGATTATGATAACCGATAAAGGGAGAAAGCAATATATTAGGGTAGTGGAGAAGAAATGAGGATACAGGAACGAACCAAAATCTATTCAGACTAAGGCTTAGTCACGCAAGGAGTGATGATATGCAGGGAACAAAAAGGGAAAATATTAAACAAGGTACAAGAGTAAAAGTGGTGCAAAAGCAAGATCAGCGCTCAGGAAAATTAACAGAAGGGGTGGTGATGGACATATTAACAAACGCAGCCAATCATCCTCATGGTATTAAAGTCCGGCTCGAAGGTGGCAAGGTTGGCAGAGTAAAGGAAATATTGGAATAACATTTGCCATATACATTCGCGAAGATTTGAATGTTTTAAGGTTCATTTCAACATCTGGCCCCGAATTCACATGAAGTCTTTTGTGAATTCGGGGTTTTTTAGTTCACCCGCAAAGATAAAATCCTTCAAGCATTCATCTTTTGAGTTGAATCACAATAATAAAACATTACAATTTAATAATTATTTATTGTAATTCGATAAATTATTTGTTAAGATAATATCACATTAAAATAAATGAGGTGTGTTTGATGACACGAGGATCTACACTCTTTCTAAAGATCGCGGTCGTTCTTATCGGTCTTCCAATTCTAGCTTTGTGCATATTTGTGGTGCCTAGAATCGGGATTTATGCCGCCGGATTATATCCAGAATCAGCTTATATAAAATATTTGGTTTTAATTATCATGTATGCGGCAGCGATACCCTATTACTTTGCGCTGTATCAGGCTTTAAAGCTATTAAGCTATATTGACAAGAATATTGCTTTTTCCCAGGTTTCAGTAAGTGCATTAAAAAAGATAAAATACTGCGCAGGCACAATCAGTATCTTGTATGTGGCAGGGATGCCGCTATTTTATTTACTGGCAGAAAAGGATGACGCCCCTGGTATTATCGCGCTGGGATTAATCATTATTTTTGGTTCATTGATTATCGCGGTCTTTGCGGCTGTTCTCCAAAGACTATTACAAGAAGCTATTCATATAAAAACTGAAAATGATTTGACGGTCTGAGGTGAATAATATGGCAATTATAATCAATATTGATGTAATGCTGGCTAAAAGGAAAATGAGCGTTACCGAACTGTCCGAGAGGGTCGGCATCACGATGGCTAATCTCTCCATATTGAAAAATGGAAAAGCAAAGGCGATTCGGTTAACTACTTTGGATGCAATTTGTAAGGCTTTAGCATGTCAGCCAGGAGATATTTTGGAATACCGGGAAGATGAAGCATCTCGAAATGAATCATAAAGAAGGTATTGCAAGGAAATTACCTTTTTCCGCCATTTCAATGAAACAAATTCACAAAAGGAGTGCCGTATGAGTGTAACCATCCAACATATTTCCGAAAAGAAAGCTTTGAAGACAAAAATCGGGAATTCGCTTAAACAACTGATTTTCTTTGGTTGGGAACAGGCACTGTCATGTTTGTTTCCCGTCGTTATTTTTCTCTCTTTGGCTATCACAAAAATGGTGCCGCTCCCTATGTTGCCGAGATATGACTGGCTGCTGATCATCTGTCTTTTAATGCAATGGTGGATGGTTCGTTCTGGACTCGAGACTAGGGATGAACTGAAGGTGATCACATTGTTTCACCTCATTGGACTTGCGCTTGAGCTTTTCAAGGTACATATGGGCTCCTGGTCTTACCCGGAGGATGGCTATGTCAAAATTGGCGGTGTGCCTTTGTATAGTGGATTCATGTACGCCAGTGTAGCAAGTTATCTTTGTCAGGCATGGAGACGGCTTCAGGTAAAACTGGTTAAGTGGCCGCCGTTTTTGATCGTTGTATCTCTCGCCGCAGCCATTTATTTGAACTTTTTCACGCACCATTATTGGATTGACATCCGCTTATGGTTATTTGTATCCGTGATTATCGTCTTTTGGAAATCATGGGTCTCATACGAGGTTGGGGGGACGCGCTATCGTATGCCGCTTGCACTTTCATTTGTGCTCATCGGATTTTTCATATGGATAGCCGAAAACATCACAACGTTTTTCGGGGCTTGGGAATATCCGAATCAAGCCGAGGCTTGGAGTCTCGTTCATTTAGGTAAAGTAAGTTCCTGGGTGCTATTGGTGATTGTCAGCTTTCTTATCGTGGCGACCTTAAAGCGGGTTAAAGGGGAGTCCCAGCCGGACAGAGGTTGAATAATCTTTTTTTGAAATATTGGTTTCTGCCATGTCTAATAACCATTTTTCCGCCATAATCGGGAGAGGCTCAGTTGAGACGGCAGATGAAATTAATTTTGGTTGGTTTTTCCATCCGTTTTGACTATTAAATTTTTTAGCGGCAATATTTCCTTTTCACTACTATACCAAGTTTTATCATATGCAAGTCGAACCAGTCGCCTGTTTAATGATATAATCTATATAACATTTGATTGGGGTGATTGATGTGTCATTTCCAAAAAAAGAACGTGTCTATACGTATGCTGATTATTTATCGTGGCCGGAAAATGAAAGGATTGAAATCATTGACGGCGTACCTTATTTACAGGCTGCACCTTCGAGAATTCACCAGGAAGTGCTATCGGACGTACATCGGCAGTTAGCTAACTATTTGTTGGATAAGGATTATAAAGTATATCCAGCACCATTTCATGTCGTGCTCGATCCGGAAAATGAAAATGCTGACGATGCCCGGAGCAAATATGTGTTGGAGCCTGATATTTCAGTTGTTTGCGATAAAGAAAAACTGGATGACCGGGGCTGCAAAGGCAGTCCGGATTTGATTGTTGAGATTATCTCGCCATCTACCGCAAGAAAAGACAAAATCGAGAAATTTCATATTTATGAACAGTATGGTGTCCAGGAATACTGGATGATCGAACCCAAAGAAAAAATCGTTAGTGTCTTCTCACTGCAGCGTAATGGGAAATATGGACGACCGGAATTGTATACGGAAGAAGATCAGGTGGAAGTCTCCCTATTTGATGACCTTGTGATTAAATTAGATTCAGTGTTTGATTTGTAAAATGACGAGGATGATTGTTCCTTGGCATTGGGCGTGAAACGAAGTCAAGTTCACGCCTATTTTTAACGTGTATGGCAGACAGCAGCAGATGGTCAGCAATGAATGAGAAACGAACTTTTTTTATTTTGTGCAGGAGTAAAATTTTGGCACAGAACATCGAGCGAGAACTGTTAGGTCACCAAGCCGTAATATATTGCCGTAACAGCCTATAAGGGTCATGCGGGACCATTCAATTTGGCCAAAATAGCGTTAAATGTGTATAAAGACGGTTTGAATTATTTAAATCTTAATTATTGTGGGATATTTATTGAAAAAGGGACAAATGATATAGTAAATGCTGGATGATATGGAATTACTGAACAAATACGGGGTGGAGGGATTTAAATGGAGGTAACCCAACATAACAGCAAGGCATGGGATAAGAAGGTAGAAGAGGAATCCAGATATACACAATCTGTAAGCAGGGAAGTGATTGAAAAAAGTAAATCCGGTGAATGGGAGATCACTGTCACCACTGAAAAATCAGTACCAAAAGATTGGTTTCCGCATTCATTAAGCGGCTTAAAAATACTTTGTTTAGCTTCAGGCGGAGGGCAACAAGGACCAATTTTGTCTGCGGCCGGAGCGGATGTAGTAGTTTATGATATTTCTGAAAAACAACTGGAACAAGATGAAAGAGTAGCTAGACGTGATGGTTTACCATTGAAAACTGTGCAGGGGGATATGAGTGATTTAAGTAATTTTAAAGCGGAACATTTTGATATGGTGATCCACCCTGTTTCTAATTTATTTGTTGAAAATGTTCAGCCTGTATGGAATGAGGCAGCGAGGGTTTTAAAAAACAAAGGTGTTTTGATTGCGGGGTTTACAAATCCCTTACTATGGATTTTTGATGAAATGCAAGAAAGAAAAGGTATCCTTGAGGTCAAACATACTATACCTTCTTCAACCTTGGATTATTTATCCGCAGAAGAAGTGCAAGCCCATATTAAAACAAGCGAAACGATAGAATATGCACATACACTGGAGGATCAAATCCAAGGACAAATAAATGCTGGACTACTTATTACAGGTTTTTATGAAGATGATTTTGGCGGATCACGGATGTTGGACAAATACATTAAGACATTTATTGCCACCAGGGCAGTAAAATTACAAACTAATTAAGTTCTTTTGTTAAGTGATGCGGCGGTTTTATTTCACCGCTGTTATAAGAAAAGGAGTATACCATGAATTTAAAAACGTTTGCTTCAGAAGTTTCAAAGGTTTATAAACAAAATCCAAAGGTTGAAGCTGTATTGCTTGGGGGCTCCGTTGCACGCGGTTGGCAAGATGAGCACTCTGACATCGAGCTGTTTGTACTTTGGAATGTAAGTCCAACCGAAGAGGATAGAAACATCCCAATCAATCATTTACATGGTCATATTATCGATTTTCATCCTTATGAAGAAGAGGAATGGTCAGAATCCTTTATAACGCAAGGAGTTAAATTAGAGATAAGCAATTTTCTAACGAATAGTATGCAAAAAGTTATTAACGATGTAATTATAGATTGTGATACTGATCTACATAAACAATGTCTTGTAGCTTCAGTCCATGATGGTATATCGCTGGCTGGGGAAGAAATTATGGCTCAACTCAAGAAAAAAGTGGAGGTTTATCCTAAGGAGTTGAGTGGAGCCATGATACGAAGCAATATGTATCTTGGAAGTAAATGGGATAACCGTAAGGCTTTGCTTGACAGAGAAGATTGGCTATTGCTTTATAAGTTAATTGTTTCTGCTCAGGAAAATCTGATGGGAGTATTATTCGGTCTCAATCAATTGTATGTTCATCACCCAGTTTTTAAATGGCAACAACGTTCTCTTGAAAAAATGAAAATTGTCCCAGAAAATCTATCGTACCGTTTGACCGCTATTTTATTAGAACATCCTAGAAGTGGTCTTAGAGAATTGGAGATGGTTATCCAGGAGATCTATCAATTAGTACAGAAGGCGTATCCATCGATGGATTTGTCCAAATTTATGGATGATACACTTTTTTTAAGACCGAAAAACACCGTGGAGTAGTTGGTCAATTGTTAGACTTATATATTCTGTTTCAGCCTTACATACTACGTGGTTGAAATTTTTCTTAGCAGAACATACAATGAAAGGATTTTTCTATGGAATTTACAATAAATAATACGTATTTCAGTCTTGAAAGGTTTTGCAAAAGATAGGTATGAAAACAGAAGGAGTATTTATGGACCATGTAAAAAAAAGAAAATAAATATGAAAACCTTGTTTGCTGTGGAATTATTAATCATAGGGCATCATTATGATTAGGGATCAATTTGCAGATCTTGATTATATGGCAATTGTAAAAAAATGGTCTGGATGAAAATTCGGAGTGGTTTAAAGCAGCCAAGATCTCATTTCAATACCTCACTTTAATTTCCATTATTAAATTTAAAAATAAACAAAAAAAACTCAGGGAGACTCATCATGAATGCTGGATATGTATCGATTAGGAATATGGAGCATACCGACTATGAAATCATGGGCAAATGGTTAAGTACGAAAGAGGTTTTGGAGTTTTACGGTGATATGAATTCGCCATTTACTCTAGAAGAGGTCAAGCGTAAATACGCACCAAGAGTAAATGGTGACATCCCTGTACATCCTTATATTGTGGAATTAAATAGTGCCCCTGTAGGGTTTATGCAACGATATAAGATAGATGAAGATGAAAAGAAGGAATTTGGTTATGCTTCAAAGCTCTGTGTTTACGGGATTGATCAATTCATTGGTATCCCTGACCTTTTCAACAAAGGTTTAGGGACGATCATGGTTAGTAAATTCATTGCGTATATACGCCTGCATACAGATGTCGATATTATTATTTTGGATCCTGATGTTTCAAACATGAGGGCAATAAAGTGTTACGAAAAATGCGGTTTCAAGAAGGTAAGAAAAATCAATAAGGGGCTCAATTGGTTAATGGAGTGGACAAATGGCCGCGGTTGAGTTGATATGACAGGGTCACCAATGGACACATTTGGGGGATGAGTGAGTGACAGGATTTTATACTGAAGAAATATTAGATGTGAATCAAACAAATTGTTGTAATTGGCAGCATCCCATATGGTTTGACCTTTTCCGGCATAGCCCAACAATGGCTATGCCTTTTCAATTGGTTAAAAGCAACTATAGAAGCCGGGCGGATATAGACTTGAAGAGGCTTATCCCAGATAAAGACAACATGAGCGTTTTTTTCGGGTTGATTCCTTTTTGAATATAGATATTAATGCTTTTTACGGATATTTTATGGAAGAAGTCGGTGTTTTTTGGTTTGCCTGGTACTGCTACTAAGTCATGGACATTTGGTGCACAGCAAACATTTACATCCACCGTTTTAACCGTCAATTCATTTCCTTTCCCTGCAATCCACAGTCTGGAGGCATCATCCAATTTTACTTTCATCCTCATTCACCTTCCTTAATTTTATTATATACCCGCATTGAAAATGCTTCCAATGGAGATGACTTTGGGCCAGCTGACCAAATAATGAATAGTTGACGTAAGATGTGCGCTGCTCCTCCAATGCATTTTGTATTCGTTTTCATGCGTTTCAGCAAATGATTTTGACATGTTATGAAATTTTGAAAGGAAAACTGCCAAATTTTTGTATAATGTTAGGCACATACAAAATGAATGAGAAATTCAAAAGGTAAATTAATCTAGCCTGCTGGACGAATTGCAGGGATTTTTTACTTGAGTGGGGAATAGAAGGGAGAAGTAGTAAAATGAATGCAATTACAATTGTTATCGGTTCCATTTGTATCCTGTTAATTGCGTATCGGCTATATGGGACATTCATGGCGTCAAAGGTGTTGAAGATAGATGATTACGAGAAAAACAATGTGCCGACACCATCCCATAAATTAGAAGACGGCAGAGACTATGTGCCGACGAATAAATGGGTGACCTTTGGGCATCATTTTGCGGCAATTGCAGCGGCTGGTCCATTAGTAGGGCCGGTTTTAGCGGCACAGTTCGGTTATTTGCCTTCTTTGCTGTGGCTGCTGATTGGTGCGGTCATCGGCGGGGCAGTCCATGACCTTGTTGTATTATTTTGTTCCATGAGAAGAGATGGTAAGTCATTTTCAGAAGTTGCGAAAGATGAATTGGGTCCTGTGGCAGGTTTTTGTACGGGCATGGCGATGTTGTTTATCATCACGATTACGATGGCAGGGCTTTCCCTTGTTGTATTAAATGCACTGGAAAGAAACCCGTGGGGAACCTTTGCTGTCGGCATTACCATCCCGATTGCAATGGGAGTCGGATTGTATCATAAGAAAACTGGTAATTTAAAACTGGCCACAATTGTTGGCTTTACGCTGATTATGCTGGCAGTTGTATTTGGTCACTATCTAAATGGTACATGGCTAGGGAATTTGCTGACTTTTGATACCAAAACGTTAGCAATCATTTTACCGGTCTATGCGTTTTTTGCAGCGGCTCTGCCTGTCTGGCTTTTATTGCAGCCCCGTGATTATTTGAGCACATTTATGAAAGTAGGGGTGTTTGCAGCACTTATTATTGGAGTTATTGCAATCAATCCATCTATTAAATTCCCTGCTTTTACCGAGTTTTTAGATGGTGGGCCGGTTGTTGCAGGTCCAGTCTGGCCATTTGTATCTATCACCATTGCCTGCGGTGCAATATCTGGATTTCACGTGTTTGTCGGATCAGGCACCACACCGAAAATGCTCAATCGCTGGAAGGATGCAAAACCCATCGCATTCGGTGCAATGCTGGTAGAATGTGCAGTAGCATTGATGGCTTTAATCGCAGCAGTTTCATTAGACCCGGGGGATTATTTCGCTATCAATTCCTCTCCGGAGCAATATGCCGAAACAGGTTTGCATCACGTGCATCTGGAACAGCTGGAAAAAGAAGTGAACATGGATTTGGAGGGACGAACCGGCGGAGCAGTCACGCTTGCGGTGGGGATGACATACATTTTTAAAGCAATACCAATTTTTGAGAAAATAGCTGCCTACTTTTATCAATTTGTCATTTTATTTGAAGCGATATTTATTTTGACCGCTATTGACGCTGGAACACGAACAGCGCGTTACCTAATCCAGGATTTCCTGGGGAACTTTATCAAGCCGTTGAAAAGGATGGACTCTATACCGGCTAATATTGTTGCCAGTGCAATTGCTTGTATCGTTTGGGGCTATTTGTTGTATTCCGGTGACATCAGTTCCGTGTGGGCACTGTTCGGTGTTTCAAACCAGTTAATGGCTTCAATTGGACTGATTATTGGGGCGACAGTTGTGTTGAAAATTGCGGATAAGCGATGGTATATGCTGACATGCCTCGTTCCACTTGCCTACTTATATGTATCCGTCAATGTAGCGGGGTATTGGATGGTTAAAAATGTTTACCTGAACCCTGACAATCCAGGATATAATGCGATAAATGGGGTCTTGTCGATTGTTATGCTGATATTGGGCCTTGTTATCATTATCGCTGCAATTAAAAGATGGACACAGCTATGGAAAATTCCACAAGCTGAGTTGGCTAAACAGGCCAATGCGGAAATAGCTTCATAAGTTTTTTTCAAAAATGTGCATGCTTAAAGCATGATTTCTAAATATAATGTCATGGTTATTGAAGAAGGTGTGTGGGGTATCCACGCATCTTCTTTTGGTTCCTCTTTGCATTTCTTTTCGTGTATTTCTGCTTAAAACATAGTTGGTGGAAGAAGAAAGTACATACTGTAAAAGTCTAAAATCACGTTTAGTTAACTGTGTTTATGCAGTATGTTTACGATCAACCGGAAATAATCTATAAAACGAGTTTTGAAAATGTTTTCTGAATAAATTGATTCATTATGGTAGTATAAATGTACGGACTAAACTACGCAATTAGTATTTTACAAGATGCGGAAAACCCCTTTGCTGGAAGAAAGAAGGTAACTGAATGATTCCGATCGTATATGATCAAATAAATCGCTGGGGAAAAGATGATGATTTCTTTTTATCTCTTTTAAAAAAAATAAACACGAAGCACATTGCTGATCTTGGGTGTGGCACAGGAAGGCTGACAGTACATGTTGCACAAGAAGGTTATCAAATTACAGCTATAGATCCGAACCAAGAGGCGATTAACCATGCCAAAAGAAAAAAAATTGCAGACAAAGTAAGTTGGATGGTCGGGGATAGCAGTGATTTGCTGTCGGATGCTTATGATGTTGTCATCATGACGGCAAATGTAGCACAAGTATTCTTAACAGATGAGAGCTGGCAACAGGTGATTGCTGATGCCTATAGGGCACTAAAAGATGGCGGGCATTTCATTTTTGATACCCGGAATCCGTTAGCAAAAGAGTGGGAAACTTGGATGCAGGACAAGACTCCTGATTTTGCGAAACATCCTATCAGTGGTGAGCAACTTGAAATTATAACAGATTATGAAGGTCTTGATGACGGAATCTTCACTTTTTATGAAACTGTTAAAATCAGTAGTACCAAGGAAATATTAGTATGTGAAAAAATGCAATTGAAGTTTAGGGCAATGGAAGAAATACAGCATACGTTAGAACAAGCCGGTTTTTCGAAGGTCAAAGTATATGGCGATTGGGAATTTGAACAAGCTGATGCGCAATCTAAATCGTTCATTTTTCATAGTATGAAATAACTGCTGTTGAAAGGAGAAAACGTCATGTCTGACAAAGAAAATTTGGACGAACGAAGGGAAAGGATAAGACAAGAAGAATTAAAGAATAATCCAACCGGTAATGTGGGTGATGCTTTTAACCGTACCAATAATAGTAGTCTCGTGGATCTAGTGGCTGGTGTGGGATGGAAAGGTGCCGGGATACTTATTCTGATTATATTGCTGGGTGTTATGCTATATTTGGCAATCTAACTCCACGTATTAACGCATGTGGGTCCGTCGGTTTTACTGGGGCAGTTATACCTGGGGAAATAACATGAAGGCGATGTTTTTTATGAAAAAAAGATATAAATTAATCATATTCATTTTTGCTGCTATTTTCTTGATCATTGGATACAGAAAATATTTCTTCACCTTTAACAACCTTGGAGATGGTACATATTTCAAAGGACCGATTGATTCTCCTCATGGAAAATATACGGCCGAAGCTTATTATAAAAATTATGGCGATGCAGCTGGTGGCGCGAAGGTGTGGGTGACCATTACCAATCGGCAGAACAATGAAACCGCTACGGTTTATTATGGCGTTGGGAAAAGCAATTTCGGAATCAAATGGGAAGACGAAAACAATATTTATATAGAAAATGATGAAGGGCAGGACTACCCTTATTCTGATACAAGTGTAATGTTAGAGGTCGGGAAAGAAATTTACGATGAAAGCGGCAGAGCGTGCAAGAGTTGGCTCATGAAAGATGAATATGAGACATGTTATCCGCACGAATAGTTTGATAAATGCAAGCCCAATGCTAAGGACGGAGTTCCCAGGGTTCCGTCATGCCAATGGTATATGTTGGATCACCACGCTTGATTGCATCAATGACACCGTTACAGATTTCTGTATGGGTCAACCACCTTGATTGATTCTGATACCGTATGAAGCCCAATTGAACCTGATGATAACTGCAATTGTCCGCAACATGCAATTCCTGTTTCAATTCATTTAAATTTGCGCTGCTGCCCAATATATGAAACATATGCCAATGATCAGCGGTCTCAGCAATAACCTGGCTGATGATAGAAAAGGCATGATTAGCATCAGAGTGAATCCAAGCAACAACTAACTGGATTTTCCCATGGTTTTTTGATATTTCAAGTAATTTTTCTTTTAGTTTTTCATCCTCATGATAATCAACGAGTACAGGGGATAAACGGGATTTATTACGTGATTTTGCCATGAGGTTTTCCATTTTTTGCTTATTTTGTGCAATAACAGATACGTGATAATCATGGTTTGATAACCATAGTGAAACGTCTGATAACATTCCAGTGCCACCAACAACAAGTGCATGCATCATGATGATCTTCTCCTTAAACATAATGTTGATTTAAACAGAATAGAAACAAGCGAATTAAAAATGATTCTACCTTTCTATTAATTTGAAGGCGCTTTCCTATTGATCGTTTCAAGTACAAACATTATCTTCAACATAGAAAGGATTGAGCTTATAATAACCTTATATATAAGGATTTGCAACTCACAATGGCTAGTATGGAGAAAGGGAGTGAAATAATGACGTTGTTCCTTAACGGAAAATTAGCTTATCAAATAGAAAATGATGTAATAGTAGGCAATAAGCAACTTGTTGAAGCTTGGAACGACTCTGGTTTTGGTACTTCAGCAGAATTTCTTGAATTTACAAATGCACTAGCTGTTTATGGGGGAGAGGAGTGCCCAATCAACGAGACAGTTGGTCTTGGAATGTCCTCTCCAGTTGATGAAGCGATTTTAAATGAAATAGAGCATTTTTATCACGCTCATGATTATCCTGCTGTGATTAGAGTGTGTCCGCTGGCACATCCTTCCCTTCTCGCCTTGACCCAAAGCCGCGGCTATGAGTTAAACAGCTTTTCCTATCGTTGGGTACTGGATTTGGATGCGTGGACTCCTCAAGAGAAAGAAACAGATTCTAGCATACGTATAGCTGAGGCAGATGAAGAAATGTTGTGGGTTCAGGCCATTGCAGCAGGATTCGCTGATACAGATCAAGTGTCTGAGAGCCAAAACCTTGATTTAGAGCGTGCATTTTTCAGGATGCAAAACAGTCTTCCAGTTATCGCTTTAGAGGATGGTATTGCTGCAGCAGGAGGTATTCTAGCGATAAATAACGATATGGCCTCTCTCTTTACAACGAGTACACGGCTTTCTTATCGGAAACATGGTTTACAGACGGCGCTTATTGACTGGAGACTACGTTTTGCCAAAGAACAAGGAGCCCGCCTAGCGACTATTGAAACAGATCCTGGCTCTGACTCGCAGCGAAACGTAGAAAGGGCGGGCTTTCAGTTAGCATATGTGACGGCGGAAATAATAAAGCCAGCATCATTTGGTTCGTCAATTTTTGGAAAATGAACAGATTAAAAATCAGTGGCTTTATTAATCAGTGGAAAATTTCCAGCGATGAAGAAGAATATTGCTTTCTAAATACTGTACATTTTAAGGAGGGGTCCAGTTGCACCTAAAGGTTGGAGATATCATTAAGTTTGAAAGGGCATTCATCGAAGAAGATGTTGCGTTGTTTACAAAGTTATCCGGGGATGCGGGTAATCATCACACTGAACCGGATGAACAGGGGAGACTTATTATTCAAGGGTTATTGACTGCTACATTACCGACGAAAATAGGGGGGGATAACAATGTGTTGGCCCGTACGATGTATTTTGAGTTTTTGAGACCGGTTTTTACGGGGGATACCATCGTGTGTGAGGTGACAATTGATGAATTGAAAAAGCAGGAAAATAACAGGACATCTATTTCAGCTTCGTTTATTTGTAGTAATCAGTATGAGAAGCAAGTGTTAAGCGGCAGTTTTGCCGGAATAATAAGATGAAGTTTTCTTGTATTCAATTAGGTGCTGTATCAGATGAAACATGTTGCCAATACGTCTGCCGCTATTATCAAAAGGGGGAAAACGATTTGAATCAAGCGTTGTTAATCATTGATGCACAACAAGATTTAATTGAGGGGAGCGAGGTGGAAACAGCTGTTTTTAATAATAAGCAGCTTATTACGCATATCAATTTAGTGATAGAGAAAGCAAGAAAAGCTAATGTACCGGTTGTTTTTGTGAGAGACCTGGATATAGCAGATGGCAAAGGAAAAGGATTTCAAGTACATGAGGGAATCAACATACCAGCAAATGCAAAATTTTTTGATAAAACTGCAACAAACTCCTTCCATGGAACGGGGCTGCTGGATCATTTGCATTCACAAGCAGTTAATCATATTGCGATAATGGGCTGCGCTACACAGTATTGTATAGATAGCGCTGTAAGAACAGCGACTATAAATGGTTTCGATGTTACATTGGTTGGTGATGGACATTCGACCACAGACAGTGACATTTTAAGTGCAAAACAAATTATAAGACATCATAATAAAACACTTCATGGCCACTACAATGTGGAACACTTCTCCATCGTCAGACAGGCAGAAGAGGATGTATTTACTCCTACCCATGATTCTTATCGGTAATATCAAGATGGAGAAAGAAGAGGAAACTCTCAGTGATAATCGCTGGGTTATCAAATAGAACAGCACTTTTTGAAAATTATTGGAATCAAAGTTAAAACAAGATAATGAATAACGATGAGGAACAAGGAAAGACATGCTTGTTCCTCATGTGATTTTTATGAATTCAAGCAACTGCTTCTTGTTTAAGAAAGCGGCGGGGACGAGGGAAAAGGTGATGAATGAAGGGGACCTTGTTGAACTGATTGAAGAAGATGAGTGGATGATGGAGATACTTCGGGCTGCCCAAGTATTACTTTTACCTGATTGGTGGATTTGTGCTGGGTTTGTCAGATCAAAGATATGGGATGTATTACATAAACATCGTGAAAGGACACCGATTCCTAACATTGATGTCATCTATTTTAATTCACAAAATATGGTCGAAAGGGAAGAAAAGGCATATGAAAGGAAGTTACATTCCATTTTGCCAAGCATCCCATGGTCTGTGAAGAATGAAGCCCGGATGCATATGAGAAATAAGGTGTCTCCTTACTCTTCATCTGTGGATGCCATTGCAAAATTTCCTGAGACTGCGACTGCATTGGGCGTGAAGCTGGAAAAAGGAGACAATGTTGTTTTAGCTGCTCCATATGGGATCAGCGATGCAGTCAATTTAAAGGTGAAGCCAACTCCTTTTTTTACCAAAACAGAGGAACGGATGAAAATTTATAAGGAACGTTTATATAGAAAAGATTGGAAGCGGGTTTGGAAGGATTTAAAGATAGATAGCGTTAATTGAACAAAGTGCAGTCATGCAGCAAAAAGAGGGGGAGATTTTATGGCAACACCAAAACATATTGTTTCTGCAGCAGCGATCGTTTTGAATGATAACGATGAGATTTTACTGATCAAGGGACCAAAAAGAGGTTGGGAAATGCCTGGTGGACAAGTAGAAGAAGGAGAATCTATCAAGAGAGCTGCGATTAGGGAAACAAAAGAGGAATCAGGCATAGATATCGAGATTACGAAGTTTTGTGGAATATATCAAAATTTAAAAAGGGGTATATGCAACACGCTATTTTTAGGAAAGCCGGTTGGCGGGGAACTATCCACAAGTCCAGAGAGTCTGGAAGTAGGGTATTTTCCAATCGACAAGGCTTTGGAAATGGTCACGTTAAAAAACTTCAGACATAGGATCTCGGATTGTCTGAATCCTGATAAACATCCATTTTATGTGGAATTCTGAAAGGTGGTTTTAAACCAGGAGTCAAGGGTGTTGGCGAAAAATGCGAAATATGGAGTTTTTTCATCAACGAAGGACACGGAATAGGTGAAGAAGGTTATGAAATTGGGTATCTTTACAAACAAGTCTTTCACATCTATGTGGGTAGGTAATGCGACCTCTGAATTGGGAGGCGCTTTTGGAACGTTTTGTAATTCACTATTAATCTATGAAATAACTGGTTCATCGCTGGCGCTAGGAAGTATGTGGTTGTTATACTTTTTGCCTTCTTTACTGCTACAGTTGTTCATCGGACCATATATCGATAGATGGAGTAGGAAATGGATAATGATCTTTGCGCTTTGGAGCAGGGGCCTCATCTTTTTCATCCCGCTGATCGGGTATCTGACGGATTCTCTTGTTCCTTGGCATATATACACAGTCCAATTGATTATCGGCCTGATAACGCCTGTATATGTACCTGCCAACCAGGCAATCCTGCCTACCATTGTATCAAAGGAACAACTGCACACAGCCAACGCATATGTGGATGGCATGGTACGTTTGATGACATTTCTGGCCCCCGTTATGGCAGGCATGGTTATCGAATTTACGGGAATTCACGTAACACTGATTTTTGTCTGTGTTTTACTTCTGTTAAGCGGAAGTTTGCTACTGGGAATACATGAAGAAAGAAAAAAACATGCTGTCAGAAGTACATGGGCATCACAATTCATGGAAGGAATCAGCTATTTTTTTCACCAGCAGACAATAGTCTGGCTAGGAATTTTTCTTGCGTTTGTACAATTTGGTGTTGGTGTGACAATGGTTACTAATGTGCCATATATCACTAATGTGTTAGGAGAAAGTTACGCTGCGTATGGGTATTTCATGGCAGGCTTCCCGTTAGGATACGTTATTGGGACACTACTGGTTGGAAAAATCACTTTTCATAGCAGAAGAGTGTTCATGCTGGGCTCTCTCATGATTGGGGGGCTGACCTATATCAATTTAGGAGTGACAGACTCTATTGTTTTCGCGATAAGCACGGAGATTGTGGCTGGGGTCATGATGGCTTTTTTCAATGTGCATAATCTCACCATTTGTCAACAAACCATACCAAATCATCTAATGGGAAAAGTTTTTTCAGTTCGTTCCCTCATCATCAGAGGAATGATGCCTTTGGGCGTACTAGTGGGAGGGGCTTTCAGTGAAACCTGGGGTGTGCGTCCCTTATACATATTGATTGGCTCGATTATTTTTGTTGTAGCCTTATTGGGATTGACCCTCCCTTATTTTTCGTTTTTAAATCAAACAGATGAAAAAAAGAATGTGGCTTCTTGAACCTTGTGTTTTAAGGAATATCCAGGAGGGTACATTCAAACCAAACACAAGATTTCATTGTGTGAATAAAATGCGATCTCTTTGAAGAAAAGTTTTATGGAAAATAATGATTTGCTGGACCTTGACCTTGTATGATGAATCAATAAACCTCTGAAAAAGAAAGGAGGAAAAATGGTGGTTAATAAAAAGAAGTAGCTGAAAAATTTGATTACTGGCGGTGTAGTTAAAAGAACAGTGGCTGGTGGAATACTGGGCGCAACAGCCGGGTATGTTGCTGATGCAGATACTGCCAAGAAGCTATTGACGCACACTAACTTGAAGGATAAAGGTGCAGAGATGGCTAGGGCAACAAAGGATAAGGGATCAGAAGTTACAAAAAATCTGTTGAATAAGCATAGAAGCAGTTTGTCTAACGAAGAGAAAAATGAGGTTGAGATGAATGCGGGAGAAGAAGAGCTCTCCAGCGAAACAGAAGCTGAACATGAAGAACCGGGTAGTTCTGATGGGTATCAGAGCCTGGCGGAAGAAAATGAGAATATAAATAAGCGGCTAGGCTCCTTGGAAAGAAAAATGGACAAACTAAGCCAGATTATCGATGGTAATGGGCAGGGCGAAGCAGATTCCGATGGAAGCCAACAAAAAGACAATGTACCTGAAATGAAAGAAACAAATCCTAAAAAAAATAAGAACAGCTCAAAATCCGCAAAAGGTTCTAAAAGAATACGGGATAACAACAAAACGGATACAGCCTTGCACAGTGATGATGATACGATCGCAAGCTGAAAATGCAATAGATCGGTCTAAAACGAATCAGTAAAAGATTGAAAGGGAGGCGGATGAAATGAATCCTAAATTTAAAATTTTCCATGATGACGAACAGTTAAGTGACTCTATTGACAAGATCAGAAAAAACGGTGTGAACGACGATGATATTTATATTCTAGCCTATGATAATCCTCACGATAGAAGAACAAGAAAGAAAACAGATGCTAATAAGATCGGTGCCAGAGTCACAGGCGTGGGCACCGCCATGAAAAATATTTTCCGGGGAAAGAGTGACACATTAATATCCAAAATGAAAGAGATTGGTTTTGACCAATCCAAAGCCCAGCAGCTGGAAAATGAATTAGATAAGGGTAAATCTTTGTTAGTGGTTACAAATGAGGATGAGGTTAAATTTTAACGCCAGAACAACATGGCGCATATTTATAAAACAAATAAAGGAAAAGGTATCTCAACGTTTTTTGTTTGTTGCAGATACCTTTTTTCTTTGAATGGAAAAAATAAAAATGTATAATAAAATTAATTGAACGATCAATCAATAAAATAATTGGTTAATCAACTTGCGGGGTGAGTGTTGTATGGAAGATCGCCAGTCTTTTATAGCCGAAGCCAGAAGAGAGCAAATCATTAAGGCAGCTATTGAAGTACTAAAAGAGGTTGGTTATGTAAGTACGAGTTTGGCGAAAATCGCGAAACAGGCCAACATAAGCACTGGTCTTATTTCTTATCATTTCTCTGGAAAAGAGGATTTGATGAACCATACGCTGGAATATCTGATTGAAAAGGAATGGACATTTATCCAAAAAAGGGTAGGCCAAAGGCAGCTGTTCATAGAAAAACTATCGGCCTTTATCGAAGTAAGCCTGGCTTATCAGGTAATGTACAGAACAAATAATATCGCACTGATTGAAATTATCTTTAATGCGCGTACTCCAGACCATACCCCATATTATTTGTTGAAGGACGATGGGGAAGACCCAAAAACTGCTTTGTTGGAAGATATACTTCGCCAAGGACAGCAAGCAAAGGAATTTTGTGCTTTTAACCCCCAAATGATTTCCACTCTCATCCAAGGAGCAATCTCGGAATCCATGCTAAACTTTCAAAATGAAATAAGTATAGAAGAATACAGTGAAGAACTGACTAAAAGCATTTTGAAGATAGTGAAGTAGGAGGCTATGCATCGTTTAAGCATAGCTAGTGAAAGGAATGACTTGATGAATCATAATCATGAAATGGTCTTAGGGTTCAGTAAGTCCGAAAAATTGCTTGTTGTTTTTCTTCCCGTGTTGTCAGGCGGACTGATTGGCTGGTTTATCCCTGTCATTGCTGGCTGGATATTAAAGCTGCCTATTGTCCCTTGGGGAAAACTTGTTGAACTCATCGCATCCTTTAACAGTGTATGGGTTTCAATTGTGGCAGCTCTTATCGGTATTGCCGGGGGGATATGGTTGGCTTTTGTCATTTTCGCGGAAAGCCTGGAGGTGACCATTTCCTTTCATAGCGTGCGGTTAAAGCTGGGTGACAGGATTGAAACCATTGCAAAAAAAGATATATCTGCCATCTTTATGGAGAAAAAACAGATCGTCTTCCTTGGAACAAAAAGCAATGAGTTATACAGAGGAATTTTGGAAACAAAAGTCGATAAAGCTCATGAGGCATTCCATCGCTATCAGTATCCTTGGTGTGAGAAAGACCCGTTTGAAGGCCAGTATCAGCGCTGGGTTTTAGGGCATCCGGATTTCCCTGAAAATGTAAATACATTACTTCACGCCCGTGAACGTGCGTTAAAAGAGGATGAAGAGAAAGACGCTAAGCATTTGCGAGAGGACTTGGCTAAATTGGGAGCCATCATCAAGGATGAAAAAAAAGCGCAATATGTCAGGATGGCACATGGCATCAATCATGGAAGCTAATCATTGTCATGCAGTATTTCCACGAATTTGCTGCATGTGGATATGGATACTTACACACAAGGTAATACTAAAAATATGTGGCGTATAAAAAATGTTTAGGTTGGATTTAAAGACAAACAGAGAAATTTTGAAGCGAGGAAATGACAATGGGAAAAATGACAAGGAAAAAACGCAAAAAACTTTTCATCGCATCACGAGGATTGCTGGTTATCATCGGAGCCTTTGTGACAGCATATGGTCTTGAAGCCGTATTGATTCCGAACAATGTCTCTGATGGAGGAGTGACAGGTCTGAGTATTGTCGGTTCGCAATTAATGGGACTGCCACTGGGGCTTCTCATTGCTTTGCTGAATATCCCGTTTGTATACTTGGGATATAAACAAATAGGTAAAAGTTTCGCCATTTTTTCGGTTTTAGGCATTGTATCGTTGGCAGTTGGTACTAGCGTCATGCATCATATACCTACCATTGTAGAAGGAGATACGTTGTTAATAACAGTTGTTGGAGGTATCATCATTGGTTTTGGTATGGGGCTTGCGTTGCGAAATGGCGGGGCGTTAGACGGCATTGATATGTTAGCAGTGCTGTTGTCTCGAAAATTGCCTTTCGGGACAAGCGATCTCATCTTATTTTTAAACATGTTCGTGTTTATTATTGTCTCCACGGTATTCGGTCTGCAAGGAGCTATCTTATCAGGGATTGCATATTTCATTGCTTCAAAGGTCATACACATTGTCGAGGAAGGTTTAAGCGGTTCGAAAACCTATAAGATCATTACTATCCAGCCTGAAGTGCTGGTAGAGACAATCCGTGACCGACTTGGCCGGGGAGCGACTTATCAACTGGTACAAGGTGGTTACAGCAATGAACGCTTTAAAGAAATCACCTGTGTGATAAACCGTCTGGAAGATAGTAAAATGAAGGAAATCATCCAGGAAGTTGACGAAAATGCTTTTGTGACTGTCTATGATACATCCGAGGTAAAGGGCGGTTCGTTTAAGAAGAAAAATATTCATTGATTCTAAGAAAAATGCTCTTACAAGCTATAATCTGGGCTGAATCCAAAAAAGGGTTCAGCTATTAATTTTGCTGCAGGTATTTCGTTTTACGGATTCCATCCCAATAGTTTAATAAAAGAATGATTTGACATTTTAAAACTACATATGTAGTATTTAAGTATATCCCATCTTTTTTTGTTTGCTCGAAGGCAGTGCAATGAGAGTTATTAGTACGCCACTGTAGATTTCAAACGAAGAACAGAGAAACATCTTAAATAGGGATGAAATTAAAAAACGATATGAAAGGGTTATGTGCAATGAAATTGATTCGGATATGCAGATTGAAAAAAATGATACCTTTATTGCTTTTATCATGTTTGATGCTTGCGGGTTGGACGGAGGATAATACAAGTACAAGCTCTGCACAACAAAAGCAAAAAAAAGATGGTTTTGCCAAATTGGAAGAAAAATTTGATGCCAGACTGGGCGTTTTCGCCCTTGATACCGGTTCAGGGAAAACGGTAAGCTACCGGCCAGAAGAACGTTTCCCTTACGCATCCACACATAAGGTATTTACTGTCGGGGCATTGTTACAGCAAAATACAGTGGAGGATCTTAACAAAAGAATCTTTTATACACAGAAAGACCTTGTGAATTATAATCCGGTTACGGAGAAACATGTTGAAACAGGGATGACACTTAAAGAACTTTGTGATGCCTCCCTCCGTTACAGTGACAATACAGCAGATAACCTTCTGCTAAAGGAGCTGGGCGGCCCTGAGGCGTTGAAGAAATCACTTCGGAAGATCGGTGATCATGTCACTGACCCTGAGCGCTTTGAGCCAGAGTTGAATGATGTCAAACCTGGTGAAATTCATGATACAAGCACACCGAAGGCAATGGCTGCAAGCCTCCAAGCTTTCACACTTGGGGATGCACTTGCAAAAGAAAAACGACTCCTTTTAAACGACTGGTTAGAGCGAAACACCACTGGGGATACGTTAATTCGGGCAGGGGTACCAAAAGATTGGAAGGTGGCAGATAAATCCGGGACAGCGTCATTTGGGACGCGTAATGACATTGCTATTGTCTGGCCGCCAAAAGAAAAACCAATCGTAATTGCCATTTTTTCCAGCCATGATAAAAAGGACGCTAAAACGAATGATAAACTCATTGAACAGGCGACAAAAGAAGTGATGAATAAGATGAAATGAGGCTCTTATTAGAAAATAGAAACGAAACAGTGTGAGAAGGGCGACGGGCGTGCTCTTCTCCCACACTGTTCCCATAGCTTTAACTTTTTTGTTCAAAAAACCTGCAAAACGGTACGCTGATTTACATTTTCAATAATACTCTGCCACTGGTCTTTCTCGCCTCCATTGCTTCATGGGCCGTGGCAACCTCTGTCAGTGGATAAATATGGTCGATTTTCAGCTTGAGTTTTTCGTTTTTCATCCATTTAACAAAATCACGTTGATATTCCATCCAATGCTTCATATAGGGCAAACCATTGGTACGTGTTAGAAAAATAGACCCTTTCTCTTGCAGCTTCATCAGATCGAACGGGGGAACATATCCACTTGCTTGCCCATACATGATAAGATAACCTCCGAGAGTAAGAGCGTCCAGATTTGTTTCAAATGTATCTTTTCCTACCCCATCATAAACAGCATTTACGCCTTTTCCTTCTGTTATGTGCCTGACTGCTTTCAAAATATCTGTTTGTGAGGAAATGATAACTTCATCTGCCTCTCCAGTTTCTCTCACAAATTCAGCCTTTTTTTCTGATGATGTGACACCAACCACTTTTCCCTGACGAAGCTTGATCATCTGACAAATTAACAAGCCAAGTCCGCCTGCAGCTGCCTGAACCAGACACCAATCTTCGGGTTGCACAGGGTAGGCCTTATGTGTAAATGCCCAGGCAAGGAAACCTTGTAGGAATCCTGCAGCTGCGTCTTCCATACTTATTGAACTTGGAATAGGAATTAATCGGTTAGCCGAAAAAGTATTATAGGAGGCATACGTATTGCTTCCAGTACAAACAACACGGTCACCAATTGCCACATCAGTCACGTCTGGACCAATTTCTTCGACAACACCAACACCTTGACTACCTAAATCAATTGGCAGATTGCTTTCCTGTAATTCCGTTGAACTATAAAACTTCTGGTTAACGAGATCGCCTCTGCGCATTTGGATATCCAAAAAATTTACGGATGCCAATTTCATACGCACAAGTACTTCTCCCTGAAGTGGTATTGGAACAGGCTGATCCTCCACCTGAATGACTTGGGGGCTGCCATATTCATAAATACGCGCAACTTTTCTCATTCTGATTGTATCCAAAAAATCTTCCTCCTTCAATATAGTTTCCTGGAAACAATGTTAAAGGAAAGAGAACGCTCTGTCAAATAGTTTCAAGGAAACAATAACTCGTTCAAGTTATGATATACTAAACTGACCAAGCAATGAAGGGGGATCCCCATGAACCGTCCATTTGGCAAAGACTCATACAATGATAAAGAAGCAATAATCCTAGAGCTATTGACTTTAAGTGGAAAGTTGATTCAGAAATGGAATGTTGAAGGTGATGATGAGGAAATACAGTGGATGCTGCACCATTGCACGAATCCAGCATTGAAAGAAGTTTTAAAGGAAATAACGGTTAGCATGTTACATGTCCTGGAAGCTATTGGCCAATTAGAACCAGTAAACGGGATTACCATATCTCAGAAAATGAATATCCCGAAAGGAACTGTATCGAAAGCCACCAGACGATTAGCCGATAAACAACTAATCAACTCATCTACCCGTCCTAACAATAAAAAGGAAAGAATATTTCATACAACAGCTCTTGGAAAGGAACTTTTTTATCTGCATCGTGATCTGCATCAGGAAATTGAAAAAAATGTCATCCGCTTTCTCAGTAAGTACAAGCAAAGCGAATTAGATATTCTCACCCGAATTACCCAGGATATGCTGGAAACTTCGTGGGTTGATTTAGGATTCGATAAGAAATGAAATGTTATAAAGAAAATACTCGGGGGATATCATATGCCTTTAATCGAAATAAATGGCAGTAAAATAGAGGTTTTCCAAAAAGGCAGCAATGGTACACCAATATTCATTTTGCCAGGTATGGGTTGTTCCTTTGATGATTGGTATGAGGTTACAGAACACTTATGTAAAACGAATAAGGTAATTTTGTTCCACAGACAAGGACTTGGTGAAAGTGAATTAGGGAATGAAATCCGAAATACAGAAGCAACTGTAGAGGATCTAATGAGTTTAATGTTGTATCTGAAGATTTCGGAGCCTGTGATTTTGGCAGGTCATTCTTATGGCGGCTTGTGTGCGCAGCACTTTGTTAAATTATATCCTCATTATACAAAAGGACTGGTATTGGTTGATGCTACATCAGTTGATTTAAGATATTAGACGAATTAAGGTTACCTGTTTTAGACAGGGAAGATGAAGTTTGGTTTGAAAACTGTAAAGCATATGCATCGATGTCCACGGCGGAACTACGAAAAATAATAAGTCCTTCCCTCTCTGAAAAACAAACACGATTTCCGAAGGCTGTGCAAGCTAGACTGAAGACATTTCTAATAAATCCCTCACTGTATAAAGCGATGAGCTCTGAGATACAGCAATGGGAAAGGGATGCTGAAATAATAAAGTATCTGGGTGAATTTCCGGACATTCCGCTAACTGTCATTGGACGGGATAAAGAACATTGCATCAGTCTTGGCAAGGATGCAGGATATCCGGAATGGGAGTTGAGACATTTCGAGGAGAAATGGCAAGAACTTATCTCTGAGCAAGCAAACTTGTCTGTACGCAGTAACTTGGTATTCGCCCGAAAATCCAGCCATGCAATATATTTAGATAGACCGGATCTCGTTATCGAGTCAATCATCCAGCTGGATCAAGCAGAATCTGATTGCAGGGGATAACATGAATGTAATCCCACAAAAAAATAGATATATAAGTGCGCATCGTGATATTGGGAAAAATGAAACGATGCTTTTTACTTTTTGATGTAATAGATTTCGTGACAGGAATGGAAAGATCACGTATAATAGCTTTTTTATCGAAGAGTTAGAGGAGTCTGCAATAATGAAAAGTCAACCAATCCCATTTACAGTGTCAAAAACGGAAAATTTCTTTGACCGATTAGGCGATTATGTAGGTGATGTTTTTTATGATATCTTACCGGAACAGGGCTATGAGCTTCGAGATGAGCAAATTTATATGGCCTTTCAATTGGAAAAAGCTTTTAAAAATAAACGGACTATCTTTGCGGAAGCAGGAGTGGGGACAGGGAAGACACTTGTATATTTGTTATATGCCATTTGCTATGCACGCCATCGTGGAAAACCGGCAATTATTTCTTGTGCAGATGAAACATTAATTGAGCAGCTTGTGAAAAAGAATGGAGATATCGACAAGCTGGAAAAGGCGCTGGGTCTGAACGTTGATGTGCGATTGGCTAAAGCAAGGGAAAACTATGTGTGTATGAAAAAACTTGATCCGCTTGCCAATAGGACGAATAATGAAGAGGTACTTCGGGTTCATGATGAAATTCCGGATTTTGTTTATGATACTGGCGCTAGATTAAGATCCTTTGAGCGCTATGGAGACCGTAAAGAATATCCATGGGTATCCGACGCGACATGGGAAAAGATTGCTTGGGATTCCCTGCAGCAGTGTTCTACATGTGAATGGCGTCATCGGAGCGGGCAAACATTAAACAGGGAATACTACCGGCATGCAACGGATGTCATCATCTGTTCGCATGATTTTTACATGGAGCATGTGTGGACGAAGGAATCCCGAAAACGTGAAGGGCAAATGCCTTTGCTGCCAGAGTCGAGCTGTGTTGTTTTTGATGAAGGCCATTTACTGGAGTTCGCTGCACAAAAGGGATTGACATACCGCTATAATCTTGAGACGTTATCCAATGTATTAACAGGCTATATGGGACAGGATGTAAGAGAAGAATCGCTCTATCTGGTTGAAGATATTTTAACTATAAATGATGAATGGTTCCAATTACTTGGTCAAAATTCCACGGCAGTTATCGGATCAAATCGTCAGGAGATTGATTTTTCACCGGAAATGATTGAGATGGCTGGAGATCTGCATAAAAAAGTGGGGCAATTACTGGAGCAGCTTGTTTTCGATGCAGAATTATTCACCATAGAAGACTATTATGTGAAAATTATCGAGGAATACTTGGAATTTTTCTCGTATGGCTTATCTATTCTACTAAAAGATGACGAGGGAATTTATTGGCTGGAGGATACTGAAACATCTACAAATCTTGTGATTATGCCACGGCTCGTGGAGGATGTTTTGAAAAGAGAGGTGTTTTCACAGAATATCCCCTTTATATTTTCATCAGCGACATTATCACAAGCTGGCGACTTTTCTTATCTGGCGAACAGTTTAGGTATTCAGGAATTCGACTCATTTTCGGTTGCTTCTCCATTTGACTATGAGAGGCAAATGAACATCAACGGATATATAGATGTGGATCAAGAAGTGAAGTGGGCGAAATTTGGTGAGCAACTAACGGAAACCGGTGGCAGATCCCTGATTCTATTTTCAACTGCAGAAGAAATGAAGGCATATCGTCAATGGGCGGCAGATCGTGTGTTTCCTTTTGCAATACTATATGAAGGAGACCAGGAGATAAGTGAAACAATACGGCGGTTTCAATCAGACGAGACAGCTGTATTATGTGCTTGCCGTCTTTGGGAAGGATTGGATATACCAGGGGAGTCACTGAGACAAGTGATTATTTCATCACTGCCATTTCCACCAAAGGATCCAGTCTTTGAGGCAAAAAGGAAACATGCCGCACACCCCGAACAGGAAGTTGACACAGCTTATATGCTGCTGCGATTGCGGCAGGGTATAGGAAGGCTAATCCGCAGCAATGAAGATAATGGTGTGATCCATATTTGGATGAAGGAAAACGAAAGACAGACATACCAGGAAACGATCGAGATGATATTGCCTGTAGAGGTTTCTTGGCAGTAAGAGCAGTAAATTTAAAAAGTGGAACAAGGCCCTCTATAGTAAGAGAGGCTCTTGTTTACGCCACTATCATTACGTAAAGGGTGGGATGCTTTGCGGAAATCGGAACACATTCATAGGGTCTACATTTGTTTTTATTTCTCTTAATCGATCGAAATTTTGACCGTAGTATGTTATTGGCCAATCACGGATGGAGATATCTGGCCAATTGACATAATCCCCTTGCGTGTAAGGCTTCAAGTTTTCTCTTAATGCGAAAACCCATTGTACATTTTCTCTTGCCTCCATGCGGTTTACCCATCTCGTGTTATATTCTTGCGCAATTAATGCATCCCTATGATAATAAGCCGTTTCAGATGGTTCTTTATCTTGTACAGCACCTGCCAACGATTGTTGCCAGATCGCTGTATTTTTATTTGGCGCATGTTCAAGGAATTTTTTCATTATTTGGATGCCATCCCTGGGAAGGGGTTCGTAGATATACGATCCAGATCGTTTAAAATAAGAAGGAATATTTCCAGCAGGATTGTTGAAAAAGTTAATTGCCTTATTAAAAGGTACTGTCCCTACTTGGATTTTTCTAGCAGAAGTGTCTTTTACAAGGGGGAGAATCAATTTTTTCAGTTCACCTTCTGCGCCGAGGAACTGTCCCAGCGCCAAGATTGTATTTTCGCTTTTGGCTCTAAGTTCAATGCTTGAAGTTAACCTGCGATCTGTGAAAGGAGCCCAGCGCTGCCATCTATCGAATGCAGTTTCCAATTGGTCAAAATCCCACTCAGTCTGGAAAATGGATACGTTTTTAATGGGGTGTATACGAAATTTGAACTCCGTCACGATACCGAAATTTCCCCCTCCGCCGCCACGGCATGCCCAAAATAGTTCGCTATTCTTCATTTTATTTGCTTCTACGACTTTCACATCGTACTTTCCTTTCGGTACGATGATTCGCACATTCAGGAGGTTGTCACAAGTTAATCCAAACACCCTGGATAAGTAACCAATTCCTCCGCCTAATGTCAGCCCTGCGATGCCAACAGTTGACTGGGTTCCGGCAGGGATCGCACTACCTGTAGTTGATTGAATGCCGCTGGGAATTGTACGTCCGTGTTGCCAAAGTGTATGATAGACATGCCCCAGTTCACAACCTGCTTGCATGACCGCAATGTCCTTTGAGGGATTTACCTTTATTGCGTTCAATTCACTGATATCGATAACAATGCCATTATTTAGTAATGAGAAATTTTGATAACTATGCCTCCCACTTCTTATGCGGAAAGGGATTTTATTCTCCCGTACATATTTTAGTGCGTTCAAAACATCCTTTTCCTCCTGGCAAAATACGATTGCTCTTGGAAACATTTCATAATATAGGTTGAAATTTTTGCGGGCTTCCGGATAGCTCGGATCACCACGCTGTACAATCCTTCCAGTTAATTTAGTCACTATCAGCTCCACCTTTATCATTTGTATTACAGTAGTATATGAGCTTGGTAAAGACGGGTAACGGCGGATAATGCCAATCTGGCAATGGATCTGTGGTTGAGGAAGGGGAAAGGTATAAACGCAGTTTTCAGAGGTATTAGCAGAGAGGTGTTTGCAAATATATTGTGAGAATAGTGGTCTAACAAAAGAGGACATCTTTACATGGGCCCCATTATGGCTGGTGCGAGACTGTCTGAAAATGTGTCATCTGAAAAGGCGGATCGGCTCTTGCGTATGGTAAACCAATACTATCCTTAAAAAAGCGTTCGTTTATTGTACTTGGCGTAAAATGGTATTTTTCATATGTGTCCATCCTCTCGAAATCATTGATTGATGACATATTATTTTTTCAAGCAGGTTAGCCCCTTCGGTTCACTTTCATTGTAATATGTCTCTATTTGCTGAAAGAAAATTTGAATAAAGTAAAGGTTTTTCATATATAAATGTAGAAGTGTTTACTTTAAAAATCCAGACATTTAGCTAAAGGATGCGTGGATTTCTCAGTGGCATGCACGTAGAAAACTTTTCTTTATTCAATGCCAAAACAATCATATCTCGAGGGTAGCATATGAAAAATTCATTGTTTGTAAGTCTATTCATTGTTTTGCTGTTACTTACCGGTTGCATGCATCAGGGGACGCAAACAGGATCTACTAAAAAATCACCGGCTAAATTGACTTTAATGCAAGCAATAAAGCTTGCTTATCCGGACGCTGTGAAATGGGACAAGGGAGCTACGTTAATTGATGCCAAAAGTGTTGACAGTGATGAAGGAATAGCTGCGTTTGATGGCACAAGCAGATCTTGGAGTATAACTTTTGGCATACCGAACACCGATGAAGCTTTTTTGGTAAATATTCACGATGGAAGGATCAATGCGCATGGCGAGGTAACGGATGAAGGTGCTCCGCCCCTATCAAAGGGTTACTTTATTACAGATTTATCAAAAGTTAAGTTTGACTCACCAGAACTCTTAAAAAAAGCCATCAGTGCCACAAAACTGTATCCAAGTGATACATGGAAAACCGGGTACAGCTTTGGGATCTCAAAGGATAGTGAGAAAGATATTATCCTTATCAAAATTATTGGGTGGGATAAAAAAAGGGGAGAGGTGAAAGGATTACAATATAATGCCAGTACCGGGGAGCTATACAGTAATACAGAAGGCGGGTAACATAAAAAAGAAACTAATCGATATCCACAAACTAAATATAAAAATAGGCAAGGCACCGGAGCAGTTTTAACCTGCTCCGGTGAGCTATTGCAGTATTATTGTTTATCTTTATCGTATTGCATATAAACCACTTGCGTGACAAGGAAATCTTCTAATCCGTGTTTGCCATCTGTGCCGCCAAGGCCAGATTTGCGCATACCAGCATGATATCCCTGTACTGCCTCAAAATTTTCTCTATTGACATATGTTTCTCCGAATTTAAGTTCATTGACTACTTTCATCGCCTCATTCACATCGTCTGTATAAACAGAGGATGAGAGTCCGTAAACAGTATCGTTACCTTTTTCAATTGCTTCATCCAGTGTTTGGAAGGTTGTGATTGGAAGGACAGGACCGAAAATTTCCTGTTGCATAATTGCTGAATCATGGGATACATTCGTCAGGATTGTCGGCTTGTAAAAATAGCCTTTTTCACAATCTGCCCGTTTGCCCCCAGTAACGATCTTTGCGCCGTCTTTTTTAGCTTTTTCCACCATATCACTTACGGTTTTCAAGCGGTCTTTACTGATTAAAGGACCGACGTCGGCGTCTTTGTTTTTTCTTGGGTCATCAATGGTTTTGTTTGCAAAGCTTTCCTTCAGCTTATCTGTAAACGCATCTGCAATATCTTCCTGAACATAGACGCGTTCTGCATTCGTACATGCCTGTCCATTGTTCGCAAGACGGGAAGTGACGATATTGTCGACGGCTATGTCAAGATTAGCATGCTTGGTTACTATCGCCGGAGCCTTGCCGCCAAGTTCCAGATTCACTTTCGTAATATTTTTAGCTGCAGCTTCCATCACTTTTGTCCCTGCCGGTATGCTCCCTGTCATTGTCACCATAGCGACTTTCTCGTGCTTAGCAAGTGCGTTTCCTACTTCCGAACCCGTCCCGGTCACTACATTGTAGACTCCCTTAGGGATTTCATGCATGCTATCCACTATTTTTGTGAAGGCCATTGTCGTATTGGGAGTTTTCTGACTTGGCTTCAAGACAATGGTGCACCCGGATACAAGTGCAGTGGCTACTTTCCTTGCAAGTATGAATACTGGGAAATTCCAAGGTACGATACCCGCGATAACACCAATTGGTTTCTTATAAATATAAATATTTTCGTTGGGACGATCGCTCGGGACGATTTCCCCTTCGATTCGACGCGCCCATTCAGACATATAGCGGAAATAATCAATTGCCAGATCTACTTCCCCTTGCGCCAAATTATGGTCTTTGCCTTGTTCTTCCTGAAGCAAGTCGACAAACGTATCACGATTTTCCTGAATGGCATCGCCTAGCTTACGCACAATCTTTCCACGTTCAATATTAGGTGTCAGCTCCCATGCTTTCTGTGCATCGAATGCTGCCTGGACCGCCCGGTTGACATCTTCCTCTGTACCTCTTGGCACCTGGGAAATCACTTCTTCGGTGGACGGATTGATGATATCCAGCCACTCATTTTCTGTAGATGCCGTATATTCTCCATTCATGTAAAGTTGATGCGCTTTCATGATGTATACCTCCTTAAAAGCTTCTCCAACACTCATTCCACAAGGATGATGAAGCTAAACCAAACGGAGAACGGGGACAGTTTCGCTTTGCAATTGATTAATACCTAGCTCAGTGAAAGGCTGTCTTCCTCTCGATGGCAGGCTTTGAACGCGTCACAAATCCATTGCATGTGCTGTCGATCCAATTCTGAAAGGAAGTCCCATTCAATTACGTCAGTGATGTAATAGTGAAACTCCCATAGCTTTTGTTTGATGGTTTTGTTGCTGACAACCGAGAGTTTGTATAGAACTTCCATGATGCCATAAATGACAGAGATATCGTCCTTGCCATAATGGCGGATTTGATAAAAACTTTTATATAAATAGTCTTCAAATTTTTTAGGATGATGAATGACACGAAGCTGTTTTTCTTTATCTGCGAAATAGTAGGTTTCCCGATAATTTTTACCAGTCTCATGCAGTAATTCACCGATTCTGTTGATACAGTTGATTGCGGTATGCGGATCATTTATAGCTGGAGAAATTGCTCTTAAAGCGATATCAACCAGCTTTTGCAATGAAAATTCGATGTCTAAAATATCGGTTCGTTCACTGTCAATAATGACATATTCATGCAGCTCTTTCGTATGTTTTTGATCTTCAGATACGGTGATATGCAATAACGGATAGTCTTCTAGAACATAATCGCCGACTTGCACGTTCAGAATGAGGCTGGCGTTATGCTGCCGTGACCAAGCTACCAGATTTTTAAAGTCGATGGTTTGGATGTATCCGGGGTTTTTAGCATGTATCATTGCAGTACATTTTCTTTTTATTTTGTTGACTTCTTCTTCATTCCAATTGGAATATTCAAGATACTCCCTGGGCTTGTACGTATTTTGAATGACACGTGAACCATCCATGCGTATTTTGGCAATCAAATGATTTACCTGCACCCATCGCGCAGAATAGTGAATAAAGTAAATGAAAAATCCCAAAATCATGATGGCAATCAGTCCCATTATGATTGGACCGATCACTAAACTGTTTTTATCGACTAAAATCAAATGCAATAATGCGAAAATGAATCCGAAGCTGTAAAAACCTAAAACATGGTGTGTGGAACTGCTTCGCATGAAATCCTGCAATGTCCTTGGTGAGAACTGCGAGGAATAGGTAGTAAGCACGGCCATGATGACAGAAATGCTGATTGTCGTCATGGTTAGGATGGCAGTGACAAGTGCTGAATATAATTCTTTTGCGACATCACTGCTGGTCAGCAGCACCTGGGGTAATTGCACTTTATGCTGATGAATCAGCCAGGAATCAAGATGATGGACAGCAAATACGAGGCCAATCGCAATCAAACCGTATATTGCAGGTAAAAACCAGAAACTACTTCTTAACTTCAGCCATAATTTTTCACTTTCCATGTTGATCCTCCAAATCTTCAATACAGATGATAATAACCAATACCCATTAAAATAGGGGATGACACCTAATGCATAGTGCAAGTATCTCAACAATCAAAAAAAGAGCTGAATGATGATCAATCAGCTCTTACTGGTTGGGCCGTGAAGACCGGCGTTTTCATGGAACTTGATTATTTTATTTTAGTAAGGAAATATATGTCTGCTTCATGTCAGGACGCCACCGCCATTTTTCAAGTAATTGACCATGCCTTCCGCTGCCCGGTAGGCAAAAGCTCCTATGGTCACCGTAGGATTATAGTTGCTGTTATGCGGAAAAGAAGAGCCGCCTACAACAAATAAGTTTTCCATGTCCCACATTTGGGAGTACGTATTTACCGCAGAATTCCCTTGATTGTCTCCCATGATTGCTCCTCCAAAAAAGTGGTCTGTATAAAATTTGTGGTCAAACACGACATCATCCTTAATATCGTCCACATCTACTATGTCCGCTCCCATTTTTTCCACTATCTTTTTGGCAGTGTTGACACCATGGCGTGCACGGCTTATATCATAGTCCTGGTATTCACATGTGATACGCAGTAATGGATTGCCGAGAAAATCCTTATATGTCGGGTCCAGGTCCATGTAGCTATTCCTGTTTGGCAAAAAACCAGTCTGCGGGGTCAGGAATATATTACGGTTAGTATAGTGCAGGGAATTCTTCTTGAATTCTTTTCCCCAAATCGGAGTCCCTTTTGGCACTTGGTTATTGGCAATCGGGCGCATTCCTAACTGGGTGTAATGGACTTCATAGCCGTGCAGGAAATCGAGGTTGCTATGGTCAACATTGTCACCGCTGAAATCATCTATGGTCGCTCCGAGAGAGCCGGCGCCGGCATACAGGTTGAATTTCTTTTTTTCAAAGAATCCTCTTGCACCGATATAAGTGGATATGTTCGTAAAATGCCCTGTGAAATTTTTGCCGATCATTCCTCTTCCTGTTTTTGGATCATATGGTTCTCCAATGTTTGACATCAGCAGCAGACGGTTATTGGTGAAAACAAATCCGGCAAGCACGACTAAGGTAGCGGGTTGTTCGTATTCATCTCCAGTTGTTGTATCAGTGAAAATGACACCATTAGCCCGCGTCCCGCTATAAGTCACGCGTGTTGCATTAGCATTGTTCCTGATGTCACATTTGCCAGTTTTTTGTGCTGTAGCTAGCACAGTGATAATTGGATCTGATTTTGCCCCGAAATCACAGCCGTATTCTTCGCAGAAGGCACAATACATACAAGCGTTGATCTGTTCGCCATCCGGATTGGTATACTGTCTGGATAGATTGGCAGATGGGATCGAGTAGGGATGGTACCCCAAATCTTTTGCAGCCTTTTTATAAAGGCGGGTAACAGAAGTATCCTTCATTGGCGGATTGGGGTACTTATCCGAACGCTTCGGACCAATCGGGTTTTCCTCACCGGATATTCCTGCCGTTTTTTCAAATTTGTCGTAATATGGTTCCAACTCTTCATACGTGATGCCCCAGTCCTGAATAGTGCAGTTTTCAGGAATTTTGTTTTTACCGTAGCGTTCGATCGTTTTGCTTCGTATTTCGAAATCATACGGCAGCCAGCGAAAACTCATTCCATTCCAGTGGACGCCGGCTCCTCCGGTGTCCGTACCGAGACGAGCGTGGCTATTATTGCGAACGGGCAGAGCCGTATCATTTATGCTGCTTCTGGAAGTCAGCGTTTCTTTGTTCAGACGCTGCATCATCTCATAACGCAGCGAATATCTCAGTTCGTCTTTCGTACCGATATAATCGGTATTATTTTTATTTTCTCCACGTTCCAGGATAACGACTTGATATCCTTTTTTTGCTAATTCAGCGGCAGCGATGCCTCCGGACCATCCGGATCCGACAATGACTGCGTCTACTTTTTTCAACCTGGTGACCACTGCTGCACCTCCTAGTGTCCTTGATATTGTGTGAGACTCATTGGTTTGATTTTAACGAATTCTTCTTTACTGATAATATTGGTGTACGAAGGCTGGGAGCCAGGGAAATCTTTCATTTCCCATCCCATCATATTTTTATTTCCTCCGTAAAGCGGGTCAGAGTATGCACCTTCTAGTGTCGACTGCCGCAATAACGCGAAAAAATCCTGTGAATTAATCCCATTCATTGGTATTTTTCCATCTTCAAAATCCTGTAATATCTCAATCTGTTGTTTTTCATCAGCTTTATCATAGGATGTTTTGAAACGTTTTTGGCTTTCCTGATTCATTTTACGAAGTCCCTGCAAAAATATTTGCCCCCGGTCTAACATAGATTGATCTGCTTGTGCCGTTGATCCCAGACCTTTCTTATGTTTAGTTGTCTTGAAAGGAGCATTGCGATAATCATCACCATTGATCCCCCAGCGTCCGGAAAGCTGGCTGTCTATGAAATAGGGAACACCCAGTTCAATCGCTCCTGGTCCGTGGTCATCTTTGGGATAAATCCGTTCTACGGCAGCTTCTAAAACGACGAAATCATCCAACCTATGAAAGAATTGCCTTGCTTGCTGGTAATTGACTGCTTTCTCTTTCGCGGATTGATTTTGCGTCTGATGGTCTTTAGAAAATTGATTGGTAAGCAGCCCGCCAAGCAGAGAACCGCCTATGACACCTCCGGCGACCATCCCGGTATTTTTCAGAAACCTTCGTCTGTCCGGGTCAAAATCTTGTTTTTCCCCCGTTATATCATTGGAAGATTCATCTTTTTTATCTTTATCGTTATCATCTGAATGTTTATCTGTCATAGTCAGCTACCTCCTAAGATAATATTGTCCACATTCTATCCCAGGGAGACCGGATATATACATCAAGGAAACTATAAGGTATACAATGTCCTATTGCGGGACAGATACACCTTAAAGTGATAGGAAAATCATTTGTTTGAAAGCTTTCATTTGAACAATAAATCAGTTGCGGAAGTATGCGTTATAATGAAAAAACCATCGTCCCCGGAAAATCGTGGGAGATGGTCATCTATTGCTAGGCTTTTTCCAACAAAGCTTTAACTTTCTTGACAAAAGGGGCTTTATCATATGACTGATATAATGTAGTGGCAAGCCTGACTGGGTCACCAAAGAAGAATCGCTCATATTGCATTTCACGTGTACCGAAGGCACTCATGGAAAGATCCCAGGCCAGTCGGAAAATTTTTACCCGGGTTTCTGCATCATCTGATTTAGATTGCAAATATTGATCCAAATCTTTCCTTAGAGATGACGAAAACGCACGTTCAGTAGGAATGGACATCAATCCGCTAGCACCAAGCTGCTGAATAATTTCTCCGAACCTGGCATAAGTTTTCGGAAATATGTTACAGGCTACTTGCAATGTCATGTGGTCTGGCCGCATCCATCCCCATTCGTCTTCCTTTGCTTTTGCTTCTGATTGCATGAGCAATGCTTTCATTGTCTCCAAGCAAACAATGATTTCAGAAGCTTTTTCCTGAACGTGCTGGTATTCACCGATATTGATGGTCTCGATGATAGTTTGAACCACTCCGAGGATAAATTCTGTTTTGATAATTTGTCTGGATACCGCTTGATGCTGTGTGAAAGGAAGGAAAGAGCTGGCGGGCATAAATGAGTTGGACACCGTGATATTATCATAAAAAAACACTCGTTCCCATGGGACAAGTACATCGTCAAAAACAACAATCGCGTCTAATTCCTCATACCGTGAACTCAATGGATAGTTGAATGTTGATTTCCCGCCGACGAAGGATTCTCTGGCAATAAACTTCAATCCCTCACTATTACTTGGAATGGAGAAGGCAAATCCATTCGCTTTATCTTGGATTCCTCCTGCAGAAAATACCAATATCTCATCAGTGATTCCACCCTGGGTAGCCAGCAGTCTGGCTCCTTTAATCATGATGCCGTCCGCTGTTTTATTCACTACCTTTGCTGCAATCGGTTCATCTGTGTCTTCAAAATAGAATTCCGAACGATTCACTTGTGGATTAACAAATGTATGTGTCATGGAAATATCATTTTCCCTGGCGTATTCAAAAAAGTGAATCAAATGCTCTGGAAAACAATTTTCCTTCCCTTCCAGAAAACCAGCTGATGATGCCAAAGCCATGAGAACAGTGTTCATGTAATCAGGGCTTCTTCCCATCAAGCCGTTGGACGAACAAGCCCATTCTTGAATCATATTTCGCCTTTTGGTTAAGTCGTTTTTCGTTTTTGGCTGAAGATATGATATTCCAACTCGTTGTCCGCTAAGCGGAGAGGCAAAGGTCATAACGTCTTTTAACGATTCATCATGTTGCAGGTCGTATAATGCTGCTTGACTTTTCATGAGCCCCTTTAATGCTGGATGTTCCGAAAATTTTTCATTTACCCGGCTGCCATCCACCCATAAGTCCGTTTTTAGCTGATCTATGCGGTGAATATATTCTTTTCCTGTTATTGCTGGCATATGTGCACCCCTCATCTTTACTGTCAAATATTTTTTATTTATTCTATTGGCGAATGCCTATAACCGTGACAAATGATTTCTATCACTAACCAAAAAAGGGGCATGTTACCTGATGGAAAGACTTCACATCTTTTTGGGCGGATGTTTTATATTTTATGGAGCGGGAAAATGTATACGGAATCAAATTTTTCGAGAAGGAGTAATTTAAAATATGCGAAATATACAATATCAGCCAACGAAAAACAAACAGCTTTCGGATGCGCAAGAAGTGTTGTATACGAAGGAATTCAAGCAGGCCGATATTGCCGGCGGTTTTCGAAGGGAACGTGTAAGAGAAGCGAAGAGGGAAAATCCTAAATTGAAAAAATAATTGGATGAAAGCTGAGACGGGGCTGTTCACGATGTCTTATGAAAGACTTTTTGGACAGCCCCGTCGGTTACTTATGTGTTAAGAATCGCGGAGGTACTGGAGACTAACGAATTCAGGATTGGCGCAAATGGATCAGTTTTGCTGCTGGATTGCTTTTTTTGCAAGGCGATCGGCATGAGCGTTTTGTTTTTCGGGAATCCATTTGATGAAAAAGTATGGGAAAAACTTTGTCAGAAGATTGATTTTCGTTATCAAAGGCTGAAATAGAACGTTTTTCGTGGAGCCATTTTCAATGATATCTACAACCGTTTTGGAATCTGAACGAAAAGAAAGTATTTCTCCTGCGAACTTTTCCTTACAAATTTCCAGTGCTTTGATTACCGCATGGAACTCAGCCTCATGATTGGACATGGTCTCCAATGGAATCGTATAGTCGAAAGATTCTCCACCCGCTTTCATATAGATGCCTGCGCCACTGATGCCTGGGTTTCCTTTGGAAGCCCCGTCTGTATATACAACAATCAATTCTCTCGCTCTCCTTTGCTGTCAGACTGCAAACCAACTATATCGAAATAAGCGGTTTCAGACAAGAAGAGTGTAATGATGGAAAAGTTTTATATCAACTGTATGTCAGGTTGTCATACAAAAGTTTTCCATAAAAGCAGGAATTTGCAATTTCCTATCGAATAGTTTACTGAAACCAACTAATGAAGAAAGCAGGGATTGTATGAACCCGTTTGTATTTTCATGTATTACACCTCATGGTGGAGAAATCATACCAGAACTTTCCGGAGCGTTGCCAGAACGGATGCATTTGACACGAAGTTCTATGCAAAATATCGGAAAGAAGATGCAAGCGGCCAATCCGGATGTGATCATTGTTTTGACACCACATGGTACAAGAATAGACGGCATGTTTTCCATTTCTCATAGTGAAAAAATGAGTGGCATACTGGAAGAACATGGAGCAACATATGAAATGACCCGTGATGTAGACAGAGAGCTGGCAGCTGCCATTACAGAAGCAGCGCAGAATAAGGGTATTCCTGCAGCATCCATTAATTTCGGGGCAGCAGCAGGTCCGGCATCTCAACTGCGGCTTGACTGGGGTGTCATCGTTCCGCTGGCTTTTATGCCTCATGTTCCCATCGTTGTCATCAATCCAAGCCGGGAATTGCCTTTTGATCAACATATGCGGTTTGGACAGGTGATTAGTCAATCGGTTCAAAAGAGTGAAAAACGTGTTGCGCTGATTGCAAGCTGTGACTGGTCTCATGCACATGACTTAGACGGTCCGTATGGTTTCCACCCGGCAGCAAAAGCATTAGATGAAGAGGTCATTCATTATATGAAAAATAACGAGCTGGAAAAACTGGCTGATCTGGATCCGGATTATATAGAAGCCGCTAAGCCGGATGGTATTTGGCAAACAATCATATTGGCAGGTGCCATCCCTGCAGCATCCCGCAGAATCCAGTTTTTATCATACGAGGTGCCGACGTATTTTGGGCTGATTTGTGCTGAGGTGCAATGAAAAATGGACTGTCTCTAAAAGAAGGGACAGTCCATTTTAATAACGTCCGGAAGTACTTAATCTTTCTGCTTGAACTATCTTTTCACTTCTTCCTCTAGCAGGAACGTCAGAACTGTAGCATTAGAAACAAAATTACTGAACCGCTGGCGATGACGTGAAAACCCAGGATAACTCCGCCCATATTGGTTAGAATATTGCCTGTAGGCGGAGGTGATTGTATGAAGGACAGTGAGTTGCCGCGTGATTCCTCCGAGCTGAGTGTAGAAGAACTGCTGGCTCAGGCAAAGCGCTCCGGATTGACGTATAATCAGGCAAAAGCATTCATTGCAAAAACGAGCGGCGGGTTTGGCACAAATATATACAGTGATACGAATGCGGAGGAAGTCAAACAAGAGATTCAGAATTCCGGCAAAAACAGCCGGCAAAATTAGCAGAATAACGACCTTTGGGGATTTTACCAACAAAAAGGACGTAGAACAAGAAAACAGGGAGAATTGGCAGTGCAACCACAAAAGTTATTATTGTGAAGGTCACTTTTACGGTGCGGCACCCATCCACCCCTGTTTTTCTTATGAATGATCATGGTGTTCCCAATGGGTTTCTTTTCCGCTTGTTGGACAAACGGGGAAAAGGCCATCCTCTTTAAATGTCTTTCGTACGCCGGATTGACAAATATATTCTCCAGAAACCGGAATTCCTTGTCCAGTCCGGTAAACGCGTTCTTTCTTTTCCATCAGATTTCCTCCTTGGCAGGTTGTCCTGTCCTGTTCAGTAATCTATTTCTTCCATATCTTTTGGCTGTGGTGTCGGCTGCTGCTTTTGAAGCCATTCATTATGTGCGATTTCCTCGTTCGTTTCCTGGTATGATTTACATGACTTTGCTGTATGCTTCTGTTTTTCGTCATTCATCGTCATTCATCCCTTCATTTCGTAACAATGCCGTATTAGTTTAGCCGAAGAAAGTAAAAATATAATCAAGCGTCAGGAGGACGGACCCCTGACGCCTGATTATATGATCGGAAGCAGGATATGTGATGGATGATCCCGGTCATGATAGATAGTTTGAACTGTCTGCCGCTTGCCACGGGATTTGTCAACTGAAAATTTAGGATAATTGCTTGAAGCAATTTCGACACGGATTGCGTGCCCAGGCATGAAAACATTACTTGTTGCCCATAAATCAATTTCCATACAAACAGGTTCTCCTTTATGGCCGCCTTCACCTGTAAAAGTGGCCTTCACAGTACCATCTGTCAGATTATAGGCTTTACCATCAGGGAAGACATCCACAAGTTTGGCTGTAAAATGCGCATACTCATTTTCACTGGAAGCCCATAGTATTACCTTGACAGGTCCAGTTACTTCCAACGCTGATTCTAACAGCGGTGTAGTATATACGAGAATATCCTTTCGTTTCTCCAAATCCTGCTGATTTCGTGGTCCTGCCGTGGCGACACCCCGGTATAAGTTTTGTCCTCCCAGTGATGGCACTGGATTGGCTGGATCATGGTTATAGGTGTCCACTGGCTCTTCCAATGGTATATTTTTAATGAGTATGCCGTCACCGAATCGGGAATTCGCATGGCCGCTGCTGCTGAAATAGTATGGTGTGTAAGTTGTTCTTGCCAGCGGCCATTCTTGTTCATCACGCCACACATTGCTCCCCATGACGAAAAGCTTTACTGGTGCATCTTTTTCGATGTTCGTATTTTTTCCTTTCAACCAGTGATCGAACCAGCGGATGTGCAAATTCGTCAAATCCTCTTCACCGTCTAAAAAGCTTTCGGATGCTTTCATACCGAATTCTCGTTCTCCGGCAGCCGAGCCGAAATCTCCATGGGTCCATGGCCCAATGATCAGCCGCTGGCAACAGTTGCTCTTCTGCTGCATATGCTGATAATTCTCAATAGTGGACTTCAATAGGCTGTCATACCAGCCGCCAAGATGTACTGCTGGATATTGCAGTTGATCATAGCTATTTAGAATACTTGTCTGTTTCCAAAGTGGTGCATCTTCGGCAAGTCGATAAATCTGGAAAAATTCCTCGGCTACCCCAAAATCTTCAAGCAGTGGCCAGCCATCCTCCAATGACTTTGCATATTCCTCAGGCAAATTGTCCAGTGCCTTAGCCCATTGCTGCATCTTTTCTGTATAGGTCTTTTGATCTGGATATTTTCTGCGCAGTAAATCAGGAACCATCGATTCAAGAATCCAGGTTTTCATCGATGCAAGGGAAGGGATACCGTCACGATAAACCATATTGTTCCTGAGGTCATTTAATGTCATAGCTGGAAAAATCGCCCGTAAATGTGGCGGGCGCTCTCTTGCTGCAAGCAATTGGGTGAACCCATAATAGGACAAGCCGAACATCCCAACATTGCCATCCGCATAGGGAAGCTTGGCTGCCCATTCTACAGAGTCGTAACCGTCTTTGGCCTCATCCTGAAAAGGGAAGAAATCTCCATCGGATTTGAATCTGCCTCTGACATCCTGAACAATAACCACAAACCCTGCCAGTACAAGGCGGTTGGTATCCAAATACCGATGGGAATAAAATGGATCATCCTTGCCGTATGGCAATCTTGTCAATAGAACCGGATATTTTCCATTCTCGGCGGGGCGATATATATCTGCTCGCAAAATAGTTCCATCGCGCAATGTGCATGCGATATCTTTTTCCAAAATGATTTCCTTACTATTCATTTTATTCCTCCTTTGAAATGTCATCATGTCAGCTTGCAAGGGAGCAATAGTGCTCTCCCTTAAATAAAGCAGGACTTTGCAAATAATTCAAAGTCCTGCTGCTAACGAATCAAGCCGCTTGTGCTTGGGATTTTTTCTTCTTGGATTTACCGGGCATCAGTCGTTTTTCCAGCCAGCCCATCACGAGATCGGCGGCAACAGCCATGACGGCGGTAGGGATGGCACCAGCCAAAATGATAGCTGTTCCATCAGCAACATTTGTACCGCGAATGATGATCGACCCCAGTCCACCTCCGCCGATAAAGGCGCCAATGGTGGCAATACTGATGGCGATAACCAATGCGGTGCGCAAACCGGCCATGATGACGGAAAGGGCAAGCGGCAATTCGACCATGCGAAGCAATTGGAATTTTGTCATGCCCATGCCGCGCCCAGACTCGAGCAATGCTTTATCGACTCCTTTGATGCCGGTATAGGTGTTACGTACGATCGGCAATAAAGAATAAAGGAATAGAGAAGCAACAACTGTATTTGCACCGAGTCCAAGTACAAGCATCAATACGGCGAGCATTGCCAAAGCAGGTATGGTTTGAATGACATTAGTTATCGAAATGACCCATTTGCTTAAGCGCGCATATCGGGCTATCAGGATGCCGACAGGAATGGCAACAATTGCTGCAAATATCACGCCGTAGGCTGACATGAGAAAATGCCTGTAAAATTCTTCCCAAACGTAGGGATAGTTCTGTGCGTAGTAATTCCATAACTGGTTCAATGTGTGCACTTGCATCACCACTTTCTGTTACTGTTACTTTCCTTCAAAGTAATTATTTTTTTTCAAGAATTCTTTAGCAACAACAGCAGGTTCTTTCATTTTTACATCTGCTTCATAATTCATTTGCCGCATTTTATCGTTGCTGATTGTTCCGGCAAGTTTTTGCAAGATGCTTTTAACCTCAGGGAACTTTTTCAATACGTCATTGCTTGCGACCGGGGAAGCATCATAAGGTGGGAAGAAATGCTTGTCATCCTCCAAAGTAACCAGATCAAACGATTTGATCCTGCCATCCGTGGTATAAGCAAGCACGACATCCATATTTCCGCTTTTCACTGCTTTATATACAAGGCCGATCTGCATTGGGTATGCTTTGCCGAACTCGAATCCGTATTTTTTAGTAAATGCTTTATAACCATCGCCTTCCCGATTTAACCAGGCATTGTCCACACCTAAACGAAGATCAGGAGCAAGCGACTTGACATCGGATACCTTATGCAGATTCTCTTTTTTTGCCAGGTCCTTCGTTACTGTGAATGCATAAGAGTTTGCAAAACCATATGGATCGAACCATGTTTCATCAAAACGTTTTTGAAATTCACGTTGTACAATTGACAAAGCCTTCTTTGGGTCTGTTACCGGATCCATTTGCAAAGTGCCAGGCAGGTCTGTACCCGTGTACCTGGTGGAAGTAATGTCCACTTCACCTTGTGTCAACGCTTGGTGCTGCACGATGGAAGACCCCATATTGCCGACAATTTCTGCCTTGTAGTCAGTATCATGTTCGATCATTTGTTTGATGATATAAGCCACCGTGGTCGACTCTGAAGTGCCGAGGGCACCGATTTTAATCGTATTTTCTGATGAGCCGCCAAGCCCCGGAAGGGAACATCCGCTTAATACAAGCAACATCGCGGCCAGTATTCCCAGTATGGTTTTTCCTTTAAATTTAAACATATCTCGCGCGATCCTCCTTCAAATTAAGCTGTTTCTGCAGAAGTTCTAATTCCTTTTGGTGTCAATTTAGTTTCCAAGCGTCCCAGCAAATAATCTGTGATCAATGCCAGAACGGTTGTAGGAATCGCGCCAGCAAGAATGAACTCGGGTTTGAACAGGTTCAAGCCATCGAAAATGAAATCACCCAAACCGCCAGCTCCGATATATGCAGCAAGTGTCGCCCAGCCAATCAAGTAAACAGTGGACAGGCGTACACCAGCCATGATGATGGGTATAGCCATGGGAAGTTCGACCATCCGGATTCTTTCCCAGCCAGTCATCCCCATACCGCGTCCCGCTTCAAGCAAACTTTTATTGAGCGATTGGACACCAGTATATGTGTTGCGCAAAATAGGCAAAAGCGAATAAAGAAACAGTGCCACAATGGCGGGTACTTTTCCGATACCAAGTATTGGAATGAAAAATGCCAGCACAGCCAGTGTCGGAAAGGTTTGAATGACCCCGACCAGCGACATGAATTTATCTGCGATTTTCGGCACCCTTGTCAGCATGAAACCCAGCGGTACAGCGACAATGATACCTAATAAAACAGCTATTAGTGAAATATAAATATGTTCCCACGTTTTAAATAATAATTGACTGCCATATTCCGAAAAAAACGATGTTAATATAACCAATTGATCACTTCCTCAGATGATTATTGAAGCATTGAAAATGAAATGCTTAAACTGGTAAAGATGCAGATGCAGCATCATCTCCCCAGATGGAATCATAAACGATGCTGACAATGCTTGCTCGGGTGATGATACCTAAGAGATGATTGTCTTCATCCACGACTGGAGCGTAGCGCATATCGTTGCGCAGGATTTTGTGAACTGTGTCTCGAAGTAGGACATGTTGTTTCACTTTATAAAATTCTGTCTCCATCACTTGACCGATCGTCACATTCTTACGTTTATTCTTGTCGATCATTTCTAAATCGATGACACCTTTGAGGTGATTGGACGTATCAACGACCAATAAGGAGTCCACACGATGGTTTTTCATCATTTTGATCGCTTGGGACAAGGATTCATTTTCAGTAATTGCGATCGGGTCTGGATTCATGATTTGCTCTACGGTCTGTAAATTTTCTCTTTCACTGATCAAACGGTGCTTGCCAAGGAAAGTTTCAACAAACTCGTTGGCAGGATTGCGCAAAATCTCATCAGGTGTGCCAACTTGCACAATCTCGCCGGCACGCATAATCACGATACGATCTGCCAGCTTGATCGCTTCATCCATATCATGTGTCACAAAGACGATTGTTTTACCAAGGTTTTTCTGCAGATGTTTAAATTCATCCTGCAAGCTGTCTTTCGTAATCGGATCTAGTGCCCCGAACGGCTCGTCCATTAGAATCAATGGCGGATTTGCTGCCAAGGCACGAAGCACGCCGATACGCTGCTGTTGGCCGCCGCTCAATTCATTTGGATAGCGGTCAAGATATTCAGGATCCATGTTGACGAGTTTCAGTAATTCTTGTGCACGTTCATATCGCTTTTTTTCGGGCCATTTCAATAATTTGGGGACTAGCGCTATATTTTCCGCGATGGTCATATGAGGAAATAAGCCGATTTGTTGGATGACATAACCAATGGAACGTCGCAATTCCACAATGTCTTTATTACGGATGTTTTCGCCCTCGATCAGAATTTCTCCATCTGAAATGTCAATCAGGCGATTGACCATTTTCATGGTGGTTGTTTTTCCGCAGCCACTTGGACCGATGAAAACGATGAACTCTCCTTTATTGATTTCCAGATTCAAGTCGTTCACTGCTTTTGTTCCGCCTTCATATTCTTTCGATACATTTTTAAATGTGAGCAAAACAAAGTACCTCCCTCTCTTTTTAACAGAAAACTGCAAGCGTATTCTGCTGCAACCGTGCATCATGGCATTGAATTGAAACCATGATTTTCGTCATTTTTCGCACAAATCACAATAAAACTATGTCATTAATGATACAAGAATGTGAATTTAATATAAAACGGCAAATAGAAGCATATAAACGTGTAAAATATGTAAAATATTTATTTTATGAATTTTAGTGTGGGGTTTTCTTAGAAATCCTGCTTTTTCCTTTCAAATACTATCCAAGTTGTGTTTTTTCATTTTCTATCAGCTATGTTATAGTTGCGACTAGCAAGTAAAAGAATACTTGAAGGAGACTAGCCACATGGACGAATTTCCTCACCAGCTGGAAGAGAGCAAGGAACAGTTCATTGAAAAAATTGCTGATAATATGCACGCTTTCGGCGTGTCAGAAACAATTGGAAAAGTGCTTGGCACGATTTATATGAATAGAGAGCCGATGACATTGGATCAGCTCTCAGAAGCAACAGGGATGTCTAAAATGCGTATGAGCCAAGTCGTGCGGGAAATGATTGCACTGAATATTGCAGAGAAGGTATTCAAAAAAGGTGTCCGTAAAGATTTGATTCAGGTGGAAGATGATTATTATCAGACATTCATCGCGTTATTTACCTCAAATTGGAGAAAAGCAGTCAGCAAAAGCCGATCGTTTGAACGTAAATTACGGAATGAGCTGCACGAAATGGAATCAGATAGTGTGCAACACGATGCGGCGATAAAAGAAAAACAAAATATGATCAAAGAGACAGAGCTGTGGTCTGATTATTACAATTGGATCAGCCGTTTGATCGATTTTTTCGAATCAGGTGAAATCTTCAAGCATGTACCGAAAAAGGAAGGGAGAAATGACGATGACAAATAAAGTGATCATTACAAGTGCAGTGACCGGTGCGGGGGACACAACAAGAAAAAGCAAACACGTGCCTGTGACACCAAAAGAAATTGCGGAGTCTGCTATTGAATCCGCTAAAGCCGGCGCAGCTGTCGCCCATATTCATGTGCGCGACCCGCAAACAGGCGAAGTTAGCTTCAACCCGGCTTTATACCGTGAAGTAGTAGAAAGAATTCGCGAATCTGACACGGATGTCATCATCAATTTGACGGCTGGCGGTGGCGGCGATTGGATTCCGAGTGAGGAGAATCCTGCCAATGGCGGTCCAGGCACATGGATGCAAACACCGGAAGAACGGCACCAGCCGATCGGTGAACTCCTTCCTGAGATCTGCACTTTGGATGCAGGCAGCATCAATTTTGGAGAAATGGTATACATCAACCCGGAAAGCTGGATGAGAAAACAGGCAAAAATGATTCAGGAAAGTGGAGTCAAAGCGGAAATTGAATGTTTCGATACGGGTTATATCCGCATGGCTAATCAGCTAGTCGCTGATGGTCTGATTGACGGAGACCCATTGTTTCAGTTATGCCTTGGTATTCCATGGGGTGCTGCCGCAGATGCAGAAACAATCATATATATGCGAGATCGTCTTCCGGAGAATGCGACCTGGTCCGCATTCGGAATTGGACGTATGCAGCTTCCAATCGCGGCACAATCGGTTTTACTAGGCGGTAATGTGCGGGTAGGACTCGAGGATAACCTTTATTTAAAGAAAGGCGTGCTGGCAACTAATGCACAGCTTGTAGATAAAGCCGTGTCCACGATCCGTGAATTGCAGGCAGAACCGATGACACCGCAGGAAGCTCGGGAGAAGCTTGGCTTGAAAAAGTTCCAAAAGTAAATTAGTGCTGCGGAAAATAATCTGGCCTCGGTAAAGAAATTCTCTTTTAGGAGAAAAATTCCGCTGGATTGTCCCTCTTTTGTTGGGGGCTGGTCTTTGACTGGATTAGAATTGTTAAATGGCGACAAATGTCCGTAAAGAAGGAGACTTACATCATGCGAAACAATGCAGAATCAATTAAAAACATCACCGTAGTAGGAACAGGTGTAATCGGCCAAGGGTGGATTGCCCGTTTTCTATCACAGGGCTATCAAGTGACTGCGTTTGATCCAGCCCCGGGTGCAGAAGAAAAAGTCCATGCTGCCTTGAAAAAAGTATGGCCGGTTTTGGAGAAAAAAGGACTTGGAGAAGGTGCCAGTCTAGATAATCTGGTTTTTGAAAAAGATATTGCAAAAGCTGTGGCTGACGCTGATTTTATTCAGGAGAACGCTCCAGAAAGGGAAGATGTTAAGCGCAAGCTGCTTGCAGAAATTGACGGATTATCCAGACAGGACGCGATTATTTCTTCCAGTACATCTGGAATCATGCCATCAACCTTGCAGAAAGACTGTGCACATCCGGAAAGAGTCATTGTTTCTCATCCATTCAACCCGGTTTATTTAATTCCGCTTGTGGAAGTGGTCGGCGGTGAAAAGACAGACCAGGCTGTTGTGGAGCGGGCGAGAGACTTGTTTGAAGCGGCTCAAATGAAACCATTGATCGTTCGCCATGAAATTGACGGGCATATTGGGGACCGGCTGATGGAAGCGATATGGCGTGAAGCATTGCATATTGTCAATGACGGCATTGCCACCACAGGAGAGGTTGACGCTTCTATCGTATATGGTCCGGGATTGCGCTGGGCTTTAATGGGACCGTTTTTGACATTGCACTTGGCTGGTGGAGAACAGGGCATGCGGCATATGCTGGAACAGTTCGGACCTGCTTTGAAATTACCTTGGACAAAACTGGTCGCACCAGAATTGACAAAGGATTTATCTGATAAAGTGATCACTGGCTGTGAGGAGCAAACGGAAGGGCAGGACATTGCTGCACTTGAACAGCGCCGTGATGAATTTTTGATCAAACTGACAGACTTGCTGGAAGAATACTGGCCCGCAGCCAATTTGAACGGCAGATTATAAACATTGGCGGAGGTGTATACGGTGGACAACACAATTTTAACATGTGATGTAAAACAGGAATGGGTCGACTATAACGGGCACATGAACGACGCGGAATATGCCAGAGTATTCAGCCTGACTGTCGACCAGCTGATGCAGGATATTGGTATTGATGCCGATTTTAGAGAAAAGCAGCGCTACACCATTTTTACATTGGAGACGCATGTCTGCTACCTGGATGAAGCGCATCTGGGAGAAAAATTGCATGTAACACTACAGCTCTTGGACAGCGATGCAAAGCGCATGCACGTATTCTTTACTATGAAGAATGCATCTGGGAAGCGATTGGCGACAAGTGAACAAATGTTGATGGGAATGGATATGGAGGCGGGACGGCCCGCGCCTTTCCCTGACCAAATTGCCCAGTCGGTTGAGGCAATTGCATTAGAACAGAAGGAAATGCCGCAACCAAAAGAAGCTGGAAGAACAATAGGGATTAAGCGTAAAAAATAAAAAAAGTCGGTAATAGATTTTCAAAATGGAGAAGAGCATCGTCTGATCGGGATAGATGCTCTTTTTGCTGTCTTACCAATCTATTGCATTTCTACAGAAATTTCAGCTCTGCAGTCTGGAAGCTTTGGGGAAATGGGACGGTCTGGACATGAAAACGGGTCAATATGATAAAATGAAGCAAACATGAAGCTTTACAAAACTGTTTGCAAAGAAAAGATTGCTAGACGAAGAAAACTGGGAGAGGGGAATGTCGTTTTGCGGTTCTTCTTGGAATTGATACGCGTCATATTCATTATGCTGATCTGCGGTGTGGTTTTGGGGGCACTAGTAAATAGTGTATACAAAGCTTTTGATATCCAAGTGGGAGAAGCAAGCGGCGGATGGTTTCCTGGCATCGCTATCTTGCTTTTGTTGTTCGTATGGTACCGCCAGCGGCTGCAGTTCACAGGATTTTACAAAAGCAAAGCGAATCAAAAACTTTCAAAAACAGCTGCGAGGGTATTGATCTTTATTTCTATCATTTTATTCATACTGCCAGCGCTGATCAACGTATAAGGGAGAGGTTGTATTGAAAATAGCAGAATTGGATACACCGGCATTGTTAATAGACAAAAAAATCATGGTGGAAAATGTGAAGTCGATTCAGCAATATGCGAATCAGCAAGGGATTGGATTGCGGCCGCATACCAAAACACATAAGATGCCAGCATTGGCCAAAATGCAGGAACAATTAGGAGCGAAGGGGATAACTGTAGCTAAAACGGGTGAAGCGGAAGTCATGGCGGAATATGGTTTACGTGATATTTTCATCGCTAATGAAGTCGTAGGAGAAGCGAAATTAAAACGGATTCGGAAATTGGCTGAGACCATCCAAATTTCTTTTGGCATTGACCATCCTGACCAGGTCAAACAAATTGAACTAGTTTTTGCAGGGGCTGAAAAACCCGCCCAGGTCCTGATAGAAATCGAGGTTGGTGAAAAAAGGTCCGGCATTATTGAAGAAGATGATTTTCGTAAGTTGCTTGAAACTGTAGCTGCTAGTGAAAATATTGCATTTAAGGGGATTTTTTCTCATGATGGGCATACCTATAAGGCCGGGAATACAGCGGCATGTAAGCAATTGTATTTAGACGCAACAGAGCGGACTTTGCATTTTGCAGGTATCGCAGAAGAGATGGGGGCCAAGCCGGAAGTGGTAAGTATCGGTTCCACACCGCCGGTCATGCTGCAATTCGATATCCCTAAGGGTGTGACTGAAATAAGACCAGGCACATATATTTTCATGGACGCATCACAAGCAAATGTTATTGGGACGTTTGATCGCTGTGCGGCTTCTGTTCTGGCGACAGTCATCAGCAAACCAACCCGGGAGCGGGTGATCTTGGATGTTGGTGCGAAAGGTATCACTGCTCAGACACGCAACGAAGGAATAACAAAAACAAATGGATTGGGGAGGGTCAAGGGATCTGACAATGTCTTCATTGATGGCGTTTTTGATGAGCATGCGATCATTTATGATGAAAGTTTCAGCAAACAGATAAACATAGGTGACAAAGTGGAGATTATCCCAAATCATATCTGTCCGGTAACTAATCTTCATGAAAAAGCCTATGTTGTTTCAGACAGTGAGATTGCAGAAGTGCTGCCGGTCGCATGTCGTGGAAAGTTACAGTAAAGTCCGAAGTTTGCCGATTAATGATAGTGAACTCCAATTGTTGTGTTGGGGCTGGCTAGGCTTACTCAAATTAGCCCAATGCCAATATCATATAAAGAATGGTGATTGGCAACCAGAGAGAAAAAAACAATGAGAGCCCAGCGAGGGCTTTCTTTTCATTTTTCTTGAACAATCCGATAACGGATAACACCACTGCTATTACGTTCAGGCCGAGTAAAATATTTACAAAACCACCGGTTTGCACGTATGGCAGAAAAAACAAAAAAGTACTGAGTCCAAACAGGACAGCCAAATAACTGATCATACTATATTTTTTCATGGACTCTCCCCCTTGGCAAGGATCATACCACAATAAGGAAAAATCTGTAAATGCATGTAGCCTTTCATTAAGAGAGAAGGGCATAACTGCTGCGTAAAGGTACTATAGCAAATTGATCACATATCAGAAGTGTTTTAACATTTATTTCCAAAAAAGAAGTTTAAATAAAAATTCTAGCGGGAATATCATTTGAGTTAAAGAGGTACGAAATATGAATCGGGTTTTCCCGGTCGTTCTTACATATTGAAACCCGATGGGGAGAGCACGATTCTTACGGGAGGTTCTCAAATGAAAAATGCTGATTTATTAATTATGAATGCGAATGTACTGACGCTTGATGAAGACAATACACGCGCTGGATCCGTCGCTGTGAAAGATGGGAGGATTATCGGGGTATGGCCAGAGTGCGAGCCTGAGGTGAATCAAGTGAGTGCGGAGGAAAAACTTGATTTAAAGGGAGCGACCTTAATCCCGGGTTTCATAGACACACATAATCATATTCTTGGCTATGCAAGAGTGAAAAATTTTGTGCAGTGCGGGACCCCGCCAAACAATAATATTTCTGATATTTTAGAGGCGCTTCGAAAAAAAGTGAAGGAAACACCGGAAAATAATTGGGTGACAGGATTTGGTTATGACGATACTGCATTGAAGGAAGGAAGGCATATTACAAGGGATGAATTGGATAGCGTTTCGATCACTCATCCGATTTTAATCACGCATATTTCTGGTCACTTGGCTGTCGTCAATTCCAAAGCGCTGGAGCTTGCCGGCATTGATGAGTCAGTCACTGATCATGATGGCGGCCATTTCGGAAGGGATGCAAATGGTCGGTTGAATGGTGTACTTTTTGAGAAGCCAGCCATGGAAAAAATGATGAAGGCTACGCCGGAAATGACGGTTGAAGACAAATTGAAACAGTATGAGGAAGCAATTCAGGATTATTTGGCCCAAGGGATCACGACAAACACTGATGCAGCTGTCGGAATGTTGGGTGACCCTAATGCTGAGCTGACACTTCACGCGGAGGCAGCAGCGAAAGGAATCAACCCGATGCGTACAAGGCTGATCATGATGCATCATCTTTTGCGAAAGGACAGTGTATTTGGCGATTACACTGCCAAGCAGATTGATGAAAAATTGCAGCAAATGTCTGAAGGAAAAGTCAGGCTGGATGGTGCAAAAATGTTTCAGGACGGTTCGATTCAAGGCTATACTGGAGCATTAAGGAAACCATATTATACAGATAAGGAGAAAAAAGGCGAGCTGTTCCATGAACAGAATAATTTAAACGAGGAGATGCTTGATTTACATCGTCGCGGTTTTCGTATCGTAACACATGGGAACGGTGATCGTGCTATCGGTTCGATTTTGGATGCTTATGAATATGTACTAGAAAAGGAACCACAAAAAAATCACCAGCACCGAATTGAACATGTGCAGACAGCCACACCTGAAGATATTCAAAAAATGGAGGACCTTGATGTTGCTGGATCGTTTTTTATCAATCATGTGTACTATTGGGGAGATCGGCATAAGAATATCTTTCTTGGTCCTGAACGTGCAAGAAGGATCAGTCCGCTAGCGGAAGCAGTGGATCACAATCTGTTATTCACGTTGCATTCTGACTGCCCGGTAACACCTATTTCGCCATTGTTTTCAGTGTGGGCAGCGGTAAACCGCCAGACAAGTTCAGGAGAGGAGCTTGGCCCCGAACAAAAAATAGATGTCATTACAGCACTGAAGTCGATGACCATTTACGGTGCCCAATTAAATTTTGATGAAGACAATAGTGGCAGTATTGAGGTAGATAAGCGTGCGGACTTTGCAGTACTGGAGGCAGACCCTACAACGATTGATCCGAAAAGAATTAAAGATATAGCTGTAAAAACAACCATCATAGATGGAAAAGTTGTTTATCAAAAAGAGGATACATGATAATTGGTTAATTGAAATATGATTGTCGGGCAGGGAAGTAATTCTTCTCTGCCCGTTTTTTATAGCTAAGTCAGGAAAGGCCGAATTTTTTTAGAATAGCATTTTTTCGCTTTTACTCGTCAAAGTGGCTATTGCAGGTCTTCACCGTTTGAAACCGGTTAGGTCACCCTTTCCAAATGTCACCTTCCTTATAAAAATCATTTCAATAAAACATGGGACATACACTATAAATAATATAAAAGTATCGATGGGAGGTTCATTTATGAAGTGCTATCAGTGCGGACATAAGATGTCAGATAGTGCAAGGTTTTGCGAAAAATGCGGTGCGGATATTTATCAAGCACATGTCACAAATGATTCAAAACAACATGAAGTTCATAAAGTAGTTGCGATGTTAGCCTATGTAGGTATTCTGTTTTTTCTTCCGCTTGTGGTTAATCCAAAATCCGAAACCGGTGCTTTTCATGCAAACCAGGGTCTTGTATTGCTTATTTTTTCACTTGCGGGTCAAGTCGTTTTCAAGTTCATGGAAATATTTCTTTGGTTTTTATGGCCGCTGACAACGCTCCTGCAAGGTATGTATGGCCTTGTCATGCTGCTGCTGATGATGATTGGTATGATGCATGCTTATAGGGGAGAGAAAAAACAATTACCGATAATTGGCGGTATACGTATGTTGTGATGAGATAGTAGTTGTTCTGTTGAAAGGCCTATTCTGCTTTTGGTGATAGGCATTTTACAACAAATGTGCAAGAAAACTTTTCCACCACATCATGAATCACTCCCCCCCGATAAATTGAAATGGATTTGTAGTAGAATGGAAGTATGTCTATTTTATAAGGGGAAGCAGATGAAAAATATTATCATCACTACAGCCGCTGCCATGTTGGTGACACTTGTCATAGCGACTGTCTGCTATGAAAATGCCAATGATGGTATAGAGGCTCTGAACCAGAAAGAGACGGCGCAGAAGCAGGCATTGAAGGAGTCAGAGCAGCGAATGAAAGAGCAGGAAAAACGCCTGCAGCCTATTCATCCGAATGAAAATAACAAAAAAATCGGTTATTCCCTGCAGAATGATAAACTGCAAATCACATTTGACAAAGGGAAGAAGTGGGGAGCAGCACCGATTGAAAGAGAGGATTTATTTGCTGGTGAATATAATGGAGACAAGCAAGAACTGATTCCCCAAAGTTTTGTCCTGACTGAAAAGCTTGCTGCTTTTTTATATGGTACAGGTGAAAACGGAGCGGTTCAGCAAATCATGCTTACCCTTTCCACTGATAAAGGGAAAACATGGCATGATTCGGTTATTACGGAAAAAATTCAGGGAGTCCGTTTTAGAAAAGTAGCATTTTTAGACGAAAAGTTTGGCTATGTAATCATTTCTGGTGATCGAACGATGTCCCAGGAATATTCTACCGCTTTTGTCACACAAGATGGTGGAAAAAATTGGAAACACATAAACAATCCAAATGTAACAAGGCTTATTTCAGACGGCGGGTTTATTGATGAGAAAACCGGGTTCATGTCATATGGGACAATCAATCCAGAAGCCCCTGATCTGTATGTGACTCAGGATGGCGGGGAGACCTGGCAGCCATCGAAAGTGGAGATTCCGGAGAAGTATGATAAGATCTTCGTGACTGCCGAAGTACCGGTTAAAAAGGAAAAATATTTGGCAATGGATGTAAACCAAGGGCCGAATGGAGATTATTTGGGAGGCGAAGTGAAAGGCAGATTCATTTCTGCAGACAATGGGAAAACGTGGCAGTTCGAGAAAGAGGTGCAGCCTGATGAAATATGATTTCCGGAAAATCGCAGGTTGGTTTTTGTTCATTCTCGCTGTTGGGTTCTTTGGTTTGCAGATGGGCTATCTGTTTGCACATGCAAGATATCATGCGGAGTATGTAGATAATCGATTATTTTACGTCATTAACATGCTGTGTATCATTTGTGCTGGTGCAGCGATTCTATTGCTGGTAAAATCAAGCAGAAAGTGGAAGTTCGTCGGTGCTGTTATGGTGATTTTGTTTGTTGCGGTTCAAAGTGTGCTGCTTACAGAAAGTGACAAACAAATTAAAAACATTAGCAGCATTTCGCCGGATTTTCAGCATGTGCTCTCCATGAAAGAAAAAAATGGAGAAACAGTTTATTTCCGGACATACTATAAAATCCTTGCTTTGCCGAAGGAAAAACTGCCGGACGAAACGACAGGAAAATTTAAAGTGCAATGGCTAGCCAATGATGTGGCTGCCATCACTTATCAAACCATTGATGATAAAGTGCAGCAGTTTATCGGCACATATGGCGACCGTGGTGAAGGGGTATCATATTACTATGTCGGTGCAGAAATTCATGGACAATGGAAAGGGAAAGATGCTGCAGTTTTAAGTGATGAAGAAGGTATCACTGTATCATGGCACGGTCAAACAGAATTGTTCAAATGGGAACAGGTTCAACAATACGGGACCCTTGCTGTGGTCCTCCATCGCAATCATGAAGCAGCTTGGACTATTGCCCTAAACGATAATTTTGAAATCCATTCCAACGCAGCTAAAACACCTGCAGGCGAGATCACCCTGTATCCAGCGGATATTGACGGGGGACAGGCCCCTGTTATGCTAAAGCAGTGAAGTGTTAAAGCGATTTGTTAACTGGTGTGAATGGTTTGAATAACGGGAATACAAAATTATATATAGAAAATATTAACACAGTGATTACCGTGCAGGCTTTAAAAATATAATTATCAAATTGGAGTGGTATATATGGAAAATAAAAACGATCAAATTCGTGAAGAGGTATTACAAGCAGTGGAAGGATTAACTGATGAGCAGTTGAACGAAGAACTGGAGAAAGGCAGATGGACAATCATGCAAGTGCTTGACCATCTGTATTTGATGGAGCGTGTCGTAACCTCTTCCATCACAGAGCAGCTTGCAGAAGGAGAACACAGAAGAGTCTCAGACAAACCGATCCAATTGACAGTGGACCGTTCCACAAAGGTTGAAGCCCCTTCTTTTGTGGAGCCCTCCAAAGCATTTATCACATTAGCTGACATGAAGGAGAAACTTGCACAATCCAGACAGGCATTGCATCAGATTGCAGATGAAGCGGATGATAATATGTTAGAGCATAGAGCCTATCCGCACCCTGCGTTTGGAGAATTAAGTCTGAAGCAATGGATTCCTTTTATCGGTTATCATGAGAAAAGACATTTGGAACAAATTGAAGAATTGAAAAAGCATCTCCAGTAAATGGCAGGAGCAGGGATCCTATTCCGGGATTCCTGCTCCTGTTCAATTATTTGTCCACTGTATTATGAGACGAGAACCTACCTAATCAATCTGTTCTGTATGGAAAGTCATCATCTGGTGTGCTAAATAAAATGCTATTTTGCTGCTTTTAAATTTACATGATTAACCGTTTGTTTATGGCCCTTGATAATCGGGTTATCACCGATTACAAAATGGAGCTCATAATCATCTGTTTTATAAACATAATCCAACTCATTTGTATCGGGAACATCGAGAATCTTATCGGGGCTGCCAATCTGTTCACTTAATACAGCAGGCGTGATACCCCCTAAATTTGTTTGTCTTTCAACGTTTGTACCAAAGTTTCGGATTTCATTAACTTTATCGTTTTTGTCATAGGAAATGGCGTAACTTGGATTTCCCATGGAGCCGTGATAACGATCGAAGGGATTATCCTTGGTAGCTGGTTCCTCTGGTTCACCTAGCTTTTGATGAACGTCTTCTTTTGTGCTTTTATGGACTGTAAGCCCGTGAACTTCTCTGGGCATTTGCCCGATATAAGCTTGATCGTAAATGTTATTTAAGGTCTTAGCCGCCTCTTGATTGGTGAGTGAGGAATGGATACCTGAGACAGATGATGCATGAACATTGGTTTTGGAATCAGCTGCAGAAACCGATGAAATTCCTGCCCCCGATAACGTAAGGCCAAATGCAGTTGCACCGACTAACAAACCTTTTTTGACATTCATTCTATCTCTCCTCCCAAAAAAAATTCTTGCCTAGTGTTCTTGTTCCTTAAAATAAACTATCTAAAACATCCAACTCCCTCCTTCTTAATCGGTGATTAAAGTGCCAAACTGGAACAGGAAGTTTATAAAATTGCAGATTAAAAGAACTTAACCACATGTTTTCGCTCAAGATCTTTGAACAATAGCACATTAGGACTTGGCGCGCTTTTGGCACAATAGGGTATACTTATCACAACAACACTTTTTTGGAGGGAAGAGAATGCCTATCCACATAAAATTGATCTATCAAACACCCCAAGGAGCGAAGACAGAATTTTATTCCGATCCTATGGATATGAAGGATGCCATTCAAATTGCCGAAGACCTGGAAAAGACAGGAAGGAAGCTTGCGTTTACATTTCTGGATGACTATGATCATAGTTGGACATTAAAAGAATTGAAAAAATACACGGAAGAAATTCAATCGGAACCCCATAACATCATTGTTTATTTCGATGGTGGATTCCATAAAGAAAAAAAAGCTGCAGGTCTGGGCTGTGTGATTTATTTTGACAAAAGTGGGAAATCTTACCGGTTACGCAAAAATATATTTGCTGAAGGATTGGAATCGAATAATGAAGCGGAATATGCAGCACTTGATTTAGGGTTGAAAGAGTTAGAAAACCTGGAAGTGCACCATTTACCGGTGACGTTTATCGGGGATGCTATGGTCGTCATCAACCAGATGAATGATGAATGGCCATGCTATGATGATGATTTGGAAAAGTGGATAGACCGCATCGAAAACCGAATCGGTAAAATGGGGTTGACGGCATCATACAAGCTTGTTTCAAGAAAGGACAATCAGGAGGCAGATAAACTGGCGACACAGGCTTTAAACAAGGTGGAAATTGAGGCCACGAGTGAGGTAGCGGAAACAGACAGGTAGCGACGGCGGTTTCCGGTTAATGTAACCGGCGAATAGGAATGGACTACGTCAATTCTTGATTTCAGTTGCTTCATGAAGGAGGATGAGTATGCTCAAAGATCCATGGTTCACAATAGAAAAAATTGATCAGAAGACTTTTGCCATCAGTGAATATGGCCACTGGGAAAAGGTGCACGCTTTTTTGCTGCTGGGAGAAGAAAAAGCTGTATTGATCGATACCGGGCTTGGCATCGATCATATGAAACGGGTTACCGATCAACTGACAGAAAAGCCGATTGATGTCATAACAACCCATGTTCATGCGGACCATATCGGAAGCCACGGGGAATTTGAACGTATATATGTGCATCAAGATGATAAAGATTGGTTGGTTAATGGCATTGGCGGGCTTTCCATCGCGCAAATCCGAAAAGACATAGGCAGGGATATCACCAAACCGACACCAGTGTCATTCGATCCGAAAACATATCAGCCATTTCAGGGAGAGCCAGCTGGGTTGCTGGAAGAAGGGGACGTGATCGATCTGGGAAATCGGGCGTTGACAATTTATCACACGCCAGGGCACTCACCAGGTCATATCAACATTTTTGATCAAACCAATGGCTATTTGTTCACCGGTGATTTGCTTTATGACCAGACGCCGGTTTACGCGCATTATCCGTCCACCAGTCCGGCTGATTTATGCCGATCGTTGGAGAAGATAGCTGAAATACCCAGTGTAACTAAGATATATGGGTCGCATAACACGCTTGGGCTTGACCCAAAAATCCTGATGGAAGCCAAGCAGGCTGTTCAATACCTGCGAAAGAACGATTTGATTCGGTTTGGAACAGGTACACACGAATTTGATGGATTCAGTGTTCATTTTTAGTATTATCTCAGAGTATATGGTTTATCCGTCCAGTTTGGCAGCGCTAGTAACATATAACCGCAGTTTTTGAATCGGAGAGGGTTTGCTTTTTAAATTATTTTTTGGATACATATAAATCTACTATGTGGTGGCGGCTATTGTATCTTTTCCGATATTATCGCTATTGCATTTTATACAATTCACTTTGTCACCTTCGGTTGCGATTCAATACCGCTGTGCGCAAACGTCAATCAAAGGACATTTGCTGCATAGCGGTTTTTTTCTGCAAATACTTTTAGCATGTTCATCCAACAGCGCATGAAACTCATTATACATCTGTACATCGTTTGGCAACTGGCTTTCAACCTGCAGTCGAAAGGCATCGTATGCAGCCGGCATATCATAGCCAAGGCGGTAGAAAATTCTTCTTGCGTATGCATCAACAACGAAAACAGGTTTCTCAAAAGCATAAATCAGCATGACATCTGCTGTTTCCCTTCCGATGCCATGGATCTGCAGTAATTCATTGCGCAGTGCGTCCTTATCTCGTTTTTTTATATTCTCAACAGAAAAATGGCAGATTTCGAACCATTGCATAAACGCTTTGATTCTTTTTGCTTTCATCTTGTAAAATCCGCTTGATCTAATTAGTTCAGCCAGTTCTGCCTCTGGCATTTGAAAAATGATTTCCGGTTCGAGACGGTTACCCAAGTTGTGCAGTGCCTTGGCAGCATTACGCCAATTCGTATTTTGAACAAGTATGGCACCGATCATCATTTCAAACGGTGAATCAGCAGGCCACCAGTTTTGCGGTCCGTAATGGTTATGCAGTTTTTTAAAAATGAGGGAATAATCGTGTTGCATCATGCAGAACCTTCCTGTGTTTGTACTAGTTATGATCGTCCTGTCTGGAGCTGCCAAATTGTTTTTGCTTGTTGCTTTCCAGGAATTTTTCGAAATCAGAGAATGCGCTTCTCGTTTCAGTCTGTTCAGCATCCATCGTATCTGTGGGTTTATTGGATGTTTCGATGTATTTCGGTGAAGAAGAGCCACTTTGTGTTTGTCTGGTTGCATCATTCGTTGCTGTCATTTGGACAGCAAGCGAATTGTTAACTGTTTGCTTGCTTAGATGATGGTCGCCCCTGCCTGCATCTTCCCTTTCATTCACAAGGGGAGTCTGCTCATCGGCGGTGGTCTCAACGGGCTCCATGATTGTAAGCTCCAAACTCTTTCCATGAATAATATTATTTAATATCTTGAAGGATTCTGTGATTTGTCCTACATTCTGTTTGTATGCGGAGCTAAGAGGCCGGACAGGGACGTTGCCATTTCCGGGTATAGACTTGTAGAATGGCAATGTATGGCGAATGTCATTCAGTTGGATTTCCAAAAGCAATGATTTCAGATTTTTGAACTGTATTTTTCCTTCGACACTATCAGCTTCCTTTTCGGAAAAGTCCTTGCTGTTAGCGATTGTTTGATCATTAGCAATGACTTTTACTTTCGAGATTTCATCAAAATTATAAGCAAAAATGTTAAATGGCATATCCATATTTAATCCCGCTTTGCCATCAACAGGCCGCCATATATAGAGCCGCTTTGCAGGGAAATCAAACACCAGTTTGACTGTTAGAGAATCCGGCAAGAACATGACAGTGTTCTGAAAATCATTGGCAGACGGCTGTAGAGAAGCAATACGTTTTTTCATACAGGCATTCAACCTGTTTTGTAATTTAGTGTATCTATCTGTGGCAATGAGTCCGATGATAGCTAACAAAATGAAAGAAAGAAAGGTATATAAAAAAGCTCCTTTCAAAAGAAGGAAAAGTAAAATACCTACACTGCCTAAAAATGACAGCCCGCCAATCAACTCATAATTTCGTAATCTTTCATATGACATGGGCTCACCTTTTCCATTATTATATATATTCACTATACTTGCGAAAGACAGGATAAGCAAGATGAATGATAATTTGAAAAAGGAAAAGATGCCACCCTGAGATGGCATCTGGTTTTATTCATAGAAATTTTAAACTTAGAATCCGCCGATGGACAAATATTTCGTCTCGAGATACGGCTCAATACCTTCTAGCCCGCCTTCACGACCGAGTCCGCTTTCCTTCATACCGCCAAATGGTGCGTGGGCTGCTGAAGGACCGCCGTCATTCCATCCTACAATGCCATAATCCAGATTTTCGGAAAGGAAGGTACCTTTACGATAGTCATTGGTGAAAAAGTAGGCTGCGAGCCCAAATGGTGTATTGTTGGCGATCTCTATCGCTTCTTCCACTTGTTTGTAACTGATAATCGGGGCAATTGGGCCAAATGTTTCCTCATGCATGATCGACATACCTTCATCGACATTCTTCAAAACGGTTGGGTAGACGAAGTAGCTCCCCTTATCATCATTTACCTCGTATTTGTTTCCGACCAGTGCTTCAGCCCCTTTATCCAAGGCGTCTTCCACTTGTTCTACGATTTTATCGTATCCTTTTTTATTGATGATCGGACCGATGTCTGTCCCTTCTTCCAGTCCGTTGCCAACCTTAAGTTTGCTAACTTCGCTTGCAAATTTTTGGGAGAACTCATCTACAATGCTCTCGTGGACAATAAGACGGTTGGCGCAGACACAGGTTTGTCCTGCATTACGGAATTTGGTGGCGATAGCTTGCCGGACGGCGTAATCAATATTCGCATCTTCTGCCACGATGAGCGGGGCATGTCCGCCAAGCTCCATCGTGACATGCTTGACTGTATCAGCACTATTTTTGATTAATGATTTACCGACTGGTGTCGAACCGGTAAAAGTAATTTTTCGTACATACTCACTGTCCGTGAAAATATCACCTGCCACGCTGCCGCGCTGGTTGACACATTGGACTACATCCTCCGGGATACCGGATTCATGAGCTAGTTCGATGAAACGGATGGTTGTCAATGGTGTTTCGACTGCCGGCTTGACAACAAAGGTGCAACCTGCGGCAAGTGCCGGGGCCGCCTTTCTGGTCATCATGGCGGCAGGGAAATTCCAAGGAGTAATTGCTGCGACAAGTCCGACAGGCTGTTTTGTCACGATAATACGTTTCGATTCCGTATTGGCAGGAATTGTACGACCGTAAACCCGCTTTGCTTCTTCAGCATACCAGTCGATATAGCTGGTCGCATAGTCGACTTCCCCGAGCGATTCTTTTAACGGTTTGCCATTTTCACGAGTCATAACTTCAGCGATATCCTGTTTGTTTTCTTGGATTTTTTGAGACCATTTCTTTAGTAAACGGGACCGTTCATGAGCATTAACGCGGGACCATTCTTTAAAAGCTTCGTGGCCGCGTTTCAGCGCCTGCTTAATGTCTTCTTCAGAATCGTATGTGACTTTCTGGATCACGTCACCTGTCGCCGGATCGGTCACGTTGAATGATTGAGCCATGATACATATTCCTCCTTTATTAAATTTGTTTTTATCCTCATACAGTGATGGAACAAAGCCTTAAATTATATTACCCCTTCAGTATACAGGTTAAGCATCAGGTAATTCCAAACATACATATATGGGCAATGGTTACATTAGCGTTAGGAGGTGTGACCATTGGCTAAAAAGAAGAAAAATCAGGAAAATATTAACGTTGCGTTAGGCGGCATGGGATTCTACGGAACGACCTCCAACGGAGAAGCAACAGGGTACCGTGCATCCGGCGATATGGAGAATGCTGGAAGGTTGGACAAAGGTTTTCAAAGGCCTGAAGATGAACCTTCAGTTAAAAAACATAAGGATTAATATGGAGGGAAATGGCATTATTGCAAATAGGAGAGCACCGCATGCTTTCCTATTTGCATGGATTTATACGTTTCATTCAGGAATTTTTTTAATAATCCTGGCTGGATTTCCCCCGACGACGACATTAGCAGGGACATCTTTGGTGACAACAGAGCCTGATGCCACAACGACATTATCCCCGATTCTGACACCCGGATTGATTACAGCCCTTCCTCCGATCCATACATGATGACCAATATTCACCGGTTTTCCGTACTCGATACCAGTGATTCTTTCTCGCGTGTCAATCGGATGTGCAGCAGTATAGATATGTACTCCAGGGGCGATGAAACAGTCATCACCGATACGAATTTCACAGATATCCAGGAATACACAGTCAAAATTCGCGTAAAAATTTTCTCCTATATGTATATTATAGCCGTAATCGCATCGAAATGAAGGTTCGATGCTAAGCTCATTGCCGGTAGAACCGAATAGCGCTTTCAATAGTTCGCTTCTTTTTGGAGTCTCATCTTCCGATGTCTGATTGAATAAGCGTGTCAGCTTGCGCGCTTGCAGTCTTTCTTTGACAAGCTGCTGGTCTCCCGCATGATAAAGTTCTCCCGCAAGCATTTTCTCTTTCTCTGTTTTCATACTTAAATTCTCCTATGCAAAATAAATGTAATGTAAATATAACATGAATACTTCGCTTTGTATGGTAATATTTTGAAACAAATGCATCTCTATAATCGTATGGATAAATAGAGGGGGCAGACGGTATGCAGTGGGAATATAAGGTGGTTGCCTGGAAAAATGCTATGCTCGATGTAGACAGCGGGGAACTGGAAGAACTACTGAATGAACACGGCAAGTCCGGCTGGGAGCTAGTCAATATCATTCCACAGATTGGCAGCTATGCCGGGAATGTCACAACAAATTTCAATCAAATCGTTTTTAAAAGGGTAAAAGATTAAGCGGGTTGTCTCAGGTATCAATAAAGGAAAAATGGCAGAGGAGTAGAATGGGTATGAGGAAAAAAGCAATTTGGCTGGTTTCAGCCATTGTGGTTGTGTGTGGCCTGTTTTTTTATCATCAAACATATTTTTCATACAAAACATTGAACGAGCTGCATCATTTTCCTGTCCCGAGATATGCAAAGCTGGTAGATAAATCAAATATAGCTTATGGATTCAATTGGCCGCAGGCTAAAGAAGAGGACGGGATCCCATATGGGTATAAATTCATTTTAAAAAGGAATGGCTGGGTGCAAACCCTGCGGGAAGGCTCCCTTACGGAATATCAGAAAGGGGATCACCGCATTTCTTTGATCTGTACGAACCAGTATTTGAAAATATTGCTGCAAACATAGTATTCCTGTGGTCGATAATCCGGAGATATGATATACTTAGATTTGCGATGAGCTGATTTGCATAAGCCGGGCACTGCGTTATCTGATGTGAACAGATAGTGACCCGCCGCAAATATCGATGGCGCCTGTACGATGTACAGGCGCTTTTCATATGCACAAAATAGGGATGCTGCTTGTTGCTGCAGCATCCCTTCCTGGATCTTATTCACCATCCGCGTTCAGCCATTCTTTCCTCTCTTGGCATTGTTTGTACATCCAAACCTTTCATCGCAGTACCTAGTTCTTTCGACAATTCTCCGATTAATCCGTAATCCTGATAATTAGCAGTCGCTTTGACAATCGCGTTGGCGAATTTCTCAGGTGTCTCCGATTTGAAAATACCTGACCCGACAAAAACGCCATCTGCTCCAAGCTCCATCATTAATGCAGCATCAGCAGGAGTGGCTACGCCGCCCGCAGCAAAGTTAGACACTGGAAGCCTGCCAGCTTCTTTGATTTGTTTCAATATTTCATAAGGTGCACCCAAGTTTTTAGCCTCAGTCATCAGTTCATCATCTTGCATTAAAGTCAGTTTTCTGATTTGGGCATTGACCCTTCGCAAATGACGGACAGCTTCTACTATGTTGCCAGTACCAGGTTCTCCTTTTGTCCGCAACATGGAAGCACCTTCTCCGATACGGCGGGCAGCTTCACCAAGGTCACGGCAGCCGCAAACAAATGGGACAGAGAAATCACTTTTCAAAATATGAAATTCTTCATCAGCTGGTGTCAATACTTCGCTTTCATCAATGTAATCAATACCCATCGCTTCCAGAACACGGGCTTCAACAATATGTCCAATACGTGCTTTGGCCATGACAGGGATGGAAACAGCCTCTACTACCTCGGCAATGATTCTCGAATCAGCCATTCTGGCGACCCCGCCAGCTTTGCGAATGTCAGAAGGTACTCTCTCTAGCGCCATTACAGCGACCGCCCCTGCAGCTTCCGCAATTTTTGCCTGCTCCGCATTGACTACGTCCATAATCACACCATGGTGGGGGATATGTACTCCTTTAATTGCTCTAGCGTCTTTAACTTTTTCCATTTAATCGCTCCTCCATTGATATTTTATTTTAAATATTAATTCGATTATAATAGGAATGTGATATTGTTAAAAGCGTCAGTTTAAATATTTTTGATGGGGTCAGAAAGGGCGGAGTATATGGATATGTTGTCCTGTGTATTGGATCGAGAAAGCGAACAGACTTTATATGAACAACTGTATAGGTATATTAAGGGAGAGATTATCGCAGGCAGACTGGTGTACGAAACCAAGCTGCCATCTAAGCGCAAATTGGCTGACTACCTTAAGATTAGTGAAAATACCATCGAAACAGCATATGTTCAACTTGTAGCGGAAGGATATTTGGAGGCGAAGCCCCGTCAAGGTTATTTTATTGCTGCTAATGAGGATTTAGTGTTGGTCAATACATCAAAAAAAACACACCAACAGAAAGAAAAACCCGTGGCATGGAAATATGACTTTCACCCCGGTAAAATCGATACGGAACATTTTCCGTTCACCAAGTGGCGAAAATACGCCAAAGAGCTGATAGATCCACAGTATCATCATCTGCTTTTACACGGAGATCGCCAAGGTGAACTTGTTTTAAGGCAGGAAATCGCTACCTATTTGTATCATGCCAGGGGGGTGAAATGTTTACCTGAAGAAATCATTATTGGTGCCGGAAGCGAAATATTGCTCCAACAACTGGTCAGTCTGATGGGAGATGACATCAGTTATGGGGTGGAGGATCCTGGATATCATGTCATATCACGTATCCTGGCAGACCAGCCAAATGAAGTACGGCCATTGCAAGTAGATGAAGATGGTGTGATTGTGACTGATTTGGAAAAGCAACGGATCAACATGATGTACACGACACCCTCTAATCACTTTCCATATGGTTATGTGCTGCCGGTCAATCGTCGGGTGCAGTTGCTTAATTGGGCATCTGGCCAGGAAGGTCGTTATATTATTGAAGATGATTATGATAGTGAGTTTCGGTATACGGGAAAATCCATTCCGGCATTAAAAGGAATGGACAGTGCCGGTAAAGTGATTTATTTAGGCTCATTTTCCAAGTCGCTGATACCGTCACTGCGGATCAGTTATATGCTGCTGCCAAATAAGTTATTGAAACAATACAATCAACGTTATTCTTATTATCATTGCACTGTTTCCCGAATAGACCAGCGTATACTTGCACGATTTATGATGTCAGGGGATTTTGAAAGACATCTAAATCGCATGCGTAAGGTCTATAGACGTAAATTGGAAAAAACAATGGAAATTTTGCAGCCGTATTCAGACAGGATACGGGTAATTGGGGAACAGAATGGACTGCATATATTACTTGAAGTCATGAATGGTATAGGTGAGAACGAACTTTTGGAGAGGGCGGCTTCTGCAAGGATCAATGTTTATTCATTGTCTTCTTATTCAATGACGAACTGGAAAGTTATGCGGCCGAAAATCGTTTTTGGGTTTGCTGGGATTGCGGAAGAAGAACTGGAAAGTGCTTTGAAGGATTTGTTTACGAGTTGGGAAATCATCTGAAAAAGCAAAGTTATGTAACTCGTCCTTCTGTCTTAAAATATATCCATGCTATCAAATGAAGCTAAACTGTTCTGTATATAATCATTAACTTGTTTGATAATGACAAAAGCCAGCAAAAAAGCAGGCTTTTGTCGTTTCTCATATTCTTTTGTAATTGTTTATACCGGAACACAAGTATTATATCTGCTCCTTTTAAACAGACATCAGACTTGCTTATCCCATACATATCTTACCAGTCACCTCTAAGAAGCGCTCCATCTGTTCATCTGTCCCAATCGAGACTCTTAAGAAGTTCGCAATCCTCTGCTTATCAAAATGCCGCACAAGCACATTTTCCTTTTTTAACAGCATATATAAATCAGCTGCGTGGATATCCGGATGTTCCATGAATAAAAAGTTGGCTTGTGATGGGATGACATGAAATCCCAGTGCTGACATTCTTTCAGTCGTCATTTCCCGCGTTCTTATGAGCTGCATCGTTTTTTCACTGAAATAAGCGTGATCCTGAAATGATGCAAGTGCTCCGCGGAGAGCGAGCCGGTCAATGGTGTAGGAATTGAAAGAATCCTTAATACGTATCAGTGCTTCTATCAAATGTGCTTGTCCCAGTGCATACCCCACACGCAGACCGGCGAGAGACCTTGATTTGGAGGTCGTCTGCACTACCAGAAGATTTTCGAAGTCTGCAATGAGTGAGGCAGCCGATTCGCCGCCAAAGTCGATGTATGCTTCATCCACTATCACGACACAATCTGGATTTGCCACTACCATTTCTTTGACGCTTTCCAATTCTAAAAATATACCTGTCGGTGCGTTCGGATTTGGAAATATCACGCCTCCGGGGCTGTTGGCGAATGCACTTGAAGGTATGGAAAAATCCTCTTCTAGCGGGATTTCTTCATAAGGAATATCAAATAGCTTTGCATACACCGGATAAAAGCTGTACGTGATATCAGGGAAACGAATGATTTTTCCAGGATCAAAAAATGCCATAAAGCTAAAAGCTAATACTTCGTCTGATCCATTTCCGATAAATACTTCATCCGGCTCCAACCCATAACGTTTTCCAATTTCAGCACGAAGCAAATCAGCGGTAGGCGAGGGATAACGCATCAACTGATTCGTTTCTTCCGTAATGGATTCCAACACTTTTGGGGAAGGGGAATACGGGTTTTCGTTCGTATTCAATTTCAACAAATCCTGTGTATTCGGCTGTTCCCCAGGTACATAAGGCTCCGTTCGCCTGACCATCGTACTCCAAAATTTATGCATTCTGCTCACCCTGCTTTTGCAGGTGGCGTTTGAAAAGCTCGACCTTTAAATCTGTAATATCCACCTCGACGAGCTCCATCAATACAAGGGTATGATAGATCAAATCAGAGATTTCCCAAGTGATTTCTTTTTTATTGTTATTCTTGGCACCAATAATGACTTCAGCTGATTCTTCCCCGACTTTTTTTAAAATCTTATCGATACCTTCGCGGAATAAATAGGTCGTATAGGAATCTTCGACTGGATTTTCTTTCCGTTCCTTGATTTTCTGAACAAGTTCATGAAGCACAGTCCGGTTGCTAGCCGCATCTTCCGTAATGGTTTCAGAAAAACAGCTGCGATTTCCAGTATGGCATGCTGGCCCATCCGGCACAACTTGCAGAAGCAGCGCATCGGCGTCACAATCCTGCTGCAGACGTACGACTCGCTGTGTATTCCCTGAAGACTCACCTTTATGCCATAATTCATTCCTGCTTCGGCTGAAAAACCAGGTTTCTTTCGTTTCCAACGTCTTTGCAATCGCTTCTTCATTCATATATGCAAGTGTTAAAACCTCGCCGGTTTTTTCGTCCTGAACGACAGCAGGGATTAGACCGTTTTTGTCGAAACGCAATGTAGAGATGTCAAAATTCATTTGCTGTTACCTCCCTTATCGGTATATCTTGTTGGCGTAAGAATGCTTTTAGTGCGTGGATATCGATTTCTTCGTAGTGAAAGACAGAGGCCGCCAACGCTGCATCGGCTTTTCCTCCAAGCAATGCCTCAGCGAAATGTTGCATACTGCCAGCGCCGCCACTGGCGACAATAGGTATATTGACAACATCCGCAATTGCTCTATTGAGGTCGAGATTGTAGCCATTTTTTTCTCCATCTGTGTCTATCGCATTGACAACAATTTCCCCGGCTCCGAGCTTTTCTGCCTTTTGCGCCCAGGTGATGGCGTCCAATCCTGTGTCCACCCGGCCGCCGTTGATAAAAACATGCCAGCTGTTTGCAATTTGTTTGGCATCAATGGCAAGCACGACACACTGTCTGCCGAATTTAGCAGCAGCATCGCTGATCAACTGTGGATTTTTTACAGCAGCACTGTTAATCGAAACTTTATCAGCCCCAGCACGCAATACTTTTTGTATATCATTTACCGTGCGCAGACCGCCGCCGACAGTGAAGGGAATAGAAATTTCAGCGGCAACCTTTTCAACCATATCGACAAAAATGTCTCTGGCTTCATTGGATGCGGTGATATCGTAAAAAACAAGTTCATCTGCACCAGCCTCATCGTATTTTTTTGCTAATGTAATGGGATTTGCGACGTCTTGTAAGTCTTTGAATTTCCTGCCTTTTACTACCCTGCCCTTGTCGACATCCAGACAGGGAATGATTCGTTTTGTCAACGTCATTGTGTCACCTCCAATAATTCTTCCAGAGACGTTTTTTCTTCATAGAGTGCCTTGCCGATAATAGCACCGTACATATTCAATGCTGCGAGATTTCTGACATCCGCAGCAGTTGAAACGCCGCCTGATGCGATTACCTTGATTTCAGATGCTTTGTTCATTGTTTCCAATTCTTCAACATTCGGTCCTTTGAGCATGCCATCTTTCAAAATATCTGTATAAATGATCGTTTGTACGCCGATGTTTTCTAGCTGCCGTAATAAATCCAATGCCTTCAGATTACTTGCATCCATCCAGCCGTCTGTGGCAACATAGCCATCCCTGGCATCGATGGAGACAGCGATTTTATCCCCGAAAGTGCTTACCGCTTCCTTCAAAAAAACTGTATCCTTTAAAGCTGCTGTACCAACAATGACTCTTGCGACACCACTGTCGAGGTAGTCTTTAACGGTTTCCAGCTGCCGTATGCCACCGCCGACTTGAATGGGCACAGAAACTTCATCGGCGATTTGCTTGATCACGCTTGCATTGCTGGAGAGGCCGGTTTTGGCACCGTCCAAATCGACAATATGTAACCATTCAGCACCGCGTTCTGCCCATTTTTTTGCCATGGCAACAGGCGAGCCGCTATAAATTTTTTCATTGTTGTAATCGCCTTGTCTTAAGCGGACACAGTTTCCATTACGAATATCGATCGCTGGAAATAGAATCATGAAATCAACTCCCCAAAATTTTTCAGTATTTGCAGCCCGATACTGCCGCTTTTTTCCGGGTGGAATTGGATGCCGAACACATTGCCTTGTTGTACTACCGCTGGGATACGCACGCCATAAGCTGTATCGGCGACAAGATTTTCGGTGTCACCCTCCGCGGCAAAATAAGCGTGGACAAAGTATACATGTGAGCCTTCCCTAATGCCGTTTAATAGTGGAACGTTTTGCTTTATTTGCAAATCATTCCAGCCCATATGCGGAACTTTGACTATATCTGGTATTAGGCGGACTTTTCCTTTGAATAAACCGAGTCCAGGGCATTCCCCGCCTTCATCACTGGTTTCATAGAGCATTTGCATGCCAAGGCAGATACCGAGAAATGGCTTGTTTTTGGAAGCTTCTGATTTGAGCAGGCTCACCAGACCCAATTTTTCTAACTGTTTCATCGCTTCTGCGAACGCCCCGACTCCCGGGAGGATGATGGCATCGGCTTTTTCGATTTCATTTTTGCTGGTAGTGAGCAGAGATGGGATATCCAGCCGTGATAATGCAGATTGCAGGCTCTTGATATTACCGGCTCCGTAATCGATGATGGCAATCATAGTCATGTTCCCTTCAAAAAGTATAGGCTGTTGTTTTATGAAGCCCCTCGAGGTCTTAAGCCATCTTCTTATGTGGCAAAACCCCGCCACGCCAGAATCTTGCTTAAGCTTGTCGGGGCTGATCAAGGCGCTTGCACTTTTCTTATTTGTCTAGTTCCAGCGCCTAGCCCCTCGAGGTCTTAAGCAATGTTCTTATGTGGCAAAAACCCGCCACGCCAGAATCTTGCTTAAGCTTGTCGGGGCTGATCAGGCGCTTGCACTTTTCTTATAGCAATCCCTTTGTTGATGGGATTCCTTTAAAACGCCCTGCTTGCTCACTTGATTGCGCAAGTGCGCGGCCAAATCCTTTGAAAATCGATTCAATCATATGATGCGAGTTCTTTCCGTAATATAAATTGATATGCAGGGCAAGTTTGGCATGATTGACAAATCCCTGGAAAAATTCTGCTACGAGCTCGGTATCAAATTGGCCGACTTTCTCCTTCAGTCCTTCCACACGATAAACGAAACAAGGCCTGCCGCTGATATCGATGGAAATAGCTGATAATGCCTCATCCATCGGCGTAGTGATGTGAGCATAACGGTTGATGCCTTCTTTACTGCCAAGTGCCGTATAAAACGCCTGGCCAAGTGCGATACCGATATCTTCAGTAGAGTGGTGCTGGTCAACTTCGAGATCCCCCTGACAGGATATTTTCAGGTCGAAGCCAGCATGCTTAGCCATCAACAAAAGCATATGGTCGAGAAAGCCGATTCCGGTATCGATCTCCGTTTTGCCGGTTCCATCAATACTCAGTTGCAAATCTATTTTTGTTTCTGCTGTTTTTCTCGAAATCTGTTCGCTTCGGATAGTGCATCTTCCTTTCTATACATGATTGCTTTGCTGTGGGCATCGAGTCCTTCTGTATCTGCGATGGTGCTTATATGGTCTGCTGCTGCAAGCAAAGCTGGCTGGGAATACTGGATGATGCTGGACTTCTTCAAGAAGTCATAGACACCAAGCGGTGACGCAAAAGCGGCGGTGCCGCTTGTCGGAAGTGTGTGGTTAGGACCTGCAAAATAATCACCAAGCACTTCCGGAGAATACGAACCGAGGAAGATGGCACCAGCGTTTTGTACCGAATGGATTTGTTCCATCGGATTTGCCGTAATGATTTGTAAATGCTCCGGTGCGAGCAAGTTTACCAATTGGAACGCCTCATCTAAATTTGCAGCAAGGACAATCCGTCCATGTCTATGCAGGGATTCTTCAGCGATTTGCATTCTTTCCAATGAGCCAAGCTGCTTCAGTACTTCCTCTTGTATCTGTTTAGCGATATTTTTATCGGTTGTGATACAGATGGCTGCAGCATCTTCGTCGTGTTCCGCTTGAGAAAGCAGATCCGCTGCAGCAAAACGTGGGTTGCAAGTTTTGTCGGCGATGATACAGACTTCGCTTGGACCGGCAATCATGTCGATGGCAACATCGCCAAACACCCATTTCTTGGCGCGGGCGACAAAGGCATTCCCTGGTCCCACGATTTTATCGACTTTCCTGATGGATTCTGTTCCATAGGCTAGTGCTGCAATCGCCTGGACACCGCCAACCTTATATACTTCTTCAACGCCTGCCATTTCAGCAGCAACGAGAACGTGCGGATTGATTTTTCCATCCTTTCCAGGCGGGGTGGTGATCGCAATGGAAGGTACCCCTGCGATTTTAGCGGGCAGCACATTCATGAATACTGTCGATGGGTATGCGGCCTTACCACCAGGAATGTAAATACCAGCACGCCCCAGAGGTGTCACTTTCTGGCCAAGCATGATACCTTCTGCAGGATTGATGAACCAGGAATGTTCTTTTTGTTCCTGATGAAAGCGAAGAATATTTTTTTTGGCCGCTTGCATCGCTGTGATGAACTGTTCGCTCACGAGCTGTGAAGCCTCCGCAAATTCTTCCGCACTGACGCGCAGATTTTCCAAATTGACCTGATCGAATTGTTTCGTGTAGTTTCGTAACGCGTGATCGCCATTTTTTCTTACTTCTGAAAGGATATGAAGCACGGTTTGGTCGATTTCTTTTTGATCGGAGCTGCTGCGGGCAGTCAATTCCAATTCTTTTTCATATGTGGTTGCTGTAATTATTTTCATACGGTACACTCCAAGCCGTTCTTGATTTGATCGATAATTTTTTGGATACTGGCTGTTTTTGTTGCGAAACTTGCTTTATTGACTACCAGGCGCGTGCTGATATGATCCATGTCTGCCAATATCTGCAGCCCGTTTTCGCGAATGGTGTTGCCTGTTTCGACAATGTCGACTATCACATCCGCCATACCAATCAGCGGTGCAAGCTCCACTGAGCCATTTAGCTTGATAGTTGTGATCGGAATGTTTTTGTCCTTAAAATATTGTTCAGCAACGTACGGGTACTTTGAAGCAACTGTCAGGTGCTCCGCTTTATCCAATGGCGTCTGCCCATGCAATCCGGCAACACAAAACTTGCATTTCCCGAACTTCAAATCTGCCAGCTCATATATATCAGGATTTGCTTCTAAAATATTATCCTTGCCGACGATTCCGATATCAGCAGCACCTGTTTCCACATATGTGCAAACATCGACTGCTTTGACAAAGACAAGCTTCACGGTGTTTTCCTGGTTGTGAAAAACGAGTTTTCTGCTGTCGGGGTGAAAATCGTGAAACGCAATATCTGCTTTTTCTAATAGTGAGATGGTTTGTTTGGCAGTACGTCCCTTGGCTAGAGCAATGGTAAGCTGTTCCATCGAAAAAAACCTCCTTATATCAGATAAATGGGAAGGCGGTAGTTGGTTCTTCGCCCGGATAAGTGAATGTGTCATATGCACGCATGTGGTAGGAATATCTTTCAATTTTTCTTTACGGTTTCAACAATCAATTTCTCCAATTCTTCTATTGTAGTGAATGGCACCACTTGTTCACCGCATATCCATGTGCTGGATGACGCTTCAAGCTGAATGATTTGTTTACTATTGATGGGCATTTGTTCAACTGCTTCAGCTGTAATCACACGCCAGCCGGCATTTCGCAGCTTTCCTGCCAGTTTTAGCGCTTTTGAAAGTTTGTTTGTTTCATAGATAATCGTGATATCGCCTGGAAGATCAGCTGTAATATCTATTTTTGCTTCTTCAAGCAAGCTTTCCGCATCGATGGCAAAGCCGACAGCGGGAACGGTATTACCGAATGCGGCTGCAAGCTGATCGTATCTGCCGCCCATCAAAACTGGTTTAGCTACCTGATCGACAAAACCTTGGAAAATGATGCCCGAGTAGTAGTTCATATGATTGATCAGGCCGAGATCGAAAACAATCTGTTCGCTGACACCATATGTGCAGAGTACTTCATACACTTCCCATAGGCCGTCGAGTTCTTTTCTCATGGTATCGTTCAAAATGATATTCTGTGCACGTTCCATGACGGTTTTCGGTTCCCCGTAAAGCAGCGGTATTTGGCTGATTTTTTCAACCAGATACGGTGGTACGTCTTGAGATGTTAAGAAAGGAGCGATTTCTGTCATGTTTTTTGCCTGAATATACGTTTTCAGCTGCTTCAGCGCTGTATCATTGATTGGCAGCTGGGTAAGCAGTTGTTTAAAGAAGTTGGCATGCCCGACTTCGATTTTGAAATTCGGTGTTTTCATATCCTGCAATGTTTCAACAGCCAATGCGATGACTTCTCCATCTATGGCTGCAGATTTTTCGCCAAAACACTCTACGCCAGCCTGTGTTTTTTCTTTGCTTCCGGTTCCATCAAAGGATTGGCGGAATACATCCATCATATAAAAGTAGCGGATATGTCCAGCAGTGCCGTGATAATGTTTTGCTACCTCTTTCGTCACCGGGATGGTTGCATCTGGGCGCAGTACAAGGACTTTTCCACTGGGATCGATAACTTTGATCATGTCATCCTGGGCGATGGTCCCCGCTACCTGGGAATACAATTCATACGGTTCGAATACGGACGTGTGGACATGTTCGTAGCCGAAGAGTGAGAAACGTCGCTGCATTAGGGATAACAGCTGTTTTCGTGATTGGAAATCTTGGTTATTTGCTTTCATGGTATCAAAGGTAAAAACCTTCATAAAAAAACTCCTTTAAAAATCTAATGTATGACTTGGATATGCCATACTGTATTAAAAATAGCTGCCAAAAAAATCTGTTGCTTTTTCACACTATTACTTTATTACTTTATCTAATTAAAGTTATCCTGTATTATAGAATGAAGATTAAAAGAAGTCAATCAAGGAGTGAAAAATTTTATGTTTGATTATCATATACACAGCGATTTTTCCGCAGATTGTGAAACACCAATGGAGGAGACAATCAGACATGCGATAGAAATTGGTATGAAGGAAATTTGTTTTACAGAACATATTGACTTCGATTATCCTGATCCATCGATTGTCTTTGAACTCGATTTGCCAGCCTATGATAAAAAAATAAAAGAATTGCAGTCGGCGAATAGGGACAAAATTTGTATCAAAAAGGGTGTGGAAATCGGCGTACAGCCACATTTACTATCCGAATACGAAGCTCTCCTTGGAAAAGAAAAGTTCGATTTCATCATCTGTTCCATGCATACAACGAAGAACAAGGACTTGCATTCTGGTGATTTTTTCAAAGGAAAGCGTGTAGAAGAATCTTATCGAACGTATTATGCGGAGCTGCTTGCATGTGTGCGGTATTTCCGCGATTTCAGCATTCTGGGACATGTAGATCTGGTCAAGCGATATACAGCGCAACAAAGCAAGCTGGATTTTCATGATTTACTGACAGACATATTTCAAACCATCATTCCGAGGGGACAAGGCATTGAACTGAACACCTCTGGCTGGCGCTATGGTTTGGATAGCGACATGCCGAGTGAAGATATTTTAAGACTCTATAAAGCTTGTGGTGGAGAGATAATCACGCTTGGTTCTGATTCTCATGTTGCCGAAACCGTGGGATATAAATTCGCAGAATCGGCAGCACTTTTAAAAGAGATTGGTTTTCGCTATATCGCCTCTTTTGAAGAAAAAGAGCCTCAATTTCATCCAATTGATGCATTTTGCTAGTAATTACATTTGTATAAAAAAGCATAAAGGTAGATAGCAATGCTGTTCATTCGTTTCAAGTAAGTTTTCCGAAGCAAGAGGCGAGAAACATTGCAATGCTATAGACTGAAAATTATTACTTTTGAGGAATACTTCATGATACATGCAATTAACCCGATATATCTTGTAGTCAAAGTAATTTGTTTTTAATGTTGAATATTTGGCAGCTTACCTCGAACAGGCCTGCCAAAAATGGGTATGAGGAGGATACGTATGGAAACTATTTTAAAATATATCGTGTTTCAATTGCATGATCAGTCGTATGGGGTCGATGTCGGCCAGGTGTTATCCATTGAACGAATGGAGGAAATCACCCCTGTGCCTAAGACGTCTGAGTTTATCAAGGGTATTATCAATTTGCGCGGTGAAACGATTCCAATCATCGATTTAAAAGAGCGTCTAGCATTGGAAACGAGCAATCCAACAGAGGAGAATCGTATCCTGATTGTCAGTGTGGATGATACACAAGTCGGTTTTATCGTGGATGCCGCAACTGATGTCCTGGATATTAACGACGAGCTCGTGGAGTCCGCACCAAGGATGGTTGGAGATTTGAAAGGTGATTTTATGAAGGGTGTGGCCAAATTATCCGATCGATTGCTGATTTTACTGGATCTGGCAAAAGTTTTGGACTTTGCGGAATCAAATGAAGTGAAACAGATCGAGCTGCCATCCTCTTCCCAGGAGTGAATAGCCATCGGCCGAATTCTCAATATACTCCAAATAGCCGGCAGCTTGCCCGTTTGAGATAATGACGTTCATATAAAATATCGTTGATAAAGGATGATTTTTTTGAGTAATACTGCACTCATAGAAAGCGACTTCCCGTTTTTCCATGTATTTCAGCCGGTAATGGATTTGAGAGATGATAGTATTTACGGATTCGAAGTATTGCTTAGATCACCCGATGGCAGAAACCCGGAACTTATTTTTGCTGAAGCGAAGGAGCAGGGGGGGTTGTTCGATTTGGATATACATTCTATATTCAAAGCCTGTGAAACGGGTATGAAGACGTTTCATGAAGTGAATTTGCTGCTCAATGTCTACCCCTCCACCATGGTTCACCCGGAATTCCTGCCGACCATGAGACAGATAGAAGAAATAGTGCAAATCAAACCGGAAAATGTCGTTTTGGAAATAAACGAATCGGAAAAAAAAGAACAGTTTTATATGTTGCAGACTGTGGTGAAACAGCTCAGACAAATGGGCTATCTGATTGCTCTTGACGATATTGGTAAGGGAGATGCGACACTGCAGTCCATCATTGAGTTCGAACCGGATGTCGTGAAATTGGACAGATATTTCATGCGCGATTTGGCAGTTTCCCATAAGAAGCGCCGATACCTCAAAAAAATTATTGAAGTGTTTGGGGAAGACATGCACTTTGTCTTGGAAGGACTGGAAACCGCCGAGGATTTACGTATTTCGAAAGCGCTGGACATACCGCTCGGGCAAGGTTTTTATTTAGGAAGACCAGAGCCAACTTCCTTTTATAAAAATGAAGCATGAAAACACCTGGAAAAGAGCAATACTGCTTTTTTTCAGGTGTTAGCCATCTATATTCCACTTGGAATCAATGCAATAAATAATGTCTCTGTATTGTACGAACCGCGATTCATCCTCCACGTTGCGAAATTAAGCCCAAGTGTATAAGTGCCCCAGCTGATATAAGGTACCATTCGTGTTCCAGCAAGTTTGCTTTTTGGGTAAAAGTAATACGCGTTTCAAGTAATAGCTGTCCATAGAATGATATTTTGCAGCCCTCATGTTACATCAAGCGACGTCCAGACGACAGGAAAGATCCAATTTGGCGGAGCACATTTTGGTGTTTTGAGTCGTCTAAATGTTGTTTTAACGGATCTTGTAGCAATTGTTCCGGCAATCGTGCCTGCAACGACAGGAAGTGCGACGCTTGCTGCTAGTTTCCACTTGTTGTTCTTAATAGGCAAGCTGCCCCCTTCTTCCATATCTCACATTTTGAGAAAGCTGTCAGCTGTTATGATGAGCTTTCTTTTTAGCATTTCAGCTTAAACATGCATTATTTGCTTCAACTGTCAGAAGTTACCGAGTCACCTTCGATAAACTTCATCTTTTGCTTTGCTGGGTGATGAAGGTCAGGAAATAAACATTTCATACCGCTGCTTATGATTTTTTGGGTCTTGAGAATAATAAGTGAAAGGCTTTAAAACAACTCAATAGAGATAGCTTAGAGCTTGAAAAGATGAATATGGCACCTTTATAAATTTGAACGAAGGGTGCAGGGTAAGAACGAGATGTTGTGGAGGGATTTGTATGCCAGAACTTCCGGAAATGGAAAACTACAGAATACATTTACAGCAATTTATTACTGGAAAACGTATTGAGAAAATCAACATTAACCGGGAGAAATCCATCAATGAAACGCCGATGTTATTTAGGAAGCAGACCGAAAATCATCAAGTGACCGGTATGAAAAGAAGAGCGAAGTATCTTATATTCCATTTGCAAAATGGATCCAGTTTATTGCTACATTTGATGCTTGGGGGCTGGATGTTTTATGGCAGCAAAGCTGAAAAGCCCGACCATAAAACGCAAATTGAGATAGTTTTCGACACTGACAGTTATTTATATTTCTTTGGTCTTCGGCTTGGCTATCTCCATTTGCTGCCTGCTGACCAGTTGGAGAAAGAACTTTCCGAAATCGGGTCGGAGCCATTTGCAGGCAGCTTCTCTCAGGACTTTTTTACAAGTCAGCTGAAAGGTAAAAATGGGAAACTGAAAGCTGTACTGCTTGATCAGCATTTCGTTGCAGGGATTGGCAATCGCTATTCCGATGAAATCCTATGGTACGCGCAGCTGAATCCGCGCAGAAAAGCTAGTGAGCTTAATTGGTATGAGGCAGGAAGCTTATATCAATCCATTAAATATATATTGCAGCAAGCCATCCAAAGCGGCGGCTATATGGACAGACCGTTTTTTGCCGGCGACAATTTGACTGGCGGATACAAAGAAAAACTAAAGGTGCACGGCCGGCAAGGGAAGCCATGTCCGCGTTGCGGAACCCCTATTGCAGAAGAGAAAATAGCTTCGCGAAGAACCAGTTATTGTCCTGGTTGCCAACACTGAGCAGACAGAAAGGAAAAGTTATTATGAAATTTGGGTGTCATCTTTCTATCCGAAACGGTTATCTCGGTGCAGCCCGGCAAGCGTTATCCATGAAGATGGATGCTTTTCAATATTTCCCGAAAAATCCCCGCAGCTTAAAAACCAAGCTGTTTAACAGAGAGGACGCGGCACTTTGCAAGCATTTCTGTAAGGCGCACGGTTTATCATCTATCGGCCATTCACCTTATCCGACAAGTTTGACACCGCATGATATAGTGAGAAGAAAGCAGGTAATCGCATCATTATTGAATGATCTAGCCATCACGGACGCTTGTGGTTCTATCGGTATCGTTGTACATTTTGGCAAAGAAACCAGCAGGGGAAATCCGCTAGCAAGCTATCAGCTGATGATTGATGTGCTGAATGAAGTGTTGGAGGAATGGGACGGCAATGCAAAGATTTTATTGGAAAACCGGGCCGGTCTGCCGGGAACGATCGGAACAACCCTGGAAGAATTGGTCCAGGTGCGCAAGCTGTGTGATTTTCCTGAAAAAATTGGTTTTTGTCTTGACACATGCCATGCTTTTGCTTCTGGATTATGGAATGGTGATAATTGGGGAGAAGTACTGAAAAGAGGAAGAGAATTGGCGTATTTCGACGAGCTGCAGGTTGTCCATCTGAATAATTCCAAATACAGTACGCGTCAGGGGAAAGACCGCCATGCTCCCGTTTTCGGACCTGGATTTATTACAGAGGGGCAATTTGATGCACTTATGCAAACGCCGGAATGCAAAGATATTCCATTCATTTTGGAAACACCAAAAGAAATCATACCCCATGAAAAAGAAATCGCTATGCTGCAAAAAAGATGGAACTAGCAGCAAGGTTCTGTAGAGGCATGAAGATTATCCGTATCAGCATGCGTATCCTGAAATGCCTGGAGAAAATGTGTTTCAACTAGCATGCTTTCTACTTTAGTTCCCTTTGTGCTATCTCTTCTTGAAGCATTCACAGGTCCCGACAAACTTGATGTGAGCCGATTTTGTCTTTATGTTTGCGTTTTCTTATTGACAGGGTTATAGGCCAATGTTACTATAAAATTACAATATGAATAGTGATCACATGTTACTGATACGAACAGGCATGGTGGTATGGTGAGCTGGATGGTGACTTCCTGCTTTATACCTCCATGTCTTTTTTGGTATAATAAATGTTCGTATTCCATGTGTGAACAACATAATGAAGGGAAAATTAAACATCATATAGTTGACTTAACAGCTAAGAAAGGATGAATTTCCATGTTTAAAAATTTATTCAAAAAAAATCAGGCACAACAAATTTTGGCACCGTTAAATGGTGAAATCAAGGCGTTGGAGGAAGTTCCGGATCCAGTATTCAGCGAAAAAATGATGGGAGAAGGAATAGCGATCGTTCCTGCAGAGGGAAAAATCGTTTCTCCTATTGATGGAGAAATTGTACAGGTTCCAGATACGAAGCATGCAGTCGGCATGGTCGGCAAAGATGGTACTGAAATATTGATTCACATTGGACTGGAAACGGTCGAACTAAAGGGAGAGGGCTTCACTCCAAAAGTCCAGACTGGCGATAAGGTTACCGTCGGACAACCTTTAATGGAATTCGATTTGGAATATATTCAGGAGCATGCAAAAGACGTGATTACACCAATTGTCATTACGAACAGCGCAAATAGTGGAAAGCATTATACGATGACAAATGAAAATGAAGCAAAAGCTGGAGAAACTGTCATTATCACCGTTTCTGAAAAATAAAGTGATAGATAAAAGGATGTGGCTTTGAGATGAAAGTGACAAAGATACTGAATAACAACGCTGTCATCATCAAAGATAGGGAATTGGAAAAAATAGCGATTGGCGCCGGAGTCGGATTCAATAAAAAGAAAAATGATCCTGTTAATCCGCAAAAAATTGAAAAGCTGTTTGTTCTGGAAGATAACGAAAAACTGGAGCAGCTGCTTTTGCGCATTCCCGAAGAGCATTTTCTCTTATCGGAAGAAATTATCGCGCATGCTGAATCCCAACTTGACGCAAAATTAAACAGCCATGTCCTTTTAGCTCTATCTGACCATATATCGTTTGCCATTGAAAGGGAGAAGCAGGGCATTCATTTAAAAAACAAGCTGCTTCAGGAAATTAAAATCTTATACCGGGATGAATTTCAAATCGGTTTGTGGGCGATCAAACATATTAAAGAAAAACTTGATCTTGATATGCCTGCGGATGAGGCTGCTTTTATTGCCCTGCATATCCATACCATGAAAATTCAAGGAGGTGATTTGCACGAAACAATCAGAGAGACAACGATTATCAGGGATATGGTGGAAGTAATCAAAAGCACGTTGCAAATTTCTATCCAAGAGGATGATTTGGCGTATGAGCGGCTGGTCACCCACTTGCGCTTCGCATTAAATCGTTCTAAACATTATGAAGTACATGCTATGGACGAAGAAATGCTGGAGATGATCAAGCGCAAATTCCAAGTTGCTTATGACTGTGCACTGCGCGTCAATCAACGGATTAAAAAGATTTATCGGATTGAGCTTCCGGAAGAGGAGCTTGGCTATATCACGCTTCACATAGAAAGACTGCGGAAATATTGAAATAATTTGTACCTTTTTGTTAACGCATACATTAGAGAGTCTATAGATTTCAAGGGGGAAATTTAAATGATGAAAGCTCTGCAAAAACTCGGCCGGTCTTTGATGCTGCCAGTAGCGGTCCTTCCTGCAGCTGCTATTTTGGCAGGGATCGGGAACTGGATTTTAGGCCTGACAAGCGGAAGTGCAGCCAATGTAATCGGCACATTTCTATTACATGCTGGTACATCCATACTGGATCATCTCGGTATCCTCTTCGCAGTGGGTATCGCAATTGGCTTATCCAAGGACAAACACGGTGCAGCTGCACTCAGCGGATTGGTCGGTTTCCTGGTAGTCAGCAATTTGATTTCGACTGACACGGTTGCCGGATTGCTGGGAGTCGATGCTGCGGACGTTGATCCGGCATTCGCACAAAATGACAACGTCTTTATCGGAATATTATCCGGGGTTATATCTGCCAGCATGTATAACCGTTTCAGCGGTGTCAAACTACCGGATGCACTGGCGTTTTTCAGCGGCAAACGGTTGGCTCCGATTATGGCGGCGGCAGCAATGGTAGTGATGGCTGCAGTTCTGTTTTTCGTATGGCCAGTTGTATTTGGCTGGCTGGTAGCGTTTGGTAAGGCAATCAGCAGTTTGGGCGCTGTGGGAGCCGGATTGTATGGCTTCTTCAACCGCCTGTTAATTCCGACTGGCTTACATCACGCATTGAACTCTGTGTTCTGGTTCGATGTGGCTGGTATCAACGATATTGGCAATTTCTTGAAAGGCACTGGTGAAAAAGGTGTCACTGGTATGTATCAAGCAGGGTTTTTCCCAATCATGATGTTTGGTTTACCTGCAGCTGCTTTGGCTATGTACCATACGGCTAAAACGAAGCGGAAAAAACAAGCTGCATCCTTGATGCTGGCAGCAGCATTTGCAGCGTTTTTCACAGGAGTTACAGAGCCGCTTGAATTTTCATTCATGTTCCTGGCTCCTGCACTGTATGTCGTTCATGCCATTTTGACAGGTCTGTCGCTGTTTATTGCGGCAACGTTCCATTGGACTTCCGGATTCGGCTTCAGTGCCGGATTGGTGGACTATACCTTAAGCTTTATCAACCCATTAGCTAATAAGCCATATATGCTAATCATACAGGGGCTCGTTTTCGCAGTGATTTATTACTTCCTGTTCCGTTTCTTGATTACAAAATTCAATCTGAAAACGCCTGGTCGTGAAGATGAACAAGAAGTTGCAGAAGAAGATAATGTTCCTGGAGCAAGCGATGATAAATTCGCTATAATGGCTGCCAAGATTTATGACGGACTTGGCGGAGACCAAAATGTTGATGCTGTGGATTACTGCACGACACGATTGAGAGTGGAAGTGAAAGATATGGACCAAGTAGATCAAGATAAAATCAAATCTACAGGTGTGCCTGGGATCAATGTTGTTGGAAAACACAGTATCCAGGTTATTGTCGGCACAAGCGTACAATTTGTTGCTGATGAGGTGAATAAAATCAGGAAATAATGTGGTGTATGATGGAAAACAGTCTGCGGCCAGTTGCTGCAGGCTGTTTTTGTTCAGTCAATTTATATCCAGCATATATCTTATTTTTAATATGCTAATATGCTATTTTGGACTTTCGCAGTGAAAATGATGGCAGCCTTTATCGGATTTTCTCGGTGAAAAATAGGATATGTTACAATGGCTGATGGGAATCTATAATGTGACGTTGGAATTTTTAGCATGAAAATTCGTTGGAAACGACAGGGGAGCAGAGAAAATGTATCTAACCATTAAGGAAACAGCCGATTATCTATCTATAGAGGAAGGAACCGTAAGGGCACTGGTACTCCAGGGCAGAATACGTTCCATATTTGACGGGGAAACATACTTGATCAATCAAGAACAATTCACCACCCACTTTGAGCAGCTTGAGAAGTATAAAAAAATGTTGGAGGATTATTTGAATGAACCGATTCCAGAAGATATAGATGTGAAGGATGAAGACTGACATAAATAAAGGACGAGCGAATCTGATGGTGCCGTCCTTGGAACCGGTGGAAATTTGAGCGGGGGCGATAGATGTTTTAGACCAGGCGCCGGCGCTAATGAGCGATTAATCTTAGAAATGCGCGCCAATGCCTGAAAGAGAACCAGGCAATGGCTGGAATTTTGTGTGCAACACCCTCACGATGGATTGCACAAGAATTGAAGTGCATGTTTACCCAAGGATTTGTTTCACAGAGGCCACTTTAGTCTCATCGAGTCCTTTTTCAAAACTGCCGTTAACACGAAAACCTGAGCCGACATGATATTGGCTGGCACCTATTTTTTCATGAAGCGTACCGAGATTATTCGGTGTAACGCCGCTTCCAACAAGTATTTCTGGCCCATCCAATTCATGTGAAAGTGCTACAAGCTGCTGCAGCTCCTTGGTTGCTTGATCTGCCTTTTCTTTACCGCCGGAGGTTAAAATTCGCCGGACATGTTTGCTATATTTGGTCAATACATGATAGGCTTCCCATTGTGAAGATACTTGGTCGAATGCCCGATGGAAGGTAATGTCGAAATCCGGTGCATACTCGATCACCTCGGTTAAAAACGCCTCATCCACCTGGTGATCTGCTGTTATGGCACCGATGACAATACGGTGGCCCCCTAAGGAGCGGATTGCTGAAATATCTTCTTTGATAGCCAGCAAGTCTGTTTCATCGTATGTAAAACCGAAGTTATGCGGTCGAACCATGATTTGAACGGGAATCCTGACAGTATCCAGGACAGTTTTGATGACCCCATAGCTTGGTGTCAGCCCGCCTTCCTGCATGGCGCTTACCAACTCTACGCGGTCAATCCCGAATTGCTCTGCTTGTTTTGTATCCTTGGCATTTAATGTAATTGCTTCTATTTTCATAACGAACACCTCCATCTTATTTTACCATAGGGCAGGCTGAATTCTCCAAAAGTTTCATCCTGTCTGGTGGTAACCCCGCGTATTTGTGACAAGATTATGAGTAACAGACAGATATGCTTACAAAAAACGGTCCATCGGCTAAAATGGTAGAAGAGTAGGTCAGGCTCCTGGAGGAAAATGTGATACAATTACAATTGCTGCAAAAAATCGGTGTCTTGGCAATCAGTGTCTTGCTGGGATATGCTTACTATTTTTTTATGAGTGAAGAAAAAAAACAGTTCAAATGGAAAAATGGGAACTTGCTTGTTTCCCAGTTGATGAATTTTATCATTTGTCTATGGATAAGCAAAGTGCTGATACATGTGCGGACATTTTTTCATGACCCGCTGGCAGTTTTGGCGTACCCAAGTGATGCAAAAGCATTCTACATGGCAAACGGCTTGATGCTTATGTATATCCTATGGCTGTCGGGCAGAAAAAAATGGCAGACAATGTCATTCATGCCAGTTTTTGTGCCTGCTTTTTTGGCTGCTTCTTTTATATTTGAATGCATACAAATCTTGACGAAGCAGCAATATCGTTGGGAGTATGCGTCTATATTGCTTTTGTTAATATTAGCGCATCTCTTCCTTCATGAACGAATCAAAGCCAATGTGCTGTTATCAGTGCTCATGACTTGCTGGAGTATTGGACAGCTTTTGTTGCTTCTAATCAATCCATATGCAACGATTTTCGGCTTCGTCATCTCCGGTTGGTATTTCGGTTTGACGGCAGCTGTTTCAGGCCTTCTAACTATTTACTATGCGTGGACAGCGCTTGATAAACATGATTGAACCGAAAAGATTACAATCGATAAACCTTTTATAGAAACTTATACTGCCACCGCAGTGATTTGCCCCGATGTAGCGGATAAGCATCGTTGGAATCACTTTATCAATGGTTAACGGAAAAACCGTCACAGAATGAGATTGCTGTGATTGCAAATCAAGGCATGCGATTATATGATAAGAGTAGTTTTGGCAACAATAGTGGCGGCGATCTGGATGGAGGTTGAAGATGAAAAAAATAATCATCGGTATTATTTTGCTCGCCATGTTCGGCTGGGCGATATATAGCTTTACGAATGATAAGAAACAAGAGGAGCAAGCGAACCAGGATTCAGCCAAGTCTGCGCAGCAGAAGGATGTTGGCCTGGAAAAAGGGCAGTATGCGCCAGATTTCAAGCTGAAAAATATGAAAGGCAAAGAAGTGAAACTATCAGATTATAAAGGTAAAAAAGTATTGTTGAACTTCTGGGCCACCTGGTGTCCGCCATGTCGTTCGGAAATTCCTGATCTGGAAAAATTTCACCAGGAATCAGATGTCACCGTACTTGGTGTAGATTCCCTTTCTCAAGAAAGGAATGTGACTGCGGTTTCCGAATTTATCAAGGAATTTGATATGACATATCCGGTCTTGAAAGATAAAGACGGGTTGATTATCGGTCTGTATCAAGTGCAATCATATCCTACTACCTATCTGATCGACTCGAAAGGACGCATTTCAAATATAGCTGTGGGGCCGTTGAACTATGAACAAATGGTTCAGGCCTTTGAAACTATGGAATGACCATGCTGTTCGCATGTGAGAAAAATATGGGGGTAGGAGAATGAATCTGAAGTTTTATATTTATCAAATCATTGCTGTCGGTATTATCTGGTGCGGCATGGCGTTCTTTTTTGATAAAATGGATGAGGTGAGCCGGATCGTGTTTTATGCGGTAACCTCCTGGTTGCTGTTTCTGGCAGTCCTCTTGATAAAAATGATTATCAGAAGAAAAAAACAAGATAAATGACGATAAAGGAGAGCCCCGAGCATGCTGGAATTCGAGAATCTATATAAGACGTTTGGCGATAAAACATTATTCAATCATATATCGGGTGTCATCCGCAGCAATGACAGAATCGGTTTGATCGGTGTCAATGGTACCGGAAAATCAACCTTTTTGAAAGCAATTGCCGGTATAGAGCCTGCGGAGTCGGGTTCTATCCAACATTCGAAAAATTACCATATCCAATACCTGGCCCAATCTCCTGAGCTTGATCCGGAGTTAACTGTTATGGAAGGTATATATTATGGCGATGCCATGATCATGAAAGTGATGCGAGATTATGAACGCGCGTTGCTTAAGTTAGAAAATGCTCCGGGCGATGAGAGATTGCAGGCGAAATTATTGGAAAGACAACAAGAAATGGATGAGAATGAAGCATGGGAGGCAAACACTGTCGCCAAAACGATTTTGAGTAAGTTGGGCATCAATAATACCGACGAAAAAATCGGACGGCTTTCCGGCGGACAGCAAAAACGTGTAGCCATTGCCAACGCCCTGATTCAGCCGGCGGACCTGTTGATTTTGGATGAGCCGACGAACCATTTGGATAACGAAACTGTTCAGTGGCTCGAAACATATCTGGCTGGATATAAAGGTGCACTCTTGTTGGTGACCCATGACCGTTATTTCTTAAATAGAGTCACTAATCGTATTTATGAATTGGATAAAGGCAATTTATATATGTACGAGGGCAATTATGAACTTTTTTTGGAGAAAAAAGCGGAGCGCGAAGAATTGGAAAGAGCAAATGAGCAGAAACATTCCAATACGCTGAGACGTGAACTGGCTTGGCTCAAACGTGGAGCGAAGGCAAGGTCGACCAAGCAGAAAGCGCGAATTGGTCGTGTTAAAGAAATGCAGCAAGAAACCTTTGATACGAATAAGGAGGCCGTCGCATTTGAAGTCGGGACGACGCGATTAGGGAAAAAAGTACTGGAGATCGAACATATTTCGAAATCATTTAGCGGTAACCCCCTGATCCATGATTTTAATAGATTGATCATCCCCGGAGACAGGATTGGCATTGTCGGTCCGAATGGCTCTGGCAAAACGTCTCTGCTTCAGATGCTTGCCGGGCGGTTGACCCCGGATTCCGGAACAATTGAAACCGGTGAAACGGTGAAAATAGGTTATTACACACAAAATGAAGAAGAGATTGATGGAGAACTGAAAGTCATCGATTATATTAAAGAAATTGCGGAGGTTATTCATACTGCGGATGACAAGGTGATTACAGCTGAGCAGATGCTTGAGCGTTTTCTTTTTCCGCGCCCGCAGCAATGGACATATATCCGCAGGCTGTCCGGTGGAGAAAAAAGGCGCTTATACTTGTTGAAAGTCTTGATGACTGAACCGAACGTTCTATTTTTGGATGAACCGACAAACGATTTGGACACACAAACGCTCGGTGTCCTGGAAGAATATTTGCAACAATTTCCCGGCGTTATTGTCACTGTTTCCCATGACCGCTATTTTCTCGATCGTGTTGTTGACGAACTCCTCATTTTCAAAGGTGCAGGAGTGATCGACAGTTTTTACGGCAACTACACGGAATGGCTGGAAACCATCCGGCAGACTCCGAATGAAACTGACAAAGATAAGAAAAAACAAGCTGAAAAAGTCCAGCAGCAGCCCAAAAAGAAAAAACTGTCCTATAAAGACCAGAAAGAATGGGAAGAAATTGAAGATCTCATTGCCGGTTTAGAAGGAAAAATAGCTGAACTGCAAGAAAATATAGCCGCAGCGGGCAGTGATCTGGAAAAAGTGCAGAGTTATTTCGCCGAGCAGCAAGAACTGGAAAAAAAGTTGGAAGAAAAAATGGAGAGATGGGAAGAGCTTTCCTTGCTTGTGGAAGAAATTGAAAATCAATAGATGTGCAATCAAAAAGCTGCGGGCATAATTTCCTTCAGCTTTTTTGCATGATTGTTTATCAAGGATTAAACACATTCTTTTGTAAAAGGCATTGTTTCGGCTAAACTATGAATAAAAGAACAGGGCTGAATGGAGAGGATTAATGCATATGCAAAAAATATATAGCGATGTGCTGCAGTTCCGGGGCAACCATTTTGATTTTGGTTATAAACAAGGTGTACTTCTGAAAGATTCCTATACATTGGAAAATAGGAAAAGGCAGTGGAAGATCAGACGGCCGCGTTTTTCAATTGATATAGCAGAAACAAAGGCTATTTTTCATCAGTTTGCTCCGGCGATTTGGGAAGAATTGCTTGGGCTGCAGGAAGCCTTGCAATGGCCATTAAAAGATGTGCTGCAAGATTTCGGCGGTTACAGGCTGGATTATGTCCGGAGCGGCTGTTCGATTTTTACTGGGGAAGATTATCTGATCCGTAATTATGATTATCATCCAAAAACATACGAGGGACGCTTCACGTTTTATCAGCCTGCAGATGAAGGATATGCCATTATCGGTCCCTCACAGCGGGTGACTGGCCGTATGGATGGCATGAATGAAAAAGGCCTTGTCATGGGTTATAATTTCATGCATCGGAAGAAGCCTGGCGATGGTTTTATCTGCAATATGATTGGCAGGATTATATTGGAAACATGTGCAAGTGCCGCTGAAGCCATTGCCCTTTTAAAAGAAATTCCTCATAGGCATTCTTTCAGTTATACGGTGCTGGACAAAAATCGCGAAACTTTTATTATAGAGGCAACGCCGCGCAGTATTGAGGTCCGTCGCAGTCATTTTTGCACGAATCATTTTGAAATGCTGACCGAAGAAAACCGGAACCATTTATCAGATTCAAAAGAACGCTTGGATGCGATGGAAACACATGCACCACAAATCAGCAGTGCCCATGATGCGTTTCGCATGTTAAATGATTCAAATCGTGGCGTTTTTTCCAATCAGTATAAAAATTGGTCGGGGACGATTCATACTTCGGCATATTTTCCGGAAAAACAAAAAGTCTGGTTTGCCCTTGGTGGAGACCGCGAGCCGGTCGTATTTGATTTCAGAAAATGGCTGGAAGGAGAAAATTCTCACTTAATACGCATATTTGGTGAAGTGGATACGAAGTTGCCATTTGTGCATATGCAAAACTATGTGCGCTGATCAGGCAACAAACAGAAGCAGGAGATGAAATGAAACGTATGAAGGATATATTGACGAAAAAATGGGTTGTGGTTTCCATCGCGGTTTTTTGCGCCATACTTTGGGGGAGTGCCTTTCCTGTTTTGAAAGTGAGTTATGAAGAAATGCACATGGCCGCAAATGACACCATCGCCAAAGTCGTATTTGCCGGCATGAGATTTTTAATGGCAGGATTAATGTTGATTATTGGTCTACTGCTTGCCAACAGAAAGTCTTTGAAAGTGACGAAGAGGCAGTTTCGTTTTTTAATCGTATTCGGTGTGATTCAAACTGCACTGCAATATTTTTTCTTTTATAATGGACTTGCCCACACCTCTGGTATGCAAGGTGCGATTTTATCATCAAGCGGAACTTTTTTCACTGTGCTTATTGCACACTTCTTTTACCGTAACGATCGTTTGAATGGTGCGAAAACAATTGGTCTGATTGCTGGTTTTGGCGGAATCATTGTAGCCAATTGGGGGCAATCTTTCCATTTTGTTTTTCAATTCAATGGCGAAGGCTATATGATACTTGCGGCATTGACCGGTGCAATCGGAACCATCATGGCTAAGGAAATGGCGATTGGTATACATCCATTCGCATTGACAGGCTTTCAATTGACGATCGGCTCCGTGTTGTTGCTGTTAGTCGGCTTGCCGCAAATGCAACCTGGCGCAATCGTATTTACACCGCTTGGCTGGGTGCTGCTGATTTATTCAGCTTTTCTTTCTGCTGCGGCATTTGCATTATGGTATTCGATTCTGAAATACAATAAAGCAGGTGAAATTGCTATCTATAAATTCATCACGCCTGTTTCAGGTGCAATTTTGTCTGCCATGTTCATCAAAGGAGAGTCATTGAACATGGCTATCTTAGCTGGGGTGGCATTGGTAGCAGCCGGCGTCTCAGCAATCAATTTTAAAAAAAGGGAAACGGAACAGATTGTCCAAAAAAGAGGATAGATGGCCTGAGATACAGATCTTGTTTGACAACAATGTGATCAGCAGTTATTTTTTAGGTATGAATCTGCTTTAAAAGAAAACTCGTTTTACTACAAGCAGATGTAGTATAATAGGTAAAGCATGTTGCGAAAGGTGGCAAAAAAGTGCTTGGGATCGAGTTTTCAACTGCATCCTTTATCATTCTACTGAAAATCATCGCCATCGACATCGTTTTGTCTGGTGATAACGCAGTTGTTATAGCCATGGCGACAAGAAGGTTACCAAAGGGACAGCAAAATAAAGCGATTTTGCTGGGGACGGCAGGGGCAGTCGTACTAAGGATTTTATTCGCTATTTTAATCATTTATTTATTAAAGGTTCCTTTTGTTCATTTGATAGGCGGATTGTTGCTGCTTTATATTGCCTATAATGTGCTTGCGGGAGATGATTCCGAAGCAGACATCCATTCATCCGGTACATTAAAGAAAGCTGTTATGACCATCATCATGGCTGATGCATTGATGAGCCTGGATAATGTTGTTGCTATCGCGGGTGCCGCGAAAGGACATATTGGTATGCTGATTCTTGGTGTTGCTGTCAGTATCCCTATCATGATATTCGGCTCGAAATTGATTGTAAGGATCATGGACAAGTTCTCCTGGATCGCTTATATAGGTGCAGCCATCCTGGCATGGACAGCCGCGGACATGATTATGGAGGACAAGCTTGTGATCGATGCCTTGCATCTTGACACAAATATGGAGATATATTCTCTTATGGCTTTAGTAACAGCAGCACTGTTGGTAATTGGATATTTGCGCAATCGAAGGACAAATTAACACATGCATAAGAATTTTTGTTTAAAAATAGGTTGGTAGTGGGAAAATGACTCATGGATAGGTTTTTAAACAATTTCGGGAGGGGAAAACATGAATCTGCTTCAAGTAAGAAAAGGACAATTTGTTTTTTATGAAAATGAATTGCACAAGGTTTACTCGGTGAAACCTTTGCTGAAAAATTCCGTTCACCTGTATCGTTTGAAAGATATGAAACAAGTGCTGACAAAAGCGAAGGATATATCATATTACAAACCGAAGCACAATGATACATTCATTTTTTATGGCAAACGCTATACGATTGATCAAAACGCTTTGCCAGAACCAGGTAATTATATTTTAATCACAAAACCTGCGCCCGATTTTCTCGACCATTATTCATTGAATGAAATCGAAAAGGTGGATAGTGTGGAAAACGGCAATGTGGTTACGACAAGAGACAACGGTGTGAAACATCATGAATATGTCGTACTTGTTCCCGGCAGGAAAGAGGGGAGCCAAGAAATCGCTTATTATGACAAATCACTTGTACCTGAGTCGAAACAAATTGAAGACGAATCTGTACAGTATCTGGCTGAGCAGGAAGATTCACTGAAGCCGGAAGTCGGTGATATTTATTATGACAACAACAAACAGACAAAGGCCATGATTATCGCTATCACGGATGACGAAGTAATCTTCGGACATGGCGCCCGAGTGCATTTTGCGGAACTTTTGGATGAGAACAACTACCGCCTCGTCTATCGTTTCGAAGAGGATATTTAGGAGGAATCAAATCCCCCTCTACATATGAAACTGTTCTGGTTATTTTCCAGGACAGTTTTTTTGGTATCAGTAAGCTATCTGCAGCTAATGCTTTAACTTGCAGACCGCTGTTTGAAATCAAGAGATGTTCTGAAACTTGCTTTGCGGAAGGGACGCTGTGCCGAAACCAAAAGTATGCTGTTCTGCTCTCAATCTGCCCTATGTAGCTTTATGTCGCCACCAAATTATTTAAAAACTGAAAAGTTTTGGGAGCAGGCAGGTTTTTTTATATTTGTTAGCGAATAAGTTATATATGACGGATAATTTAGTAATATCCGATAACAATGAGAGGAGGGCGGATCACGTTAAAAATCGATTAAATAGAAAGGGGGATAAATGAATGGTTGAAACGATCTGGTCACTTGTCCCTCCGCTTTTAGCAATCCTCATGGTTCTATTGACAAAGAGAGTTTTGCTATCGCTGGGGGTGGGCATCATTGCGGCAGCACTTTTCACAGCAAGTTTCAATCCAGAACATACACTTTCATTGATTTGGAACGCATTTAAAGGCGTGTTTGTGGAAGATGGCGGTCTGAACACGTGGAATGTTTATATTTTGCTTTTTGTTCTGCTGTTAGGCATTTTGACAGCGTTCGTTTCCATGATGGGGGGAACGAAAGCGTTCGGTGACTGGATGATTCGCCGCGTCAAAACAAGAGCCGGTGCCCAAATTATGACAATTGTTTTAGGGATAGTCGTTTTTGTAGATGACTATTTCAACAGTTTGACTGTAGGGCAGATAGCACGGCCGGTCACAGATAAACACAGGATATCTCGTTCCAAGCTGGCATACATTGTGGATTCCACTTCTGCGCCTGTCTGTGTGGTTGCGCCGGTCTCCAGCTGGGGTGCCTATATCATCGGTTTAATCGGGACCGTTCTTGTGACAGAAGAAGTAGCCGGAGTTTCTGCATTCGGTGCTTTCCTGCAAATGATACCAATGAATTTTTATGTATGGGCTGCACTTGGAACTATTTTCATTATCGCGATTAGACAGGCTGACTTTGGTCCAATGAGAACACATGAAAAACGCGCTTTAGAAACAGGGGAATTGCTTGATCCGGAAAAGAAGGAGATTGTCGATATTACGAATGATATGCCAACAAGCCGATTGGGCGGTATCAAGGATTTGGTCATTCCAATTACAGTGCTTTTCCTGGCCACGGTCGGATTTATTTATTTGACCGGCATACAAGCTCTTGGTGAGGAAAAAGCGCATACGCTGATGAATATTTTTGGAGAAGCTGATGTTTCCAAGTCGCTGCTTTATGGAGGGATTACAGGTATTGCTGCTACATTGCTTTTGTTTTTACGACATGTCGGCAAAAAAGAGCTGAACGGAACTCACTTCATCAATGGGGTTATCAGCGGTTCAAAGTCAATGATGCCGGCCTTTGCTATTCTTATTTTTGCTTGGGCGATCGTGGATCTGATTGACCAACTTGGTACAGGGGTTTATTTGGCTCAATTGGTGAAGGATGCCAATATGAGTTACACGTTATTGCCATTGATTGTATTTTTGATGGCAGGGTTTATCGCTTTTGCTACTGGGACATCTTGGGGTTCGTTCGCACTGCTGCTCCCGATAGCTGGAAAAATTGCCATGGTAACGGAACCGGATCTATTGCTGCCGATGCTTGCTGCAGTCTTGGCAGGCTCTGTGTTTGGTGACCATTGTTCGCCAATATCTGATACGACTATCATGTCTTCTACAGGGTCGAATTGTCATCATATTGATCATGTCATGACGCAATTGCCTTACGCACTAGTATCGGCATTGATCGCAGGGGCCGGTTATTTAGCATTAGGGCTGAGCAATAATGTGTGGATCGGTTTGGCAATTGTCATTGCCGGATTGGCCATATTGTATTTTAGTTTGAATAAACCTCTTTCTTCAGCTATTGGGGCAGAAGAAAAAGTTGCACAATCAAAGTGAAAGAAAAAACATCATTTTTCTAAAAACATTTGAAAATTTAAAAATGTTGATTTATAATATTAATTGGTTAATGAAACATCATTTCATTAAATGAAACAGAGGGATGGGAATGCAGTTTGTTTCAGAGAGCGTGAAAAATTTACCGCCGTACTTGTTCGCTGAGCTTGAAAAAAAGAAGCGGGCTTTGCAGGAACAAGGTGTTGATGTGATTGATTTGGGAATCGGGGCACCTGATTTACCAACGCCGTCTTTCATTGTGGAAGAATTGGCATCAGCTGCCCGTGCTCCACTTAACCACCGTTATTCCAGTTATCAAGGCTGCAAGGAATTCAGAGAAGCAGTCGCTTTATTCTATCAGCGGCATTATGGTGTATCTTTGGATCCAGACACTGAAGTGCTGACGCTAATCGGCTCGAAAGAAGGAATTGCACACCTTCTGCAGGCGGTTGTCAATCCGGGGGAAACAGTGATTACGCCGAATCCCGGCTATCCGGTTTACCGGTCCGCAATTCATCTGGTCGGAGCAAAAGCAGCTGACTTACCACTGGATGCCGACGATAACTATGCACCGGCGTTCTCTAAAGTGAGTAAAAGTGTAAAAGATGCTGCGAAAGCTATGCTGCTCAATTATCCTGCAAATCCTACCGCTGCAACAGTAGAATTAAACACTTTTATGAAAGCGATTGCATTTGCGAAAGAGAACGAGCTTTTGTTGATAAATGATATGGCTTATGACTTGATAACTTTTGGGGACTATACTGCCCCGAGTATACTTCAAGTCCCTGGTGCCAAGGAATGGGCGATTGAATTCGGTTCTTTATCAAAAAGTTTCAACATGACTGGATGGCGGATTGGTTTTGCAGTAGGGAATAAAAAGGCGGTCAGATCACTTGCGACATTGAAAAGCAATGTGGATTCATCACAATTCCTGCCAGTGCAGCTGGCAGCAGCAAAAGCACTTCGCAGTGATCTATCGGCGACTCGGGAACATGCGGAAATATTTCGGACCCGGATGGAAAAAATGCATGCTGGACTGCACAAGCTTGGCATCCGGGCGAATAAACCAAAAGGGACGATATTTCTGTGGATACGCGTTCCGGCTGCATACACATCTTCAGCATTTGCTGAGAAGCTGCTGGAAGAGGCAGGCATCATCATCACACCGGGAACTGCCTTTGGCAGTGCAGGCGAGGGGTATGCACGTATCGCTTTGACGGTTTCGTCTGAAAGGCTGGATGAGGTGCTGGAGCGCCTAATGCAGCTTGATTTAAAAGGGGGCAATAAAACGTGAATACGGCAGTTTCCGCAAAGCAAGCTGTAAAGATGACAGGGGCTCAGGCTATCGTTGCTTGTATGAAACAAGAAAATATCACCAAGGTATTTTGCGTTCCAGGAGAAAGTTATTTACCTGTGCTGGATGCTTTACATGATGAGGACAGTATGGAGGTCATTACAGCCAGACATGAAGGCGGGGCAGCATTCATGGCTGAAAGCTATGCGAAATCCACCTTGAAGCCGGGTGTTGTCATGGCGACCAGGGGAGTCGGCGCTTCCAATTTAGCTATTGGCGTCCATACAGCGATGCAGGATTCAACTCCAGTGGTGGTGCTGCTCGGACAGGTGCACAGCAAATTTTCTGGAAGGGAAGGATTTCAGGAAGTCGATTTGGTTCATTATTTCCAGCCGATCAGCAAATGGACGGTAGAAATCAAGGATGCGGATCGGATTCCTGAGCTGGTTCAGCGAGCATTTCGCATAGCTAAATCTGGACGGCCCGGCCCCGTGGTCATTTCATTACCGGAAGATGTGCTGCCGGAAGTTGCAGAAATGCGGATTGGGCCTGTAGCTGAAAAGCCAAAACCAGCACCATCAGAAGAAGAAATCGAAAAAACTGCGGCGATGCTGAACGGAGCCAGGCAACCTGTCATTATTGCTGGCGGCGGAGTGAAGGCGGCTGGAGCGGAAGAATTGCTGGCCAAATTTTCCACGCGATGCAAGCTGCCGGTACTGGCTGCTTTCCGCCGGCACGATGTAATTGACAGCAAGCATGAAATGTATGCGGGACATCTCGGGCTGGGACTGAGTCCGACCATTAGGCAAACTGTAAAGGAAGCAGACCTGATCCTCGTTCTCGGAAGCCGGTTATCCGAAGTGACCACACAGGATTATGGCCTGATTGAAGCTAGCCAGAAAATGATCCATATAGATATTGATGCAAATACACTCGGAAAGGTCTACGCCCCAGATGTCGGTATAGTCGCTGATATGAAAGAAGCGCTGCTTAAGCTGCTGCAAATGGACATCTCGGTCACATGGGGGGATTGGGCGGCTGCGACACATGATTCATATAAACAGACCTGTGTGTTGCAGGTTTCGAAAAATGATGTGCTGAATAAATTTGTCATCGCGGAGCTAGCCGAAAAATTGCCGAAAAATGCATTGCTTACAAATGATGCCGGTAATTTTGCAGGCTGGATGCATCGTTATTATCCATTTAGAACAACACATAGTTATGTTGGACCGACTTCGGGGGCAATGGGTTATGGAATGCCGGCTGCCCTTGGCGCAAAGCTGGCATTCCCGCATAAGACAGTTGTTTCTTTATCCGGTGATGGCGGATTCATGATGACGGTATCCGAGCTGGAAACAGCAGTCCGGCACCAAATTCATATCATCGCGATCGTGTTCAATAACCAAATGTACGGAACTATCCGCATGCATCAGGAAATGCATTACCCAGAAAGAACCATCGCAACAGACTTGGGGAGAGTGTCTTTTGTCCAGCTTGCTGAAAGTATGGGAGCAAAAGGCTGCCTTGTTACAACCAGGAAAGATTTTTCCGAGGCGTTTGATGAAGCGCTTCATTCCGATTGTTGTACCGTCATTGAAGTGATGACAAATCCGGAACAGATATCTGTTTCCGCAACTATTGCAGATATCAGGAGTAAAAAGAAGTGAATGGTTTGCAGTCCTACACACATATTTTTTAGTAACCAGACATAGGATACTATTTGTCTATGAAAATGGGAGGTTTTGAATGTGACAGAAGCAGTAATTGATACAAAAAAACTAGCAAACTTTATCGACGGTGTTTGGGAGAAAGAAAAAGTGGAATCTGTGCCGGTGATCAACCCGGCGACAGGAGAAAGCATCGTGGAGGTGCCTCTGTCTACAGCTGAGGATGTGGATCGGGCTGTGGCTGCAGCAAAAAAAGCACAAAAAGAATGGTCGCTTGTTCCCGCTCCGCAACGTGCAGAAGTCCTTTTCAAAATAGGAAGTCTGATGAAAGAGCGTAAGGAGCATCTTGCACAGCTGTTGACAATGGAAAACGGTAAAGTGATTGAAGAAGGCAGGGGAGAAGTGCAGGAAGGCATCGATATGGCATTTTACATGGCAGGTGAAGGCAGAAGGATGTTCGGACAGACGACACCGTCAGAACTTAAAAATAAATTTGCTATGAGCGTACGGGCACCAATCGGTGTGGTTGGCATTATCACACCATGGAACTTTCCAATCGCTATTGCTACGTGGAAATCTTTTCCTGCCATTGTTGCTGGGAATGCCGTTGTCTGGAAACCAGCGACTGAGACACCAATCATGGCTTATGAACTTGCAAAGATTTGTGAAGAAGCGGGGCTGCCTAAAGGTGTTTTGAACGTTGTGTTCGGTAAAGGATCTACTGTAGGAGACAGCATGGTACACCATGATGACATCCGAGTCATTTCCTTTACGGGATCTAATGATACAGGGCGCGATATCGCTGCGGAATGTGGGAAGCAGCTGAAAAAGCTGTCCATGGAAATGGGTGGAAAAAACGCAGTGATCGTAATGGATGATGCTGACTTGGACTTGGCTGTGGAAGGCATCTTATGGAGTGCTTTCGGTACAAGCGGGCAACGTTGTACAGCCTGCAGCAGAGTTATTGTCCACAAAGATGTGAAAACAGCGGTGGAGGAACGTCTGCTGTCTGCCATGGAGACATTGACCATTGGCAATGGATTGGATGAATCTATTAAGGTCGGTCCGATCATCAATCAAGCAGGCATTGATAAAATAAAAAAATATATTAGCATCGGCAATGAAGAGGGAGCTAAACTGCTTGCCGGCGGCTATGAACTGAAAGATGGCAAATACAAATCCGGCCATTATTTTGCTCCGACATTATTCACAAATGTTAAAGCAGACATGCGCATAGGCCAGGAAGAAATCTTTGGCCCGGTTGTTTCGCTCATTCCTGTGGATAGTTTTGAAGAAGCGATAGAAGCCAACAACAGCGTTTCGTACGGATTATCCAGCTCTATTTTCACGAAGGATGTCAATCGGGTATTTCAAGCGCAGCGAGATTTGGATACCGGTATCGTGTACGTGAATGCGGGAACAACTGGAGCTGAAATCCATCTGCCATTCGGCGGCACGAAAGGGACCGGAAACGGGCATCGTGATTCCGGCGTGCAAGCCTTGGATGTTTTTACGGAATGGAAAGCAGTTTACGTCGATTACAGTGGCAAACTGCAACGGGCCCAAATAGACGTAGAATAACTGGCAGAAGTACTGAAGAGATTCGCCCGGCACATTGGTGCTGCCGGGCGCCTGCTTTGATGCAGTAGAGAGGACGACCGCTTTTAACCGGTGAACAGAGCCCGCAACAAAAAGCTATTGCAGATCCAATGAATCGAAACAAGGGAGTGATCGTTTTGAAAATAGGTGTATTAGGATCAGGACTCATGGGAAAAGAAGCAGCGAGGGACTTGACCCAAAATGAGGGGGTGACAGCTGTCGGTCTTGCAGACATCGACTTGGAAAGGGCCAGGCAGGTTTGTGATCAGTTACATTCCCCAAAGCTGAAAGCCTATCAGGTCAATGCCGCCGATGAGGAAGATTTAGCAAATTATATGCAACAATTCGATGTCATCATCAATGCGCTTTTCTATTCGTTTAACGAAATTGTTGCCAAGACTGCTATAAAAGTTGGTGTAAACTCTGTCGATCTTGGGGGGCATATTGGTCATATCACTGACAAAGTACTGGATCTGAAAAAAGAAGCGGAAACTGCAGGTGTGACTGTTATTCCGGATCTTGGTGTTGCACCAGGAATGATCAATATTTTATCCGGGCACGGCGTGAGCAAGCTGGATAAAACGGAATCTATCAAACTGTATGTTGGCGGCATCCCAGTTAAACCTGAACCGCCTTTCGAGTATAATCACGTTTTTTCAATGGAAGGCCTGCTTGACCACTATACGGATCCTTCGTTGATCATTCGCAATGGGAATAAAGTTGAAGTGCCTTCATTGTCTGAAATAGAGCAGGTTTATTTTGAGCGATTCGGTCCCTTAGAAGCTTTCCACACTTCCGGAGGAACATCGACACTTTCCTTTTCTTACCCGGATTTGGAAACACTCGAGTACAAGACGATCCGTTACAGAGGCCATGCGGAAAAGTTCAAACTGCTCGTCGATCTGAATTTGACAAGAACTGATTATGAGGTGGAACTGCGAGGAGAGAAAATCAACCCGCGTGAAGTGTTGCTGAAGGTGCTTGACCCGATTGTCGAACTCGGAGAAAAAGATGATGCCGTATTGCTCCGTGTAATTGTCGCCGGAATAAAAAACGGAGAACAAGCTGCATATGAATATGAGATGACAACCTATAAAGATCGAAAGAATAACGTAACGGCCATGGCAAGAGCCACTGCCAATACGATATCTGTTGTAGCACAAATGATCGGCGCCGGTCATATTCAGCAAAAAGGTGTCTACCCGCCAGAGCAGATCGTACCAGGTGATTTATACATGAAAGAGATGGCAAAACGTGGAGTGAATATCATAGAAACGGAGCATGTGGAAAAGACACATATTCGGATGTAAAAGCATAGAATTTTTTCAAAAATACACCGAAACATGAAAAGCCCCTGTACATGCAGGGGCTTTTCATGGCAGAATAAAGGAATAGACTTTGCAGAAAAATGAAAATAGGGGATTTAACATGAACCAGAGTGTGATTAAAGCATTGAAATTATTGGACTTGTTTACAGCGGAAACGCCAGAATTGGCATTGCGGGATATTGCTGATCAGGCAAACATGCCCAAGCCCACCGTTTATCGGCTGTTAACTGCGCTGGAATCGCTGGACTATATACATAAAGTAGGAGATACAGGAAACTACAGGCTAGGCTTGAAGCTCCTTGAACTTGGAAGGCTGGTTTCTGACCAGCTGGAGGTACGGACGGTAGCTTTTCCGTTTATGCAACAGCTGGCAATGAAGATCAATGAAGCTGTTCATCTTGTCATTGCCAATCAAAACCAGGCGACTTACATTGAAAAAGTGGATAGCAACCAAGCACTAAGATTGTTTACGAAAGTCGGCAAAAGTTCCCCACTTCATATCGGATCTGGCCCCAAGCTGTTATTTGCTTTCATGTCTGCAGAAAAGCAGATAGAGATCATGCGTCATTTAATGTCTGCTGGCCAGGGCCAGAAATCCTTTCTAAAGGAAGATGAGCTTTTTGATCAGCTGCAGAAAATTCGCGACACCGGGTATGCCTATAGCATTGGTGAACAGGATGAAGATACTACCGGGATTTCTTATCCAATCTATGATTTTAGAAATCATGTTGTCGCTTCCTTGACAGTCAGCGGCTTATCCAGTCATTTCATTGGGAAAAATTTGGAATTCATCAAAAGGGAAACGCAACGGACAGCAATCATGATATCGAAAAAACTTGGCTATACACGTGACTGAGGGGGGAGTGGCTTATGAAAACCGTATTTATCGCTGGACATGCCAGGCTTCCTTCTGGGATGGCGGCAAAAAGCATATATGATACATTGACGATTACCGCAGAAATAGATAAAAAATATGGTGTCATTGTCAATGCTGGGTGTACATTGGCAACAATCCACGGCAGAGAATTCGTTCAGCAGCTTTTGCGCGGGCATAGTTTGCAAGACGGTATTAGTGAACCGGAAAAGAAATTGCGGGAGCACTATTTGGGAAAAGCAGGCAACGCACTCGTGTCCGCACTCCATGATTTATATAAGCAGTACGAGGCACATAAGAATAGTTAAGCAATCCCGGTAAATATCGTGAGAATACGAATATGTAACATGATCAGAATGGAGTTATGAAAGAATCTTATTTCAACTGGACTAAATGGCAGAATAAGATTCTATGCTGCACAATTTGTTGTAAAAAAATCTTCTTTTGATAGGACTATCTGAATGGAGGATTCCGGGATGTTAAAACTGTTCCAATATAACTGGCAAGTTCGTGATGATTGGTTCAGATGGTGCGAAGATGTTTCTGAAGAAGAATTATTGAAGATGCGAGTGGAAAGAGTTGGCAGCATTCTCTACAGATTGTTTCACATTGCAGATGTTGAATACAGCTGGATTTTAGGACTAAAAAAAGGGGAACCAGAGCCTGAGGAGCCGCCTTTCGAGTCCTTCTTAAGCTTGCAAAGGGTGAAGGAATTTTGAAGACATTGTCATAAGGAAGTGGAACCTTTTATCATTCCTGGACAAACGAAATGGAATCCCGGATACATTCAGAAAATGATTCCAGTGGAAAGGCGATTCGTTATAAATATGGAGAGATTATGCTGCATGTCATTGCCCACGAAATACACCACATTGGTCCGTTATCAGTATGGTCGCGTGAATTGGGAAAGGAACCGGTGACTGCAAATTTGATTAGAAGGGGATTATTTGAGGATTAGGCTGCCTGCGTTGAGTGATGACACATTCCATAGGGATTGTGATCCAGGAGAATTTTTTATTAGGAGAGGTCAATAAACATGGGGGCATTTAAAGAATTTTTATCAAGTTTTTTACTTGTGCTGGGTTGGTTTGTTTTTGCAATAACTACGTATTTGCTTTTTTGGACGATTATCATGCCGTCCATTACAATTATCCCTTTTCTTTTTTCTTTTGTGATAGGTTTCATGTGTTTTTATGTATCAAGAAAGTTTGATGGCAGGGGAACTGAATAACGCTTTTTTATTCTTTACAATAGCATTCTGAATTGAATCGGCGCATGTTAAAGATAAGGGCCAGTTAAAAAAGTAAGATTATTTACAAGGATGCGATCAATAGATGGAACAAAAATTTAAAGTGTTTTTAGAAAAAAACGATGAAATTTTCACTTTCTTAAAAAATGAAGTGAGAGATTATAATAACCAACACTCGGTTCATCATCGAGAGGCAAGGAAACAGGGCTCTGTCCAGCCCATAAACATTATTGTATCAGATGGCAATGAACAATGGGTCGGTGGAATAACTGCTGAAGTCTATTGGGATTGGGTTGAAATTACTTGGTTTTGGTTAAGTGAAGATTTTCGTGGTAAAGGATTGGGTAGCTCATTAATTCGTAAGACAGAGGAATTAGCAGAAGAAATGGGTGCAACAAAGGCGATAGTGACAACATTTGAATTTCAAGCTCGGTCGTTCTATGCATTAAAAGGTTATGAGGTTGTTGGAGAGGTTAAAGGTTATCCACCTGGAAGCAGTTATTATACAATGGTTAAATCATTAGAATAATAGGTAATAGTTCTTCAAACGGATGTGTTTGTTGAATAGAAAATGTGCTTATACTGGACCAGATTGTTGAACAAAAGGACTATTTTACAAAATAAGGGGGAAGATAGTTGGCTAAATCGTACTTGAGAATTTTATGGGTTATTCTCACACTCATACCAGCACCGTACTTATTTCACTTTTATGAGTACGGGCAGTTCATCAAGCATAAGGAAGCTCCCTTCCTGTTTTTAGCTTCCATATTATTTGTTTTGATAGTTGGCTTTTTATCTTGTCTAGTAAAAATCCGTTATGTAGTCCTGATCCATATATTAGTAGCAATAACCTCAGTAGTATTAGCTATAAATTTCATTTCTGATGATGGTGGTCAAAATTGGAAGAAAACAAAACAGGAATACTTCTCTGTTCATCGTGAACTTGGGAAAATACTAGCAAAATCAGACTATGAAGACTTGTATAGAGAGATACCGGGAGAAGATAATTCATTAGTGCTTGAACTGAAGAGTTTAGGGTTGCACGACGCATATCATATTGGGCAAATTGTATTCCTAAGTAAAATGCAAGGAGCTTGGCCAGGGAAACGCAACTTTTAAAGCGCTTTATTAGAATTTTAATTATTCGACTATAGGGCGCGATTATCGTAATGTGTATGACGAAAAGGGCGGTGAGGAGGAGAGCCCCTCCAATCCTAATTTATATTCAGAAATATGGAACTTAAGTCCACTGCTGCAAGAATAACTGTAAACTGTATTCACACGAGATTGCTTAACAGCATTATTTGTTAATAGGTCAACTAACTGAATAAATCAAAGGAGAACAAGGGTTGATGAGTTCAGTAAAACAAAACAAATGTATGTACTTTTATCATTTTTATGTGCATGCGGATCAAGAAATGGAATTTGCAGGACTTCAATTCTATTTTTTTAAGATCTAATTATTAGTAACTTTAACCATTTCTTTGAAAAATTAGTTACAACGAAAAACAAATAGCTCAACTATTGGGCGCAGTTGTTAAAATAATCACTGTGCCTGAAGATAGAAAGGAGGGAGAAAAGTACATGCTGGGTTATTATAACAAGCTTTCTTCAGAGGTGTATGATATAGACAAATATATCGGCCTTTCATTTGGAGATGTAGAGTTCTACAGCAGCAGATTGGCTTCTTGTGGGGGGAATGTTCTCGAGCCCGGGACAGGTACTGGTCGGGTTCTTATTCCATTACTAGAAAAAGGATTGAAAGTTGATGGTTTTGATATATCCGAAGAAATGTTAAAAATTTGCCGTAATAACTGTGAAAATAGAGGGTTGCATCCAAAATTGTTTAAAGGGAAAATGGAGTCCTTTTCCTTGGACACTGAGTATGATGCGATTATTGTACCGACTGGAACATTTTTACTGCTGCATAAAAGAGAAGATTCTCTTAGCGCCTTGAAGAATTTCTATAACCATCTTTCAGATGGCGGCAAGCTTATCTTAGACATCTTTTTGCAAACTGATCTAACTGTTGGTAATGTATCGACGAGAACTTGGAAATCTCACAATGATGGAATTATCACTTTAGAAAGCAAAATAGTAGAAGTTGATTTTATCCGACAATATACAATATCTCATAATCGATATGAAAAATGGAATAATGGGCAGTTAACAGAAACAGAGCTAGAACGATTTCCACTCCGTTGGTATGGGGTTGAAGAGTTTAAAACGATCCTTGAACAGATCGGTTTTGAAGACATAATTATCTCCGCAGATTATAATCTCGGAAATTATCCTACAAATTCAACTCAGACAATTACCTTTGAAGCTATAGCTAATAAATAATTTTGCTGCCATCGAATGCTTTGGCATAATAAAAGCGTTTCAGAACTAGAATATGAGTATTGAATATTTTCTCCAAGCAACAATAGTTAAAATTCTTTAGAATCAGCAAGTTTTTAATTAAATTAACCCCGAATTAAGGGTGGGGACACGGAATGAAAATTAGTCAGCGAGAATTTAACGTTAACGAAATGACCTATGTAATTAGGTCTGCCGTAAATAAAGACGCAAAGGATTTGTCTCAAATCAGATTGTAAATCGATGGAGAGACTGAAAACCTTGATAGAGAAAAAGGTGAAGCGTTTATAGATGTTCAAGGTTTTGAAGAACTAATCAAATCCGATATAGAAAATAAGAAGAACCTTTTTTTAGTTGCTGAGATTCATGATAAGATTGTCGGATTTTCAAGATGTGAAGGAAATACTTTAATAAGATTTGCACACAAGGTAGAGTTCGGAGTTTGTGTCTTAAAAGATTATTGGGACTACGGCATTGGTAAAAACCTTTTAAAAGAATCAACTGCTTGGGCTGATACAAACGGAATTAAAAAATAACTTTAAATGTTCTTGAAACAAATAAGAAAGCGATAAGTCTCTATGAGAATTTTGGCTTTAAAACCGAAGGGGTTTTAAAAAATGACAAGGTTCTTTCCGATGGTGAATACTATAGCACCATTGATGGGAAGATTTAATGGGTGATGTATAGTGCAACTGGCGCCAATAATTTAATCGACATAGTGGTATAGTGCAAATTGAATTATTGTAATTTTGGAATCGTAGAGATCTAATTTGCATTGCACTCAACAAGGGAGAGACTAATTATTGTATAAAATGGTGTTTCTTATTTTCATGAGGCACTGTAACAATATAAATCAATTGAGTAGGCGAGGTTATGGGAGTCAGTTTAGTTAAAGCAATCGAAAGTGATGCACATTCTGTTCTGGAGATTCAAATAAAGGCCTTTAGCCCAATGTTGGAGAAATATAAAGACTATGAAACGAATCCAGCAAATGAAACTATCGACAGGGTAATAAAGAGAATAAATAGATCCGATGGAAGCTTTTATAAGATATTAGTTGATAACAAACTGGTCGGTGCTATTTGTGTTTTTTGGAAGAAAGATAAGCAGTTTTGGATTAGTCCCATGTTTATTTTACCTGCTTACCAAGGCAGAGGGATAGCTCAGCAGGCAATTATTTTAACTGAAGAAATGTTTCCCCAAGCGGCTAGTTGGGAATTAGCTACAATCCTGGAAGAGGATAGAAATTGTTATTTGTACGAAAAAATGGGTTACAAACAGACAGGAATTAGTAAAAAAATTAATAACAACACAACTCTTATTTTTTATAAAAAGGTTTGTTAGATAAAGCGGTGTTGTGATTGAAGCTGGTATGAATACTGTTTTACGAACATTTTTTATTTATACGGTGCAATATTTGATAACCGGAAGTCTGGTGAAATCACTTGAGTAGAATTGGAAAAGCTCCGTCAGAAGTCGTAGAAAGTTTCATTCCAATGGTCGATGTGATTGTAATCTAAAAGGGTGAAAATGAATCTGAGACAATAAAAATGAGGGGGAAGGGTTAACGCATGAAACAAGAAACAAAAAATCATGATTTCGAACGATATTGCGACGAGATGTTGAAAAGATACAGCGTACCTGGTTTTGCGATTGGATTAGCAAAAGATGGTGAATTGCATTATGAAAGAGGGGTTGGATTTCGTGATATGGAGGCAAAGCTGCCGTTATCAGCAGATACCGTTTTTGGCGTGGGTTCCATAACGAAGGCATTTACAGCCATTGCCATTCTTCAATTACAAGAGAAAGGAAAACTGTCTGTAACTGAACCTGTAACCAAATATTTGCCCGAATGGCAGATGTCGGATGAAAAGCAAACAAAACAAACGACAATCCATCATTTTTTGACACACACATCGGGCTTGCCGCCATTAGCGACTTTAATGGGCGCATTGAAGAAAAGTATGGAAAAGGATCCAATTTTCGAAGATGGCCAACCACAAGAGAATCCCTTGAATGCAGTCCAGGCTATTGATACATATTCGGAATTAATGGATGCTATTGCAAACACAGCATTCACACCGCTTGGGTCACCGGGGGCCGTGTTCAGTTATTCAAATGATGCCTATGCTCTATTAGGTGCCATCGTCGAACGCGTAAGCGGTAAACGGTATGAGCAATTTGTTAAGGATAATATTTTAGAGCCTGCTGGTATGCATAACAGTGGTTTTCAAATTGGGGAACTGGAAGGGTATGAAGATATAGCTGTCTTATATGACAGACGAAAGAAAAATGAGGAAGAAATGATATGCAGATCCAATAATCATTGGGATGCGCCAGCAATGCATGCAGCAGGATTTTTAAAGTCAACCGTGAATGATATACTAAAATTTACGGAAATTATTCGAAATGAAGGAAAGGTTGGCGGTGTACGGATTCTGTCGGCTGAGAGTGTTAGGGCGATGACGACACCATACATCCAATGTGAACTCGGGACCTATTATGGTTATGGCTTCATGATCATGCCGGATTTCTTTGGATACAAGCTCATTCATCATGGCGGTGATATTAAAGGGGTAACAGCTCAAATGAATATTCTTCCTGAGCTCGGTTTGACTGGAATATCACTTGCCAATCTAGCGGGTGCCCCATCTTCTAAACTACTTTTTGGTGCGTTCTCCAGATACGTGGACAAACCTATCGATTCTTCCCACTTTGATGCTGAGGTAGTTGATTTAACGTATGAAAGTTTACTGGAATATGCAGGAACTTTCATATCCGGCGAAGGTATGAAAATTGATTTCTATGTAGAAAATGGGAGGCTGCTTTTTGAAACAGCCGGATTTCCTGAAACAGCGCTTAAGCCAATAGGGAATGACAGGTTCTTATTTACCATGAGAGAAATGGATGCTACCATACATTTTGAGAGAAATAAGGACAGAAAGATTGATCGCGCTGAATTTGGATTCAGACAAATTCCAAAGGTAGATGGGGATATAAGATAAATTTGGTGAAGTTATAAGGTCTGCCGCATTATAATAGCTAAGAAATAAATAAACATTACAATGTTTCAATCCTGTTTTTGGCTTCCGCATTGCTTTTTCCGGTCTATTAAAAATGCATTGTGTTGCTCTGATCAATATTTCAGTAGTAATATTGTTGGTAGACTTAATTGAATCAAATGAATTAATCAATGGAGGATGGATCATGACAAAACACCGGATTTACACGATGAGCATTACAAGAGTTTATCCCCATTATATTTCGAAAGCGGAGAAAAAAGGACGCACAAAATCAGAAGTAGATGAAATTATCTGTTGGCTTACAGGGTATCGTCAGCAGGAGTTAGAAGGACAATTGGCAAAAGAGACGGATTTTGAAACCTTTTTTGCGGAAGCTCCTCAATTGAACCCTTCACGGGAATTGATTAAGGGTGTAGTTTGCGGCGTCCGAGTGGAAAATATCGAAGAACCGACAATGCGGGAAATTCGCTATTTGGATAAGTTGATTGATGAGTTGGCCAAGGGAAAAGCGATGGAGAAAATTTTACGGAAATAATTAAATCCAACGTCAATACTTATCTTTATCGAATCTGGGTAACGAAGCTGTGAATTGATTGATCTGATGGCAAAACGCTAAATTATATTGTTGAAGGTTAGGGTAAGTCTGAACCATTGCTTGGAAAAAAAACAGCTACCGTCACTGGTGCAAGCAGTGGTATTGGAACGGCAATAGCAAAACAACTTGTTGCAGCAGGTGCCAATGTAGTGCTTGGATACAAAAACGTTATGTGTTCAAGCAGACATGACGAAGCAAAACGATGCCAATTTTTTGGCAAAGCACACGATACAAGCTTTTGGAAGTGTCGATATTTATGTTAATAATGCTGGGAAAATAGGCTCTAGCAGGGCATATTGTCAATATCGCTTCTGATTCAGGATTTGAAGTCACGGAAAGACTTACAGTATATTGCGCAACGAAGTTTGCCGTACGCGCAATTTCAACCGGGCTGGAAAAAGAACTTGCTAAGACAGGCGTTCGTGTATCCAATATCTTGCCAGGTATGGTGGAACCCCCATTAAGCTCACGCAGTCCATTCGAAAGTGACCGGAAAAAACTTGAACTAGCTGATATTGCCCGGGCAGTATTGTGCCGTGACACAGCCAGATTATCTAAATGTAAATGAAATAACGGTCAGACCAGTTTAGCATATTGATTGCCAGGAGAGAGGGATATCTTCAGAAAGGATTGATACTCAGTATTAAAGAACTGCAGTTGGGTGGAAAAAGTATTATTTATACAAAAGTTGAAATATAACTAGGTGTAGGCACGTGAAATGCAAAACGAGATTATATTCCGCTGTGCTTTTTGTTGGAGAAGCGACCATGGGGGAAGTCATCCTTGCTTTAACAGATGTGTGTTAAGTTTGCGTTATGTAATTGCAGCATCAGGTATTTTTATGACAAAAAATAGGAGCTGATTGGGCATGATAAAGCAAATGTTGTTAAACGGGAACACTTTTCAGTATTTGGAGTATGGAGAACGTTCTGCTCCGCCGATAATAGCACTTCACGCTTTGGGAAAAAGTGCAGAATCTTGGAAGCAGATTGCTGCTGAATTAGGCGAAGAATATCGAATATTGGCTTTAGACCAACGAGGTCATGGCGGAAGTGAAAAAACTGGTGTATACTCCTTTGAGCTAATGTGCGATGATTTACTACTTTTTGCGAATACCTTGGATTTAAAACAATTTACGCTAATTGGTCATTCTATGGGAGGGACAGTATCCTACCTCTTTTCCGAAAAATATCCGTCCATGATTGATCGATTAATTGTTGAAGATACCCCTCCACCTTTTCCGGATAAACAAATTGACATTCCATCTGAACCATCTGAACCGGTGCCATTTGACTGGCAAGTTATACCATCTATTCTGCAGCAGCTTAATGAACCGAATCCCCAATGGTGGGACAGATTGAAAGATATCATCGCACCAACGCTAATTATAGGCGGCGGTAACAATAGCCATGTCCCTCAAAATAAGTTATATGAGGTTGCTGAACTTATACCAGATTGTAAGTTAGTGACCATCGAAGGTGCTGGTCACCATGTTCATGAAACGAATGTACCAGCTTACTTAAAAGCTGTAAAAAGCTTTCTTCAGCTACGATAGTTTGATGGTCGAATGCAGATTTAACTTTTGCTACAAGGTGTTTACCGCTCCACGCAATTGGATTGAATTACTTATTCAACAGCTGGATATGGGGTATCAGGGCTTCATCCATCGACCTTTTGAGCATTCTTATATCCTGCCCGTTTATGAAAGAATTACATAGTTAAGAACAGGCTTGTTTGATATTTCAAGAAAGCAACTGGGGCTCCTAGCTAGAGAGCTTTACTAGAGCACAGAGCAGATATTTGAAAAGCAATGATGGAATACATTTCCACTGGGTATTAAAGGGGGGCTTCATAATGGATCTGAAATTAGCTGAAGCACAAGTTACTGGATGGGCTAAAAAGTACTCACAAATATTGGGATTACACAAAACGAACATAAAGGCGATATATATCCATAACCCAGGAGGCTTTGTCAATCAATCTTTTCGATTATCTGATGGTGAAACAAGTCTGCATGTGAAATTTGCAGATGATCGAAGAGCCCCTCATCTTAAACAATGGGCAAGCCTTAACGAGTATTTATCGAAAAATCATCATTCACCAAGGCTGATACATGAAGTGGCAGAAGAGGTTTTGCCTGGTTTTAGATATGGCCTCGTTTTTGAATATATCAATGGTAAGCCGTTAGAAGACGTCGCCGAGCCATTGCCGGTTGTTCAAGAGGTGTTCAAGTCACTGAAACGAATCCACAGCGATACATATATCAAAAAGGTACTTGGTATGAAAGAGAAAACTACCCTTTCCGAGGCTTTTGTTGCGGAATATATCTCCCGATTTGAAGAGGATTTACTGATCATCCGTTCAGGAAGGAATTTGCTTGATTTTGTTTCCGATGAATCACTAGATTGGTTTTATTCTGAATTGCAAGCTTTGAAACAAATGGTTAGCCAGCTGCATTGTTTTCAAAGGCAGGCGGCCGATGTGGTACATAATGATCTGAATTGGCAAAACATCCTGGTGAATAATCAGAATCATTTTTGGATTATTGACTGGGATGATTTGACAGCAGCAGGAGATGCAGCAATGGATTATACTGTATTACTTTGGCCGTTTTATCGTTCAGAGGAGTGGCCAGCTTGGAAAAACAAAATGGCGTTGGTACTGGACAAAGAAATGGTAGAAAGAATGTCGGTTTATTTTAGGGCTAAGCTGCTTGATGATGTTATTGATGTTCTTGCCGATTATGTGGAGGCGGAGGGGTTTCCAGATGTGAAAGAAGCCGCACAATTACAAGCGAAGGAGACACATCTGTGTGCTTTTCAGACTTATAGAGAAAGATACGGGGACTCAAAAAACTGGGACAAGCCAATTGGATAACATCTTCATTTAGGCGGGCACGCTAGCATAATCCTTGCGATCATGGATTCGGCGCTATACCGAGTGTTGTTTATAGTTTCTTGCAATTGCAAAGAAGGAAAAATGCAAACGACATCTGTTTTTGGCAGCTGGTGTATACATGATTAAGCATCATATAGTATACTAATTTTTGACAGAGTTTATTTGCAGCAGGAGGACCTTAGATTGAAATCACCAGCGTATTCTTATATTTTTTTATTTTTGGGTGTATTTGCACTGTCGACATCGGCTATTTTTGTGAAATTAGCAGATGCTCCGGCAACAATCACTGCCTTTTATAGAATGTTTTTTTCGGCACTCATTCTGTTGCCGTTTTTAATGGGAAATAAGAATAACCGGAAAGAATTAGGCGCGTTAACAAGTAAACAGTGGGAGTTTGGCTTATTATCCGGCGTATTCCTCGCCGCGCATTACGGGTTGTGGTTCGCCTCGTTAGATTATACTTCGGTGGCCAGTTCAACCGTGATCGTTACACTGCAGCCGCTATTTTCTATGGCAGGCGGCTATTTTTTATTTAAAGAACACTTCACCAAAGGAGCGGTGTTAGGATGCATCATTGCGATCCTGGGCAGTGTCGTCATCGGTTGGCAGGATTTGCAAATCAGCGGGGAAGCGTTATTTGGCGACATACTGGCTTTTGTTGCTGCCGGATTGATTACAGCTTACTTTTTCATTGGTCAGCATGTCCGCAAAAAACTGTCACTTGTTCCTTATTCCATCATAGGTTATGCCAGCAGTGCTTTATTTCTAGCCATATTCGCAGCAGGACAGCAACAACCCTTTTTCGCTTATTCCGAAAAAACGTGGCTATATTTTATCGGGCTGGCATTTGTGGCAACGATATTGGGGCAGACCGTGTTTAATTGGCTTTTGAAATGGCTGAGCACCTCGATTGTTTCCATGAGTATATTGGGAGAGACAGTGGGTACTGTGCTGCTTGCTTATATTATTTTGGGTGAAGTCATTACGCTTCAGCAGGGAATCGGTATCCTGCTGATTTTATGCGGACTTGCATTATTTTTATTACAGCAGCGAGGGGTTAGGACGGAATAAACCAAACCAATAATACTACTGACTGTATGAAAGTACAATACAGTACTTTTAATAAACGGATACTTTTTGGGAGAGTGTCCGTTTTTATATATTGGCTAAAGTTTGGTGTAGCTTGTGATGAATAATACCATAAGTTGCAGATGAATTTTTTCCGTTTTCGAATACTTATTTCATTCGGAGGGTATTGTATAATTGTATATTGATTACTGCTATAATCCGCCGTTGTGAAAAAGCAATATCCTGCCATCTAATCAGACAAAGAAATGCTATATATGGAAAATAGTAAAATTGCCTTTTGAATGTGAACCACTATTATAAGCGAAAGGGGACTAACACATTGCATAAAGCGGAACGCATTAGAGTTTTGCAAGATGTAATAAAAATAAAATCGGTAAACGATAATGAATCAGAGGTAGCTGATTACTTAGCAGATCTATTTCAAAAATATGAGATTGAATCTGAAAAAATAAAATATAGTGAAGGCCGTGAAAGCTTAATAGCCACTTACAAAAAAGGTGAGGGTAAAGTTTTAGGGATCAGCGGACACGAAGATGTTGTGGCAGCTGGTGACGAAAGCGAATGGAAATTCCCGCCATTCTCAGCTGAAATCGAGGGTGACAAATTATACGGGCGAGGTTCAACAGATATGAAATCTGGTTTAGTAGCCTTAGCAATCGCTATGATTGAAATGAAAGAAGAAAACGCAGACATCAACGGTACACTGAAATTCATGGGAACTGTTGGCGAAGAAGTCGGTGAATTAGGTTCTGAACAATTAACTAAAGAAGGTTATGCAGACGATCTTGATGGATTGATTATTGGTGAACCAACAGGTTCAGCATTGATTTACACCCACAAAGGTTCCATGAACTATACAGTTGTTTCTCGTGGTAAATCCGCGCACAGTTCCATGCCTAAAGAAGGTATTAACGCCATTGCAAATATTAATGAATTTGTGACCCGCGCCAATGCAGAAATGCAAGCAGTCACGGATAAATACAAAAACGACGTATTAGGTGAAACTGCTCATTCTATTACCATCATCAATGGCGGGGATCAAGTGAACAGTATTCCTGCTATGACCACATTACAAGGTAATATTCGTACCATTCCTGAATTTGATAACAGCCAAGTTAAAGCATTGTTACAAGGTATTGTTGATGAATTGAACAAAAGGGATGGATTTAACCTGGAATTAATTGTCGATTATGATATTTATCCTGTAGAATCTAAATCTGATTCTGAACTAATTAAAGCCATCCAAGCTGTTTCAAATCAAGAATTGCCCGTAACCGGTATTTCACCAACGACAGATGCAGCTGCATTTACTAAAGCTGACAATGAATTCGACCTTGTCATTTATGGCCCTGGCGTTTCATATTTACCTCATCAAATAGACGAATACGTATCAATTGAAAACTACTTAGAAATGATTGACAATTACAAAGCGATTTACAAAGAATACTTGAAATAAATAAGTTGTTACACTTGATGATTACAAACACCCCCAATTAATCATAATTGGGGTGTTTTTTATAGACTACATTGCCAATTGCCAAAATCCTGGGGTTTAAGTTTATACAACTTTCTAAACTTGAACAAATACAAGAGAATTACTAACACCATACGTCAACGTAAATTTCAGAAATAATTATAACCTCATTTCGGTTACGGCGGATTTTACCATAAAGTAAATGAGGTTTTCTTCTGAAAAAGCCTATTCTAGACCAATAGCTTTTGGATAGGATTTTTTTAAGAATGTCTTGTTTATACTTAGATAGAAATATATTTATGAAATAGTCTTTGCAGCACAACAACTATCAAATGAATAAAGTCGTTGTCATATATAATTTTATTCAGGAGTGAGGCAAATGAATGAATATATACAGTTAATGATTGATTGGATCGAGGAAAATTTAAAAGTTGAATTTTCTCTAGAGAATTTAGCTAGTTATATGGGGTACTCCCCTTATTATTGTTCTTTTAAATTTCATCAGGTAACAGGTATTAGCATCAGACGCTATATTCTTCAAAGGAAGCTGTATTTATCTACGGAAGATTTAGCAAATAACCGGAAGATTATCGATATTGCTTTTGATTACCATTATTCATCCCAGGAAGCCTACAGCAGGGCTTTTAAAACAATTTTTGGTGTTAGTCCAAGAGAATTTCAACTCAATCAATTGCCTGTTCAATCATTTTCCAAGCTCATTATTCACCAGGGTGAGGATGGCTGTAGAATGAACATATCTAGAGAAACTGAGGTTGAACAATTAAAAAGAAGGAAAAGAGAACTATTTGATCAAGATGTACTGAACATATTAAACGGTCAAGTCATGTATAAGGAATTTAAAAATAAAAGGCTCATGGGAGATTCTGATTATGCTCCATTCAATGAAGCAATGTGCGTAAATGCGGTGACGACAACTATTTTCGATCATGCGTTTATTCAAACAAGAGCGGCAGGGCATGGTGAGTCTGAAGAAAATTACAGGAACAAGGTAATAGAGCCTTTAAACAATCTGTTCTTGAAAAAATATAACTATATTGTTTTATGGTTTGGAGAAGATATGTTTTGTCAGATGAATCTTCTCACGTTACTTGCCTATCTTGAACAGTCTCACTTTAAAGGTAAAGTTTATTTAAATAGCTTTAGAGATGATGAATTTAAAGTAAGCCAAACGGAGATTGCTTTGAGCGGTTATTATTCCGTCTATGTTGAAGTAATGGTCAACCTTATGAAACCAACAAATGAAGTACCTCCAGTGATGTATCAAGCAATAGGTTTATTTTTAGAAATGCAGACAGAAAACAACAGGGTCATAAAGTACATTTTAAAAAATAAACATTTACCTTCGTTCGAATTGCTTAAGCGATTATTCGAGGTTTTTCCAACATTAGGATATGGAGATTCACAATATAGAGAGTTAATTGATAAAATAAGTGAATGAATAAACCAAAAGTATTTAATTAAATAAAAGATCATTTAGACACATTATGATGGACCTTACCACAAATAAACTGAAAAGACAGTTGAGCAGCCTACGGTAAGTTAACCAATTACCGGTAGAATTTTTAACTTGCGAGACTGTGTATGGATATCCAGCTTGGATAGACTGTTCAAACATCTGTTTGAACAGTCTTTGCGCTTGTCAGGATCTGCTGAATCAGACTATTTTCATGAAAATAAAGACGTTATAAGAGACCGCTGGATTGAAATGTTGTAAAATGGGTTAAATCTAAGTAGGAGAACGATGTCCTTCATTTTGGAGGGGTACTTTTATAGCATTTTCACTTACAGCAAATACTGTTATTTTATTCTTTGCAAATTCATCAGTGAGATAATAAAAAAGTGATTGACTTTCTCCTTAGAGAGGTTTTAAATTAAGTTTTAATGTCTGTAAAAGGAGTTAGAGAGTATGGAGAAAAAGCAAACGATGGCACTCGTCATTGTATTATCAAATTTATTTTTGGCATTTTTAGGAATCAGCCTTGTGATTCCTGTTGTACCTACCATCATGGATGAATTGCATCTATCCGGTTCGGTGGTTGGGTATCTTGTTGCTGCCTTCGCTTTTTTACAGCTGCTGGTTTCGCCGATTGCAGGAAGATGGGTGGACCGTTTTGGCAGGAAAAGAATGATTGTGATTGGATTAGTCATCTTTGCTTTTTCTGAAATCCTGTTCGGTGTCGGTGAGGATGTAATCGTACTCTTTATTTCCCGTATGTTCGGCGGTGTCAGTGCGGCATTCATCATGCCGGCAGTTACGGCTTATATCGCTGATATCACTTCGTCTGATTATCGCCCGAAAGCCTTGGGGTATATGTCGGCAGCCATTTCGACCGGGTTTATTGTCGGTCCGGGTGTTGGCGGTTTTTTAGCGGGGATTGGAACAAGAGTGCCTTTCTTTGTTGCAGCGGGTTTTGCACTGCTTGCAGCAATATTGTCATTTATTCTGCTGAAAGAACCTGAGCGGCATGAAGATGATGTACAAATGGCAGGGGAACAAAAGGGTTGGAAAAAGATATTTATACCAATCTTTTTTATATCGTTCCTGATCATTTTCATTTCTTCCTTTGGCCTCTCAGCGTTTGAATCGCTGTTTTCGCTGTTTACAGACCGTAAATTCGGTTTTACCCCGAAAGATATTGCCATTATGATTACAGGAGGCGGTGTTCTTGGGGCTATATTTCAGGTTTTCTTCTTTGACCGTCTGGTAAAAAGATTTGGGGAAATTCTTCTGGTTAGGTACAGCCTGCTTTTTTCTACCTGCTTGGTGTTTTTGATGACAATTGTACACGCCTATTACGCTATATTGCTTGTGACAATAACGATTTTTATAGGCTTTGACTTAATGCGTCCGGCTGTCACCAATTATTTGTCAAGAATCGCAGGAAATGAGCAAGGATTTGCTGCTGGCATGAACTCGATGTTTACAAGTATCGGAAATGTTATCGGACCAGTAGTCGGCGGGCTTTTATTCGATGTGAATTTGGATTATCCTTTCTACTTTTCAACGCTTTTTCTGGCTATAGGCATTGGTATCACTTTTGCTTGGAAAGATCCTGAGAATGGCGGAGTGAATATCCCGGACAATGACTAATTTATGCCCTAATGACCTATCCTCCAGTGAAGCGGCAATAAACAAAATCCTAGCAAAGCAAGGAATAGAGACCCCAGGCGTCATGAGTGATTCATGTGCCTGGGGCTTTTGAAAAGAAAACTGATATCCATCTGTTCTTGACAGGAGCCGTGTTCAGCACCCGCCAGCTGGTAAATTTCACCCTGGTAAATGTGGTGACAAGCCTGCATGTAACTCCGGTCAATCCCGCTTTCATTGTTAAATAGGCATTCACGCTTTTTAAGTCATTCAATTGCAATGGATATGAGTTTTTTCTCTAGAAATTCATCCATACCATGGTGTCCGCCTTCTTTGGAATTTCCGGATTCCTTCATACCGCCGAATGGTGCTTCGGAGAGGGCAGGAAATACATCATTGACACCAACAATGCCATATTCCAGTTTCTCAGCTGTACGTAATGTCTTGCCTGTATTTTCTGTGAAAATATATGCCGCCAATCCATAATCAGTGTTATTCGCTTTCGCTATCGCCTCATCGTCATCAGAAAACAGTTGAATAGGGAAAAGTGGACCAAACGTTTCCTCGGTCATGATCGCCATGTCATCAGTTACTTCAGACAAGACAGTTGGCTGAAAATAGAAACCAGCTAATCCATTGGGGATAGCATTGAGATCGGAACCGCCGCAAACAATCTGGGCTCCTTTGCTCAGTGCATCATCATACTGTGCTTTCACCTTTTTAACAGCTTGCTCATTGATTAATGGTCCAAGATCGACACCTTCTTTCACACCGTTGCCTATTTGCAGTTGTTCAACCTTTTCCTTTAGTAATGCAGTGAAGGCTTCAGCAACCTTCTCATGGACATATAGACGGTTGGCGCAAATGCACGTTTGTCCATTATTTCGGAATTTGCTCGCCAGGGAAAGTGTTGCAGCCTTTTCGAGATCTGCATCGTCGAAAACGATGATTGGGGCGTGCCCACCAAGTTCCAATGACACCTTCTTCATTTGTTTGGCGCCTTCACTCATTAAATATTTTCCAGTTGCCGTGGAGCCGGTGAACGTAATCATTTTGACAGCTTTGCTGTTCAGCATTGCTTGACCAATAGCTTTCGCATCACCTGTCACCATATTGACCACACCGCCAGGCAGTCCGGCCTTCTCGAATATTTCCATGATAGCGATTGCCGATAATGGTGTCTCCGGTGATGGTTTCAACACAACGGTACATCCTGCAGCCAATGCCGGTGCGACTTTCCTTGTGATCATGGAAGAAGGGAAGTTCCACGGCGTGATCGCGCCCACTACCCCAATTGGCTGGCCAATGACAAGCATACGTTTGGAATTGGTCGAGGAAGGGAGCCATTCTCCATATCCTCTTGAAGCCTCCTCTGCGTACCAAAGAAGAAAACTTGCTGCACTTTTAATTTCCCCTTTTGCCTCCTGGAGAGGTTTACCTTGTTCCATTGTGAGAATTTCGCCGAGACGATCGACATCTTTCAGCATTAACTCATGGGCGCGATATAAATATCTGGATCGTTCCCGTCCGGTTTTTTTGCTCCAGTCGGAAAATGCAGCAGAGGCCGCAGCGATAGCCTGCTCAGTTTCCGATTTTCCGCCGTAAGATACCTTTGTGATATGTTCCAGTGTTGCCGGGTTGACAACTGATTCTGTCTGTTTTTGATCAACTTGATGCCATTCACCGTTGATGAACAGACTATTTGTAAACTCCTTGAATTCCATGAATTTTACCTCCTTAGAGACAACCTATATGAAGCAGTCCCTTCATGTATGCAATGCTTTAATACGCCAAAACACGTCAGGGCGGCGGGGATATGTCCCCGTCATTATTTCAATGCTGCCTGAGATTGATCTGACCAGGCTGGCAGCATGTTGGATAGCTTTTTGTCGTTCCGGTAGCCGAGTACATATTCTGCTTGCAGCACGGTGTGGATCTCCCTTGTGCCTTCATAAATAACCGGAGCTTTGGAGTTGCGCAAATAACGTTCTACAGGGTATTCATCTGAAAAACCGTAGGCTCCGTGGATTTGCACGGCATCATCGGCTGCTTTATTGGCAAAATCGCATGCTTGCCATTTGGCAATGGAAGTTTCTCTTGTGTTGCGTTTGCCGGCGTTTTTCAGTTCACCGGCACGATATACGAGCAGCCGGCTCATTTGAAGTCCAGCTTCCATGTTAGCGAGCATTTGCTGGACGAGTTGATGCTTACCAATAGGTTTACCAAAGGTTTCCCGTTCATGGCAATATTTCACACTTGCTTCCAGACAAGCCATGATTTGTCCTACTGCGCCCGCAGCAACAGTGAAACGCCCATTATCAAGTGCTGACATAGCGATTTTAAAGCCTTCACCTTCTTTGCCAAGCAGATTTTCAGCCGGTACCTTGACGTCATCGAAAAATAGCTCGCCGGTGTTTCCAGAACGAATGCCTAGTTTTCCTTTCACACCCTTGGAAGAGAAGCCGTCCCAAGTGCGTTCCACGATGAATGCAGAAATGCCATGATGTTTTTTATCTTTATCCGTATAGGCGAACACAATGAAATGATCGGCGATATCACATAGGGAAATCCAGCTTTTTTGTCCTTTTAGGGTATAGTAATCTCCGTCTTTTGTCGCGGTTGTCTGCAGTGCGGCAACATCAGAACCGGCTCCGGGCTCCGTCAAACCGAATGCTCCGATTTTTTCACCTCTTGCTTGCGGAGTCAGATATTTTTGTTTCTGTTCCTCATTTGCCCATTGTAGAAGTGTCATGCTGTTCAATCCAGTGTGAACCGATACGGCTGTCCGAAAAGCTGTGTCGCCGCGTTCCAATTCTTCACAGACAATGGCAAGAGAATTATAATCCATTCCAGCACCGCCATATTCTTCAGGGATACAGACACCCATCAGTCCAAGCTCAGCAAGCCGGTTCATTAGATTTGGATCAAATTGTCCTTTGCGGTCCCATTCTGTGATATAGGGCATGATTTCCTGGTCTACAAATTTTCTGACGGTCTGTCGCAACAAATCTTGTTCTTCTGTAAAATTAAAATCCATTTGTATCACTCCTCGATTATATGATGTTGATCGATGTGGAATTCCTGTCTGACAGCATTATTATGCTCGCCGGGTTCTGGCGGATGTCTCCTGATAGTCGCGGGAGTCCGTGATAGCTTCAAAGGGCTTGCTACCATGTTGATTTTTCCTGCTGTCGGATGATCGCATGTTGCAAACATCTCTCGTGATTGAAGCTGCGGATCCTGTGCAACTTCTGCTAGATTTTGAATAGGTCCGCACGGGATTTTGTTTTGCCTGCAAGCTTCCAGCCAAATATCTGTCGGTTTTTCGAGTAGTGCATTTTGCAGCATCGGGATAAGTACTTCCCGGTGCTGTACACGGTCGGGATTGCTTTGAAAGCGTCCATCCGCTGCAATGCCGGGTAAGTCCAATATACTGCACAGCGCTCGAAACTGGTGATCATTGCCGACTGCAATGACCATTTCCCCGTCCTGGGTATGAAATGTCTGGTAAGGGACGATATTGGCATGATGGTTGCCAAGTCTTTCAGGAATCTTGCCGGACATCAAGTAATTGCTGCCTATATTGACAAGGGAGCTCACCGCTGTATCATACAAGGATAAATCCAGCCTTTGACCTTTGCCCGACTGCTGTCTCTCCAACAGGGCACTTTGAATTCCAACACATGCATACAGACCTGTCAGCACATCCGTGATGGCGATGCCCAATTTTTGTGGTTCGCCATCTTTTTCACCAGTGATACTCATCAGGCCGCTCATTGCCTGGATAATAAAATCGTAGCCAGGCATATTTTTATACGGTCCTGTTTCACCGAAGCCAGTAATAGAACAATAAACTAGTTTTGGATTGATGGCAGATAGAGTATCATAGCTAAGACCGAAACGCTCCATTGTTCCGGTTTTAAAATTGTGGATGATGACATCGCTTTCATTAGCGAGCGTCTTAATTGCTTGAATGCCATTTTCTGATTTCAAATCGATTGTGATGCTTCGCTTGTTGCGATTGGCACAAAGATAATAAGCACTTACACCTTCTTTGAATGGAGGACCCCATTTTCTGGTTTCATCACTGCCCCCAGGGGCTTCAACTTTAATCACATCAGCTCCTAGATCTCCGAGGATCATTGTGCAGTATGGGCCCGCAAGTACACGGGACAAATCGAGAATACGTATGCCATCCAATGCTCCTGTCAAGCTTTACACCCTCTTTCTTCCATTAAATAAAAAAGCCAGCACAAATGTTATGCAGTTGATGCTGCAAATCATGAGCTGGCTTTTATCTGTTTGGTCACCTTTGGGAAGGCTCACAGATTAGGCAGTTTTTTTATATACGATGAATTTCACATCATGTGGAACGGGTGCGGCAACACCTCAACATGATTCGTTGTTTCAATTTTAACACAATCTGAATAATTCGTAAATGGCAAACGGATTTAAATGCCTATCCGAATATACCCAAAAGAGGCATATCCAATTTTCGTTGTGGATACACCTTGATGGATTGAAGGAACGAACGTTAGTTTTGAATCAATCGATTGCTGACAAGCCTTATTTGGCAGCCTGTTGCAGCTTGGAAATCATTTTGATCGCTTTACCTGTTCCAATAGCGACGGACTCGAGCGGGTTCGGCGCGATGTGAACTGGTACAATGATCTGTTCGGCGAGCCACTCTTGGATACCGTGCAACTGGGACCCGCCGCCTGTCAGGACAATACCATGATCTACAATATCACCACTAAGTTCTGGCGGACATTCTTCAAGTGTGGTGCGAATAGCTTCCAAAATTTGTTCAAGCAGTTCTTTAATTGCATGATGAATTTCTGTGGAGGTTACATTGACTGTTTTTGGTAAACCGGTCACCATATCACGCCCACGGATTTCCATCGTTTTTTCTTCATGATTCGGGTGTGCATAACCGATTTCCATTTTGACAGTTTCAGCTGTGCGCTCTCCAATCAGGATATTGTATTTTTTGCGGATGTATTGAATGATTTCTTCGTCCATCCGGTCGCCGCCAACACGGACTGAATTGGAAGAAACCACGCCTCCAAAGGATATGATCCCCACTTCGGATGTACCGCCCCCGATGTCGACAATCACATTAGCGATCGGCTCATCCACAGGCAGGTCAGCCCCAATCGCGGCAGCAACAGGTTCTTCTATTAAATGGACATGTTTGACGCCATAACTGGCCACTGCGTTATGAATGGCGCGGCGTTCGACAGAAGTGCTTCCGGTTGGTGTACAAATGACTACTGTAGGTTTTCTCACGGAAAGGCCCATTTTTTTACTGACCTTCTTCAATAATTCCTTCAGCATTTGAGCCGTTACGTCAAAATCTGCAATCACCCCGTCTTTCAACGGACGGATAGGAACGATGTTTCGTGGTGTCTTTCCGATCATTTCTTTGGCTTCTTTGCCGACAGCGACAACTTGCTTCGTGTTTATATCAATCGCAACAACAGATGGTTCATTTAAAACGATACCTTTAGATTTTGTATAAATAAGGACGTTTGCCGTACCTAGATCGATCCCAATCTCTGTATTATTCAACATAATTTAGTTCCTCCAATGATGACAGTTTTCATTCATAGCATTTCTCTATTAGTTACCCTTTTCTGGGGGTGAATCATTTTACAACCAGATTACAAATCTATGGAAACAGTCCCTTGTTGCTCTTTAATGCTTTAGCACTTTACTAAAGCGGGGGCTATCCCCATAGATTAGTGTCTATTAAATTTCATAATACTACTAAAATAAGATGAGGGGAACTGGATTGCAAGTTTCATTTCTTTTACATTCGGCTCCTGATTGTAATATTCCTACAGCGTTTAGGGGGCTGTCAAGTATATATTTCCGGTATATTTTTCCTCTCCAATCGTTTATTTCCAATGCAGCCGGAAAAAGGGTTTTAGAAAATCCCGCATACAAAGCGGATTTTTATGTCAAAACCTGTCGGAATGCCTGTTTTCAGCATCTATGGAAATAGCAGCCAAAATTATTACAAAAAACTCGTGATATATTATTTGTGCAACACAAAAAAACAAAATTTTTCGGGAGAGGTGTTACAAGATGTTTAAACAGATCACCACGGTGGCAGTATTGTCATCTGCAATATTATTTGGCGGTGCCTCCTTACATTCAGCGGATGCGTCGGCACAAGACCAGGGACAGTCCCAGCCGTACAAAATATATTATTCTACTAACTACAGCTGGAACAATCTAAATCAGGATAGCGACTTCAGCAATATGTTTAAGAATTGTTTCTCATGGCAGAATCATTCTGATCAAGCCGCACAGAACCAAGGACAAAATACACAATCACAAAAAGCACCGGAGAAACAGCAAGCTGCACAGCAAAAACCAGCGAAGCAGCAAACACAAGAAACTGTTCAGCAGAAGCCCGCTAAGCAGCAAGCACAACAAGCTGAAAAACAGCCAGCTAAACAACAAACAACGGAACAGTCAACTGAAGATCAGAAACAATCCGCTTCGAGCAAGCAGCAAGGATTGAGCGATTATGAACAGCAAGTAGTAGATTTGACAAACCAGGAACGTGCCAAGGAAGGCTTGAAGCCGTTAAAAGCAGATGTGGAATTGAGCAAAGTAGCTCGTGAAAAATCACATGATATGGCAGTGAATGGTTACTTTTCTCACAATAGCCCGACCTATGGCTCGCCATTTGATATGATGAAGAGCTGGGGAATCAGCTATAACACCGCTGGGGAAAATATTGCTAAAGGACAAAAAACACCACAAGAAGTTGTCAATGCATGGATGAATAGTGAAGGCCACCGAGCTAATATCATGAATCCGAAGTTCACAAAAATCGGAGTAGGTTATTCTTCCCAAGGCAATATCTGGACACAACAGTTCATTGGCTAAACAATGTACAAAAACAAAAAACGAAGAACCTGCCGTCCTGAAATGTGCCGGCAGGTTTTTTATGGCATTCATCAGTGGAAGGGACCGTTTTCTTTTCGATTCACCAGGGTAATAAGAAATGGTACATATTGTTTCTGTTGTGGCAGACTGGCTTTTGGTTTATATTTTGGATAGATAATGGTCATCATGTCTGTAGGTACTTTATTAAAAAGCTGGCCGTTTTTGATGCAACTGGTAAGGGGTGATCGTTTGGTACAAGGAACAGCGAATTGGAGTACAGAACAAAATAAAGAGTGGCTGCAAGAATATGTGAACGACTGGGTTTCTTTCTACCGTAAACATACAGATGATGGAAAGGTAGCGGATTATATACCTTTGTTAAAAGAGGCCGATCCGAATCTGCTTGGAATCTCGATCATTGGTACAGATGGCATGAAAATCAGATCGGGTGATGTGAGTCAAAGTTTTACTTTGCAAAGCATTTCAAAGGTGCTCAGTTTTATTGTGGCCTGCATGACACGTGGTGTGACGTATATTTTAAATCGAGTGGATGTGGAGCCGACTGGAGAAGCCTTCAATTCAATCATGCATTTGGAAATGAAGGGGCCGAAAAAACCATTCAATCCGTTTGTCAATGCAGGAGCAATTACTGTTACTTCCATGCTGGAAGGGAATACCTCTGATGAAAAAATGGCACCGATTTATAATCTGCTGGAAAAAATGCTTGGGTATCGTCCGGTTTTAAATGTGGATATTTACGAGTCAGAACGGGATTCTTCCATGCGTAACAGAGCGATTGGCTACTATTTGCTGGAAACAGGTTTTTTGGAATCCGATTTGAATATCACTTTGGAAACGTATTTCAAGCAGTGTTCCATAAATATCACTGTGGATGATCTGGCGCGGATAGGGGTCATATTGGCAAATGACGGAGAAGATCCGGATACGAAAACGGAAATCATTCCAAGACAGGTTGCCAGGATTGTGAAGGCATTGATGCTTACCTGTGGTATGTATGATGCTTCGGGAAAATTTGCAACATACGTTGGTGTGCCTGCCAAAAGTGGTGTATCCGGAGGCATTATAGCGGTGGCCCCGCCGCGTGTCCGTGAAGAGGAATTGCCATTCATGAGTGGCTGCGGTATCGGAGTATTCGGCCCGGCGCTTGATGAAAGAGGGAATAGTATCGCCGGCATCCGATTGTTGAAGCATATTGCATCACAGTGGGATTTAAGTGTATTTTAATTGAAATAGGTTTCTGGGCCATTGTGGAAAAAACGGCTATCCATACGAAAATCTTCTATAAAAGAGATGGCTTGGTAAGTTCCCAAGCCATCTCTTTTAACACTGCAAGACTATATATCATTATGGATCGAAACAATATAAAAAATCCATTTTCTTTTTACCTTCCAATTCGCTATTTCACTTTGTGTGGCATGGTCGAATGGCGGTTTGGTCAAAGTATAATATCTCTCATTTTGCTTACCGATTTTATGAATGTCTGTCTGATTCACTATTTTTGTAGTAAGACCGGATGTAATATACCCATTTTCGAGCAAGTGCTCCCTCAGCGCTAGTTTTGGAGAAAGGCGGCTGATGAGGATGGTAAGAAAAAAGAGAAGTACAACCGTAAGAAAAATGGCTTTCACATGTTTGTTTTCCACTGTTTTACCCCTTTTCCATTGAGCTTTCCAATCATTGCTGTGGAACAAATCAGGAAATATTTTTCATTCTCTGCTCTTTTTCCCGTTCTTTTTCTTCCTTTGCCACCTTTAGGAAGCGTTTTGTTTCAAAAGCTACTACACCGGATAAACCTAGCAGTCCGACAAGGTTCGGGAAGGCCATAAGGGCATTCATGATATCTGAAATGCTCCAAACCACATTAAGTTGTGATACAGCACCGATCATGACTGCTGCTACAAAAACAATCCGGTAATAAGGAATGGCTTTATCAGAGAATAAGTAGGAAAAGCACTTTTCTCCGTAGTATGACCAGCCAACCAGGGTGGAAAAGGCGAAAAGCACGATTCCGATAGTGACGATGTATCCACCAGCTCCCCCAAGAAATTGAGTGAAAGCTGCGGACGTCAGTGCGACACCTTCCAGCCCCCCATCGTAAAGTCCGGACATGACGATAGTGATCCCTGTAATGGAACAAACCAAAATCGTGTCAATGAACACTTGTGTCATGGAAACGAGTGCCTGGCGTCCAGGATAATCAGTTTTCGCCGCCGCCGCAGCTATAGGAGCCGATCCGAGACCTGCTTCGTTTGAGAATACACCCCGTGCAACACCAAAACGGATGACTGTGCCTAAAATACCGCCTCCGAGCGCGGAACCAGTAAACGCATCATTGAAAATCAAACCGATTGCTCCAGGAACAACTTCCCAGTTCATGACCATGACGATCAGCCCGCCAATCAGATAGAATAATGCCATGATAGGAACGAAAAAGGCGGTGACTTTGCCAATTGCTTTGATGCCCCCAAGTATAACAAGACCTGTCAATAACGTAAGTATAATACCAGTAACCCAGGTTGGAACGCTGAATGCATCCAGCAGCGCTCCTGAGACAGAGTTTGACTGCGTCATATTGCCTATACCAAAGGCTGCAATAGATCCAAATATTGCAAACAAAATACCAAGCCACTTTGCTTTCAAACCGTGTTCAAGATAATACATCGGACCGCCGGACATTTGTCCTTTACTGTTTGTGACACGAAACTTCACAGCCAGAATCGCCTCAGAGTATTTTGTTGCCATTCCGAATAATGCCGACAGCCACATCCAGAATACTGCTCCAGGCCCGCCCATGACGACTGCTGTCGCTACTCCGACAATGTTGCCGGTACCGATGGTTGCTGCCATGGCAGTTGTCAAAGCTTCATAATGACTGATGTCGCCTTTTGATTTTTTGTCCTGCCTTTTCGGACTGAATGCCAATTTTATGGCATAGGGAAGTGTCCGAAACTGCAAAAATCCAAGTCTGCCTGTTAAATAGATTCCTGTTCCTACAATAAGAACTAATGTGATTGGTCCCCAGACAAAATCGCTGACTTTTCCTAGAAATGCATCCAACATATATCCCCCTGTCTATTAAATATATTATAGTTCCTATATCAAATATTGCGAACATTTAATGATAAGTCAATACTTTTTTTGTATAAATTGTAAGGAATGTTTTTTGATCATGTTAACATAGTTGCCATAATTGAATTGCCGTTGGATGCGAAATCTGACAGAATCAACCATCATGTGCATATCTTTTATGCGAAAACAGTGAAATAGTGGAGATTCATGTCGATTTGATTATATAATTACTGTGGATGATCAGAATAATGATGGTAATACGCAGTAACCGGAATGAATCAAGACTGTAAGAAGGGAAATGCGCAGATATTGGGCAGAAAGGTTACCTGGGATGTTTCTTGCATGAAAACAGCTCCGGCGAGAGCCAGCGACGCGTTTAGCTTTTGCCAGGCTTTGTGCAATGCTGCTAAGGGTGTCCTCTATCGGCTTGGCGAATTTCAAGTTTTATTAGGATTATATCCGGGACAAATATCATATAACAAGAAGGAGAGTTATTATTATGGGAAAGCGAAAACTATTGACAGGGATTATTTCAGGAGCAGTTATCGGCGGCATTGTCGCATTGTTTGATAAAGATGCCAGAGGATATGCCAAGGAAAAAATTTCGTCTGCGAAATCATGCAGCGCTAATATCTTGAAAAATCCTTCCGAAGCATTGCGCAATGTGAGCGGAACAGTAAACAGCTTTAACACGACATTCTCCAATCAGGTAGACAATGCCATCAACGCTTTGGAGCAAGTGGAAGACACAGTTAATAAAGTGATTAAACGCGGATAACCTGCCCGCTACCGGCGAAGCGCCTGCAGCGGGCGGACGTTCCTGCCTGTTGCCAAGGAGGGCGAACCATTGAGGCAAACAATCAACTTTATCAGAAAGCTGATGAAAAAATTATCCAGCCATGATGTGTTTGGACTTGCTGCCCAGCTGTCTTATTTTTTTCTGTTGTCATTGTTTCCGCTATTATTGTTTATGATGACTTTAATCGGTTTTTTACCGATTGATGAACAATCTATACTTGATATGGTAGCAATGGTGGCACCGGACCAAACAATGGACCTGATCAACACCAACATTAGTACACTGCTGAACCAGCAAAACAGCGGATTATTGTCCTTCAGTATCATTGCGACGCTTTGGTCGGCTTCAAACGGCGTAAATGCCTTGACCAAGGCACTGAACAGGGCGTATGGAGTGGAAGAGAATCGGACTTTTATTGTTTCGAGGTTGATCGCGTTAGTTTTGACATTAGCTATGATTGTAGTGATCGTGCTGGCGATTTTATTACCCATCCTAGGTAAAATGATCGGCATGTATGTGTTTTCCCTTTTTGGATTATCGGAAGATTTTACAAAAGTATGGAACCTGTTGCGATGGGTAATGACCTCTGTTGTTTTCTTCATAGTGTTTTTGGCGTTTTACAGAATGGCGCCCAACAAACGAATATACCTGCGGGACGCAGTTGCGGGAGCGTTATTCACTACGATTTGCTGGCAGCTTGTTTCACTGATATTTTCTTTCTATGTAAGTACAATTGGTAATTACACCGCTACATATGGCAGTCTGGGCGCTGTAATCATCCTGATGATCTGGTTTTATATTTCCGGTATCATCATGATTATCGGCGGCATCATCAATGCCATGAAAACAGAGAAAGTGGAAGTAAAATAGCTGCCTTATCTTCGGCAGCTATTTTAACAGGCGCAAGCCATTTAAAATCACGAGAATCGTGCTTCCTTCATGTCCAATGACACCAAATGGCAAATCGATGACCTGTAAGAAGTTCGAAAGAATCAATAAAGTGATGACAGCCAATGAAAAGAAAATATTTTGTTTGACAATCCGATTCATTCGCTTGGAAAGGGTCATTGCCTCACCGATTTTCTGAAGATCGCTTTTCATTAGAATGACATCTGCTGTTTCCAGCGCGACATCAGTTCCTTCACCCATTGCGATGGATACGTCTGCACTGGCGAGTGCGGGAGCGTCGTTGATACCGTCACCGACCATGGCTACCTGGCTGTATACATGACGCAGATTTTTGATATGTGTCATTTTTTCACCAGGTAAGCAATTTGCAATGTAATGGTTGAGCCCCGCCTCTGATGCGATAGCCTTGGCGGTTACACCATTATCTCCAGTCAGCATGACAGGTTCGATCTTTTTGGATTTGAGTGTTTGAATGATTTTCTTTCCAGATGTCCGAATGGTATCTTTCAGCCCGAATACAGCCACTGTTTTGCCGTCGACTTTAACTAAGGTGATGGTTTTTCCCGCTTCGGCCAGTTTTTTCAAAAGGTATTCCGCAAAACCCTCCATCAGATCATCATCATTTTCCGGCTTGACAATTTCCCACAAATGACCCTCGACATCCGCTCTAACGCCTTTTCCCCCGGCTGTTTTCATACGACTGATAATGACCTCGTTGTCTTTGTGATCTTTCAGCTTTTCCTGTGCGAATGTGACGATTGCTTTGGCAAGGGGATGCGTAGACTCTTTTTCAATTGCGGCAGCAGCAGCCAATATTTTATCTGCGTCAACATCCGGGTGGTATAGGGCATCCGTCACGAATGGTTTTCCGTTCGTCAATGTACCAGTTTTATCAAAAGCTATTGCCTTGATGTGGGCCAAGTTTTCCAGATGGACTCCCCCTTTGAACAAAACGCCATTTTTGGCACTATTGGAAATAGCTGATAATGTCGCAGGCATGATAGAGGCTACTAATGCACAAGGTGAAGCTACCACGAGCAGGATCATAGCCCTGTATATACTTTCGGAAAAAGACCATCCGAAAAATAGATAAGGTAAAAACATCATAATAGCCACCACACCAAGAACAGCCTTAACGTATGTACCTTCGAAGCGTTCGATGAAAAGCTGTGCTGGTGATCTTTCTTCTTTCGCGTTTTGCACCATCTGGATGATCTTTTGAAAAAGCGTCTCTGATGCTCGTTTCGTGATTTTAATGTAAATGGTGCCATCTAGTGCTACAGTCCCGGCAAAAACCTCTTCCTTGTTTTTTCTTAAAACAGGCATGGATTCCCCGGTGATCGTGCTTTCATCGATGGCTGTTTCTCCATTTTCTATAATACCATCAGCCGGAATGCGTTCTCCAGCCCGTACGAGAATCGTATCGTTGATTGTAAGGTCTTCCACTTTGACACGTTCTATTTCGCCGTGGTTAATCCGTAGTGCGTCCTCAGGCTGCAGTTCCATCAAAGCGGAAATTTCCTTGTTGCTCTTGTTCATGGTATATGTTTCCAAGGCCCCTGACAAAGCAAAAATAAAAATCAGCACAGCACCTTCCGTCCAATAACCGATCGCAGCCGACCCAATCGCAGCCAGTATCATCAGCAACTCGACATTCAACTGTTTATCATGCATCGTATCGAGGATGCCTTCTTTTGCTTTGGCATAGCCCCCGATCATAAATGCCGCCACGTGAAGAATGATGAAAGAGATAGGAGAGATGCTTCCCGAGAACCCCCATGCGAGTAAAATCAGCAGACCACTTGTCAATGCAGCAACTAACTCTAAATGGGCAGCGAGCTTAACGAACAAAAAGCATTTCTTTTTACGATCCGCCTTCATTACAGACGGATCGTGTATTGTTTTTGGATTTGCTTCCATTTTGATTCCTCCCCTTTTGATGCTACAATACATATTACATTATAATAATTATTATTTGGTATTCATTATTATCATAACATGTCAGTGGAGAAAAGCAATAAAAATATATAATTTGTTATCGCTTCAACTTAACAGATAGTATATAGATACAGTTATATGAAAAGTTGAAAAGAAAGGGGTTAACTGTTACAATCATAAATGTTTAAAGTATATAACAGATATAAGGGGAGTTTTGCGATGAAAAAGACTGTAATTTTTCTCTTGGTTGTAATCGTTGCCATGCTGAGCGCATGTTCCGGTAATTCAGACAATAAGGCTGATGGTGCAAATCAGAAGAAGGATCCATTATGGGAAAAAATCAAAGACAAAGGAGTCATTGTGGCTGGAACGGATGGTACATTGTATCCCGCCTCTTACTATCCGGAGGATTCCGATAAATTGACAGGTTATAATGTTGAAATATTTCGTGAGCTGGCTAAGCGGCTTGGCGTGAAAGTGAAATTTGAAGTAATGCCATTCGATTCCATGCTCGGTGCTTTGAGCAGCGGCAGGGTAGACATGATACAAGCAGGTCCTCGTGGCGAAAGCAAGAAAAAATTCACGTACAGTACTCCTGTAAAGTATTCATACGCCACCATGATTGTGCGCAAAAAGGACCACTCTGGTATTGAAAAAATGACCGATCTAAAAGGGAAAAAAGCAGGTGGCGCAGCTACAACTGTATATAGTGAAATTGCCAAAAAATATGGTGCAAAAGTAGTAACATATGGCAATGTGGCAAATGATGCTTATTTGCGCGATGTCGACAATGGACGCACAGATGTGGTTATTAATGATTATTATTTGCAGCGATTGGCTTTAGCGGCTTTACCACAATTTGATTTGGAGATTCATCCGAATTTGAAATTTTATCCGAATACGAATAATGTGGTGATTCAAAAAGATGCGCCAGTACTGGAGAAAAAGGTGAATAAGGCAATTGCCGATATGCAAGAGGATGGCACGCTTACTAAGTTGTCCAAGAAATTCTTCAGCGGAGATGACGTTTCGAAAGAGCCGGATTTACCAGAGATGATTGATATGGAAGGCATTGAGTAAAAGGACGTTTTATCATGATTGAATTAAGTGATGTACATTTGGAAAAATTATTTGATATGGAACTAGCGATAAAAAGCATACCGTTTTTACTGGGCGGCATTCCGATGACTTTGCTGGTGGCTGTTACAGGTATGCTAATGGGGATGATTCTTGGTTTGTTCCTAGCCGTGGGGAGAAATTCTGCAAAAGTGATTTTGCGCTGGCCTGCAAGAATTTATATATCTTTCATGCGTGGCACACCGCTGTTAGTATTTCTGTTCCTTTTATATTTTGGGTTTCCGGTAATTGGTATACAGCTGTCCGGCATTTTTGCAGCTGTTTTAGGTTTTGGATTGAATAGCGCCGCATACATTGCAGAAATTAATCGCTCTGCAATCAATAGTATTGACAAGGGACAGTGGGAGTCCGCCAAAGCACTTAATATGGGCTATTGGTTTACGATGCGAAAAATCATTTTGCCGCAAGCGACTCGTGTCGCAGTTCCCCCGTTGACAAATGTATTCATGGATATTGTCAAGGGTACTTCGCTGGCGGCGATGATCACTGTTCCAGAGCTTTTTCAAAAAGCGCAGATTGTGGCGGGCAGGACCTTTGATTCGATGACAATGTATATTATGGTTGCATTGATTTACTGGCCGATTTGTATGCTCATTTCCCATTTGCAGGACAGATTGGAAGATAGATTCAGCCGATTTTTATAGGTTTCTTCTTTTTATTGCAAATGTATGAATGAGCAAGTTTGTAAATATTTTGCGGCAGGGAAGGTATAATGTAGGAAACATTAGATAGGGAGGAAATTAAAATGCAATTTCGTTCAAATGGCGATGCCATGGAAACAACCGTTGGGTTTGGCGATTTGGTCATTTCTGCAAATGATGAGCTCGGCTATCGTCCTTTCCAGTTGATGGTCGCTTCCATAGTTGGCTGCAGCGGGTCGGTATTTAAAAAAATCCTGAAAAAACAGCGTATTGAATTTGAAGAGCTGACAATTGATGCAGATGTAAAAAGAAATCCCGATGAAGCGGACAGAATCGAGCGTATTATACTGTCCTTCACTATTAAAGGTGAAAACTTAGATAAAGAAAAATTGAAAAAGAATTTGGCGATTGCCCGCAAAAATTGTTCAATGGCTCGTTCCGTGGAAAATAGTATTGAGATTGAAGAAACAATAGAAGTGGTGGAATGAACATGGCAATGATGGATGCTGATCAGGTATCCATCATTTTTTTACTTGCATAATATTCATGTGTCTGAAAAAACTATACAAAAAAGAGAGGAATGGACACATGATGAAATTGAATCGAAGGATTATCTTCTTGTTCGCTCTGGTTATTGCGTTATTGTTACCTTTTAATCATTCAACATTGGTATCCGCTAAAGAAAAGAAAAAGCAGAGTGTTGAGATTCCGAACCATGTTCTGGATATTTCCAAAGAAAATACCTACCCAAATGCAACAGAAGACCAGGAAGTAATCGAGCCAAGTGAACTCACAAAAGAGCTGCTTGAAGGATTGGAAAAAACCCCGATTGAAAATCCGGATTTGATCAAGATGCTCAATGAAACTACGCTGAAGCCATCCCCCATCGCAATCGGCTATCGCGGCATGATTTTTCTTGGACGTTGGCCACTGAATTACAAATCTAATGAAACCAACGTGAACTGGCAATATCAAAAAATCAACGGGAATGAACTGAATAATCTGGGAGGAGACACCACTCAAAAATTGAGTTTCAGCCAGCAGACGGATAAGGAGATCAAAGGAGCACTGACAAACAAAATCACCAACCCTGATGATGTTAAAAAGATGATGCTGTTGAAAGCGAAGCATAAAACAAAACTGCCGCTTTCATACAAGGCCATGGTCGGGAAAGGGACCAAAAAAGATCAGGCATATAATGTTCCGGTGAAAAAATATGGCTATTTGAATGCTTATGCACCAGCCATCAATGAAAAGGGACAAATCACATTCGGCGAAGTGTATATTCAATTACAAGGAAAAAATAAAAAGATTGTTATCAAGAATGTGACCAAGCAAGGAATCGGTGCATGGATTCCAATTCAAGATTATATTTCTTTCTCTTTCACACTTAAATAGGAGAAAAGCATATCGTCATTCAGACGGTATGTTTTTTTGTGGTCTGCTGGAGGAGGAAGTGGTACATGCCCATACATTTTCAAACGGAGGTGAGCAAGTTATTTCCAAAAAAAGAAAGACGAGCTCCGATTGACTTTATCGCTTTATCATGATAAAGTAGCGGAGGAATTGAACGGGGGAATAATTATATGCTTGAATGGGTAGTTATCATTTCTGTCATTGTTATGACGATACTTTGTCTTATCCGTGTGAATGTTATTATATCGATTATCCTGGCTGCTATCCTGGCCGGTCTTATGTCTGGTCTGTCGATTGCAGATTCCATCGGCATGCTTGTTAATGGTATGGGCGGGCAGGCTGAAACGGCCTTAAGCTATATATTGCTCGGAGGTTTTGCAGTGGCCATCAGCTACTCGGGAATCACGTCATTATTGGTGAATTACCTGATTCGAGTGCTGACAGGTAAAAAAACAATGATGCTGCTGGCACTGGCTGGTGTTGCTTGCTTATCGCAAAATGTGGTGCCAGTCCACATCGCTTTTATACCGATATTGATTCCGCCTCTGCTGAAATTATTTGATAAAATGCGTATCGACCGGCGTGGTGTCGCATGTGCGCTGACGTTTGGCCTGAAGGCCCCTTATCTAGCCATTCCTGCTGGATTTGGTTTGATTTTCCATGGTATTATCATGGACGGTATGAAACAAAATGGTGCAGATGTGACATTGAACCAAACTGCAATTGCTACGATTATTCCTGCAATCGGCATGGTGGTCGGACTGTTTATCGCTATTTTTATTACTTACCGTAAAGATCGAGTAGCGGTAGAAGGGGCCGGGGGAGCTACCAGTGTGATAAATCTGGAGGAGCCAAAAAAAATTACATTCGAGAAAAAACATGCCTTCACATTGATTGCAATAATTGGAGCCTTAGCAGCCCAGTTGATTACAGGAAATCTAATAGCTGGTGCGCTTACAGGTTTAATTTTGATGTTTGCCTTTTTTGTCGTTCCCTTCAATAATGGAGATAAGGTGGTAGCAGAAGGCGTTGGCATGATGGGGACGATTGCGTTTGTAATGCTGGTAGCTTCCGGTTATGGAAATATTTTAAAAAAAACAGGAGCGGTAAAAGCGCTAGTGAAAGCATCTTCAGGGTTTCTTGGAGAAAATCACGCTATGATCGCATTCGTATTATTGCTTGTGGGCCTGCTTGTCACGATCGGCATTGGTTCTTCATTCGGCACTATTCCAATCATCGCTGCTTTATTCGTTCCAATCTGCATCTCAGCAGGCTTTTCAACATTAGCTACCGCTGCCTTAATAGGCACAGCCGGTGCACTGGGGGATGCGGGTTCACCAGCTTCAGACAGTACGTTAGGTCCCACAGCCGGTCTGAATGCCGATGGGAAGCATAACCACATTTGGGATACTTGTGTCCCGACTTTTTTACATTATAATATTCCGTTGTTTATTTTTGGCTGGGTAGCTGCAATGGTCTTGTAGAACAGATTTATATAGGTACATTATTTATATAGGTACATTTTGACTCCAAAAAGGCTCAGGCAACTCTGAGCCTTTTTTCTACGTATGTCATTTTTGTGAAAGCTGCCGTGTGAAATTTCCTGCAGTGTGCATCCTTTGGAATCAAATCGCTGGTCTCTACTTCTTTTTAAGCAGCATTTTTTTCTTGTTATCCCATGCCGTCAGGATACTATGCAGAATCATACCGGTAATAACCATGAGGATGCCAAGGACGGAGAGCAGACTTGGCAACGGCATGTGGAGAAACAACCATTCTCCAGCCAGTGCAAAAATCACTTCGCCGGATTGCGTTGCCTCTACGCCGGCTAACCTTTGATTGTCGCTTTGTACCAATTCAGTCGCATAGAAAAATAATACAGTTGCAATGATTCCTGATGAGATTGCAACGATGAAAGTTTGCAGCATCTGGCTAGTTTCCGGCAGTCCGTGTGAAGCCAGCCCGCAGAGAGAAAGTAATATCCAGAACGGCATAGAGGCGATAGTCATTCCGAGCATACGCTGGAAAGTATTCAGTTCTCCATTGACAAATTGCATCATTTTCCGATTGCCAAGCGGATAGGCAAAGGCGGAAACAAGCAATGGTACAATACACAAGATAACAGCAACGACGGGAACAGATGAGGCATGCTCATATTGCATGACGAAAATACCTGCGAGGATGAGCAAGGAAATAAATACGCCTTGTTTCGGTATAGCTTGACGCTGTTTCTCTCTCTTGTTTAAAAAGGGTACAAGCAAGGAACCTGCAATAATGGTAATTTGAAAGGTAGCTGCAACCAACCAGCCAGGTCCGTAAATTGTCGCGAAAGTTAGCGGTGCGTAGAATAATCCGAATCCGACGGTGCTCCAAATCAGCCAGGGCAAAGGCTGTTTTTTTATGTGCAAGAAGACTGGACGCAAATTGTTCTGGCAGCCAACAATCATCACGAGCATAGGCAGCATGAAAATGAATCGGAGGGAAGCGCTCCAAATCCAGCTTCCGCCCTCTAGCTCCATCGAGTGATTCAAAACAAATGTAACAGAGAAAAATAAAGCGGCCAAGATACCAATGAAGATGGCTCTCATCTAAACACCTCACCAGAACCGTTGAGATCTGAAAATATATTCAATTATATCAGAATTCAACTCGTTTGTTTTCGTTATTCATCATCGATAGCTCTGTCTGTATAATTTCACTGCTTGATGTGTAAAGTAAGAGAAAAAACGGGTGGGATTTTATGAAGAAAATGAAGCCTCTTCAATTCGTAGTGCTCGTGGTGGTGCTTCTGTTCGGGATACCGGGTCAGGCAGTACTTGCGAGTGGTTATGGATGGGGCTATAAAAAAAATAGTACGCACCAGCCTCCGGAAATTGGAAAATACAAATCCATGCTGAAAAAATATGGTGCATACTATGTAGATGATTCCGGAGAGAAAACTGTATACTTAACTTTTGATAACGGATATGAGCAAGGGTATACGGGGAAGGTTTTGGATGTATTGAAAAAAGAACATGTCCCGGCTATCTTTTTTGTGACGGGTCATTATGTGAAGAGTGAGCCTGGACTGGTGAAACGCATGGTGCAGGAAGGGCATATTGTTGGTAACCATTCTTATCATCACCCTGATTTCACTGTGATTTCCAAGGAATCAGTAAAAAAGGAATTAGAAGATTTACAAAGCTCCGTTGCCAAAATAACAGATCAGAAAGAAATGAAATATCTGCGGCCACCTCGCGGTATTTTTAGTGAAGAAACGATGAAATGGTCAAAAGAACTGGGATATGTCCATGTATTTTGGTCACTAGCATATAATGACTGGAACGTGGATAAACAAAAAGGATGGAAAAATGCCTACAATCAAGTAATGTCACAGATTCATCCTGGAGCAATCATTCTGCTGCATGCTGTTTCTGAAGATAATGCGGAAGCACTGTCTCATATCATCCAATCATTGAAAAAGAAAGGCTATAAATTCCAGAGTCTTGATGATATGTTGATGAAAGAGAATATGTTGATGGGATTTTAAATCGCAGGGATGGCATGTACTTTACATAGCCATTCCTGTTTCTTTTTTTGGAGATATGGCAACAAACAGAAAGAAGTTACATACTTCCAACGTTTTAAATTTTTATAATATTTGTTATACTGGGAGAAACTGATGGTGGGAGTGAAGCAGATGAATAAAGAAGATTTGGTTGCACCACAGCAATATAATATTGTCATGGAAGTGGAGCGTTTTGCCAAAAATGAGGAGAAATTGGCATTGATATGGCAAGATGAGACAGGACATCAAAAGAAGATCACCTATCGGAATCTGTTGAAAAACGTAAATAAAATTGGTAATGCCTTCTTAGAGAACGGCTTACATCGCGGCGATAAAATACTTGTGATGATTCCTCGTTTAATCGATGCTTATGAAGTATACTTAGCTGCCTTGAAAACAGGTATCATCATCATTCCAAGCTCGGAAATGCTTAAAACAAAAGACTTGCAGTACCGTGTGACTCATGGTGAAGTCAGAGGCATTGTCAGTTATTACCCTTTTGTGGATCAATATAAAGGTATCCGCGAATACAGCGACATAGTGAAGTTCTCAGTCGGGAATTCAAAGGATACGGATTGGTTGGACTTAAACGCACTAAAGGTACAAGCCTCCGACCAGTTGGAAATTGCGGATACAAGTAAGGATGATATTGCCTTTTTACCATATACTTCTGGAACGACCGGTGATCCGAAAGGGGTTGTTCACACACATGGGTGGGGATTTGCCCATTTGAAAACAGCTGCTGAGAATTGGCTTTGTCTGACCAAGGACGATACTGTTTGGGCAACTGCGGCTCCTGGCTGGCAAAAATGGATATGGAGCCCATTCTTGTCTGTATTAGGTTCTGGTGCAACAGGGTTTATATATAATGGGAAGTTTGATGCAAAAACATATCTTGGTTTGCTGGAGGAAAATGCAATCAACGTACTTTGCTGCACACCAACAGAATACCGTTTAATGGCTAAAGTGAACAATTTGAAGGACTATCATCTGCCGGCATTACATAGCGCTGTTTCTGCAGGAGAGCCGCTGAATGTGGAAGTGATCAACACATTCCGCAAGCATTTTAATGTGACAGTTCGAGATGGCTATGGTCAAACAGAAAATACTTTGTTGCTCGGATTCATGAAGGGGATGGATGTCAAACCTGGCTCAATGGGGAAGCCAACCCCAGGTAATGAGGTGGAGATCATTGATGGGAATGGTCAGCCAGTTCCAAATGGAGAAGTCGGAGACATTGCAGTTAAACTAGACTGTCCCGCGTTGTTTCGCGAGTATTACAAGGATGAAGAGAGAACATCCATGGCTAAGAGAGGCAATTATTATGTCACCGGTGACCAAGCAAAAAAAGATGTTGACGGTTATTTTTGGTTTGAAGGCCGCAGTGATGACATCATTATCAGCTCAGGTTATACAATCGGGCCGTTCGAGGTAGAAGATGCGCTGGTCAAACATCCAAAAGTGCAAGAATGTGCGGTTGTTGCAAGCCCCCATGAAATACGCGGAAACATTGTGAAGGCGTTTGTTGTACTGCGTGAAGGCGTTGTTGAATCGGTGGAGTTGATCAAAGAATTACAGAATCACGTCAAAAATGCAACTGCTCCATATAAATATCCAAGAGAAATTGAATTTATCACGGAATTGCCAAAGACGACCTCGGGGAAAATCAGAAGGGTTGTATTAAGGCACAAAGAACAACTGAAGCAAGTGTAAAAAAGCTTACGTCACTTAGTAAAGACGCATGCAGCAAACAATAAGGAGAAGGTGGATTTTGTCACAGCGGACGGAATCCACCTTTTATTTGTAAATTGGACAATGTATAAAGTCTATTTCTTCACCTATACGTGGCATAGCAGTTTTCGCAAGTTTAAAGTTAGCGAAATCTGGGAATCAGATATAGTAGCGTCCGCTAAACCATATAAGTGTTTGCTATTTATCAGCAAGAAAATCATACCTTAGACTTGCATTTGTGTATCCAGGCTATTATAATGAAATCAAAGGTCAAAGAAAGTCAAAGTCAATAACCTTTATCCATGGCCTCACCGGTATTTCACTGGATTGTCAGTAAAAAATTACTACAAAACGCTTGAAAGTCAAAGAAGGTCAGAGTATAATGATATGTGTAAGGTCAAAGATAGTCAAAGTCAAAAAATGATTGTTTTAGTTTATGAAGATACAATTCAAGGAGGAATGGAATATGAAATGTCAAAAATGTGGTGTCAATGACGCAAATGTTAACATGGCTATGCAAATGAATGGCCAGAAAATGCAATTGCACCTTTGCAATTCATGTTTCAATGAAATACAAAATCAAATGATGAATAATTCCGATGGATTCTTTTCTAATCCATTCTTTGGTGGAAATGAAAATGATGATATATTTGCGAATAATTTTTTCCAAGGTAACGCTAGCGGAGGTGCACAAGCAGGAACAAGAACTCAGCAGCGGGCAGGCAATGGCAATAATGGTCTGCTGGATCAGCTCGGAAAAAACATCACTGATGCTGCCCGGGCCGGTTTGATTGATCCAGTTATCGGTCGTGATCTGGAAGTTAAACGTGTCATTGAAACATTGAATAGAAGAAATAAAAACAATCCTGTGCTAATAGGTGAATCTGGTGTTGGTAAAACTGCTATAGCAGAAGGTTTGGCATTGAAAATTGTTGAAGGCAATGTGCCTGCAAAATTGATGAATAAAGAAGTGTATTTGCTGGATGTTGCTTCACTTGTCGCCAATACAGGTATCCGGGGACAATTCGAAGAAAGAATGAAGCAATTGATCCAAGAATTGCAGCAACGCAAAAACGTTATCTTGTTTGTTGATGAAATCCATTTGCTTGTTGGCGCAGGTACTGCGGAGAGCTCGCAAATGGATGCCGGTAATATTTTGAAGCCAGCACTTGCACGTGGCGAACTGCAATTGATCGGTGCAACCACATTAAAAGAATATCGACAGATTGAAAAAGATGCTGCATTGGAACGCCGTCTGCAGCCAATCACGGTCAAAGAACCATCTGTTGACGAAGCCGTTCAAATTTTGCAAGGCATCAAGGAACGTTATGAAAAATTCCATGAAGTACGTTATTCTGATGACGCCGTCAAAGCATTTGTCACATTATCACAGCGCTACATTCAAGATCGTTTCCTGCCAGACAAAGCCATTGATTTGATGGATGAAGTAGGTTCGCGTTTGAACTTGAAAAACGCCGCGAAAGACTCCGGAACGATTGAACAGCGTCTGGCAGAAATCACAAAAGAAAAAGAAGCCGCAGCCGAAAAAGAAGACTACGAAAAAGCTGCCAACCTGAGATATCAGGAAATCCAGCTGCAAAAACAACTGGAAAAAGCAAATGGTGAGGAAGCAGTCATTGATGTTGATATATCTGATATCGAATTGATTGTTGAAGAAAAGACCGGTATTCCTGTTACAAAATTGCAAGCTGATGAGCAGGAACAAATGAAAAATCTGGCTGAAAACATGCACAAAAAAGTAATTGGACAAGGTAAAGCGGTGGAAAAAGTGGCTAAAGCAATTCGCAGAAGCCGCGCCGGTTTGAAATCTAAATACCGTCCTATTGGATCGTTCCTATTTGTTGGGCCAACTGGAGTCGGTAAAACAGAGCTGACGAAAGTGCTTGCAGAAGAATTGTTTGGCTCCCGGGATTCACTGATCAGACTAGACATGAGTGAATATATGGAGAAACACTCGGTGTCTAAAATTATCGGTTCACCTCCAGGCTATGTAGGTCATGAGGAAGCTGGTCAGCTGACAGAGCGCGTCCGTCGCAATCCTTATTCCATCATTTTGTTGGATGAAATTGAAAAAGCTCATCCTGATGTGCAGAATATGTTCCTGCAAATTATGGAAGACGGTCACCTAACCGACTCTCACGGCCGGACTGTCAGCTTCAAGGATACAGTCATTATCATGACAAGTAATGCTGGGACAGGTGTAAAACAAATCAATGTTGGCTTCCATAATGAAGGCCATGAATCGATTTCCACTTTGGAAAATCTCAGTGCTTATTTCAAACCTGAATTCTTAAACCGATTCGATTCAATTATTGAATTCAATGAACTAAGTGAGGATAATTTGGTTCACATCGTTGATTTGCTGCTGGATGAATTACAAGACAGAATGACTGACAGTAACATGAAAATCCATTTGTCAGATGAAGCGAAGCACCATTTGGCTCATATTGGCTATGACAAACGTTTTGGTGCACGCCCATTGCGCCGTGTCATCCAGGATAAAATCGAGGATCCATTGACTGATTTGATACTGGATGCCGATGAACCAATTGAAACCGTGAATGTAGTTGTGAAAGACAAAGAACTTGTTGTTGAAAAAGCATAACTGTAACAAATAGGAACCACTGCCGCTGTGCAGTGGTTTTTTCTGTCTTGAACAGCCTGAACTGTTGCCCGAATCGAGGAGAATTGACAAATTTTATATGACTCCATGTGGAACGTATTACGATAAATTCGCTGATAATTCATCAAAACCAGGGCAAAACTAATGGTATGATTTTTACACTATACTTGAAATGGAATTATTGAAGGAGAGTTTGCCATGCGGATTCGCCACTATGTCTTGATTTATGGCATGATCGTTTTCTTGGTTTTCGTTCCAATACGGTCTGGCGCATCAGCCCAGGTACCAAGCATGAAAATGCATTTTATCAATGTGGGGCAAGGAGACAGTATTTTCATCCAAACCCCCAGAAAGAAAAACATATTGATCGATGGCGGACCACCAGATGCGGGCAACAAGGTAGTAAGTTATTTAAAGAAACATCATGTGCGGGAAATTGATTTGCTGATCTCCACTCACCCCGATATTGACCATATTGGCGGGCTCCCATATGTCCTGAAAAAAATCAAAACAAAACAAATCCTTGATTCGGGCAAATTGTACAATACGAAGACATATTTAAAATACATGGAGGAGATCAGCCAACAAAGTATCCCTATCCGTGTTGCCAAGGAGAATGAAAAACTGGATATTGATCCGTCCTTGCAAATACAGGTATTGAATACGTATAAGAAACCAAAAACCAATAATCAGTCATCAATCGCATTGAAAGTCAGCTACGAGCGAATGGATTTCTTGCTGATGAGTGATGTGGACCGTAAGCAAGAGAAAAGAATTGTTAAGAAATACAATGTACGCTCTGAAGTGTTGAAAGTGCCGCATCATGGCTCGAACACTAGCAGTTCCATGTCTTTTTTACAGGCAGTCAATCCACAAGTGGCTATCATTACCTACAGTAAAACAAATGATTACGGTCATCCTGTTAATCGGGTGATCAGCAATTTGAACAGGCTACAAACTGAGATTTATTCCACTGCTGTTTTTGGAGATATTGTTGTTCAAGCAACTGGCAGCGACTACTATATACTGCCGCAAAGAACACCGGAAGATGGAATGACCGAGAAAATCAGCTGAATAAAAAGCTTTGGCCTTTAACAGATAAGAGCTGTATAACTTTAATATATGCAGCTCTTTTTGCAGGCGTAAAAATTTGATCTAAAAATATTGAAAATGCAGTTGATTTTTAGCTGTACTTGTTATATGGTTAATTACATAAGTAACTAACTATATAACTCAGGTGATAAATTGATGAAGAGTAAATTAGATGAGAGCAAGCCAATTTTTTTGCAAATAAAGGAAGAGCTGGAGGATGCAATCATGAGTGAAGCTATAAAAACAGACGAGCGGGTCCCCTCCACAAATGAGTTCGCACATTTCTATAAAATCAACCCGGCCACAGCTGCTAAAGGTATCAATGAACTGGTTGCTGAAGGGATTTTATATAAACGAAGGGGCGTCGGCATGTTTGTCTCCGACAAAGCTAGAGAAATCATTACTGGAAAGCGGAAGGAAAGTTTTTATGAAAACTTCGTTCTGCCATTAAAGGAAGAAGCAGCCAAACTGCATATTGAAACGATTGAACTGGTAGAAATGTTAAAAAAAGGGGAGAGTAGATCTTGAAAATAGTTGTGAAGGGTCTGACAAGGAAATATGGGGAAAAGCTGGCATTAAACAATGTCTCATTTACATTGGATGAGCCGAAAATATATGGGTTGCTCGGAAGAAACGGGGCTGGAAAAACGACATTTATGGAAATACTTTCTGGATATAAACTGGCCAGCAGTGGCCAGATATTGGTTGATGATGAAGATCCGTTTGACAACCAGCGATTGACCGAATCGATATGCTTGATCAAAGACACGAATAATTTTAAGCCTGAATTGAAAGTGAAGCATATTTTGCGAATGTACTCCTACTTTTATCCAACTTGGGATGCTGCGCTTGCGGAAGAATTGATAGATGTCTATCAATTGAATCGCAACTCTAAAGTAAAGGCCCTGTCTAAAGGCATGGAATCGGCACTTGGTATTATCGTCGGTTTGGCAAGTAAAGCTCCGATTACTATATTTGACGAACCGTACGTTGGATTGGATGCTTCTGCAAGAAAGAAGTTCTATGAAATATTAATGGAAGAGTATGAAGCTAAAAAACGAACCATTATTTTATCAACACATTTAATAGATGAAGTCAGTCTGCTATTTGAAGAAGTTTTGATATTGCAGGAAGGTTCCATCATTTTGCAGGAAAATGCGGAGGTTTTACGAAATAATGCCTGTGCAGTCACTGGACCCAAGCATGAAGTGGAGGCATTTTTGACAGATAAAGAAATCATTGGCAAAAAAGAATTGGCTGGTATGATGACAGCTTATGTATTTGACAGCAAGCATGCGGCGCAAAGGCAAGGGCTGCAAGTGGATGGTGTTCCGATTCAGGACTTAATGATCTATTTGACAGAAGGGCAAAGGGGGGCATAAAAATGGGCAGGCAAATCAAGGGACTGTTATATTTTTTCATCACAGACAGTATAAAGGCTTTAACCATATTTTGGGGCATATTGACGGGGACAATCATTATATCAACGATCATCGCTTTTGCGATCGTGGATGTGGCAGATACAAAAATGATATTTGCTATTCCGGCAGTACTGTACATTTTTTGTGCTATTTATGGTTTTAAGGTAGCAGCAAATCTAATTCCATTTTCCATCAGGATGGGGGCAACCCGTAAAAATATATTCATTAGCTTGGGGATCTTTTTCCTGGGATTGGCTATTTTTAAAGCGATTCTTGGCAGTACCATACAAACCGCTTTTACTTATTTGAATCGTGCTTTTGGTATTGATACGTATGCTTTTCTCCATCCTGCACAGCTGCTGTCAGATACATGGTTAACAAGGGTAGCTATTGATACGTCAATGATGTTTTGTATTTTGTCAGTATTGTTTTTGTTAGGGTTCATATATTACAGGTATGGCCTGTTCGCTGGCGGAACCATTCCGGCTATCATGTTTATTGTGCTTTTGCTGGGCATTTCTAAAGGTTGGATTCTTGATTATTTGGTCCATCTGTCGAATACCCTCACACTCGGATACTTTTTTGGAGTATTTGCCATAGGGGTTTTGATATATATGATAAGCTGGTTTATGACCAGAAATGTTACAGTAGCGAAATAATTACTCATATCAAAAAAAGCATCTGACCTTGACGCAGTTCATAGCTGCGCAATATCAGATGCTTTTTCAATTGCGCCTGGGCGCAGCTTTGCTATGTTAATAAGAAGGGAAGAAGGATGGCAAGCCCAACAATACCAATCAGGAAAATCCATGAGAGCGGGTGTGCCCAATTGTTTGTCCAGCCGACTCCGAATCGTTTTTCCAAAAAGATTGATGGATCATTTCGGTTAAAATAAAATATACCAAGCTTCCAATGACGATCATCATCCCGATCTAGTTTGCCTGATGAGCCAATGACGGAGCCCTGTACGGAAACCCTGCTGCCGCCCTGGCCAGTCGTAATGGAAAGAAAAATACAGCCAATAACCGACAGTGCCGCAAATGCTATGATAGCCCAAGCTGACCATTTCACACTAATATTGTAAAACATGGCCAGTTGTGGAAGAGAAAACAGTGCTACCAGGCCATTTCCCATCAATATCATAAACAGTGACCAGCGTCTGCGGAAAATAATATTTTGCTGTATAGCAATTTCTGCATTGGCGGCGTTAATTTGCTGCTTCGCTTTGTTGATGATAATGTTGACGAATAGGAACAGCGCTGTTAGATATACTTGCATGATCGGCATCATTAAGACGCTGCCGTAAGATTTGCTCGACCAGCCATCAGGTTGGCCATGCAAGTCAAAATGGGTTGCAAATTTTTCCGGTATTTCATCGTATTTCATTAGGCTTAAAACAATCATCACAATAGCTATGAGAAAACCGATAAGATACCAGAGATGTGAATAGACAAGCTTGCCTTGTCGAAAGCCGGTGTTTACAGTGACTAATTGCGCTTTGCGGGTCCAGTCAGGATTTTGGATTTTCAAATTTTTCATCTGTCCATGAAAATACAAGTAAATAACAAACGAAAGAACCAAGTAGATAGATATGATGCATGCAAAGACAATGCCCATGACTGGGTTATCTTCATGATAATTCGGCATAAGAATGACTAATGCTACAGCGGTAAGCAATGATAACAAACCGGTCAGCCAAGTGTATTTTTTTCGCATGTTCCGCAGGGTTTCCTGCCTGTATGCCTCTTCGGGGATTGCAACGCCGAAGCTTTCTGTCTTACGTGTCCAATAAGGAATGAACATGGTCGATATGAAACAGGGAACAAGCACAGCCAAAAAAATAAGCGATAAAGTCATCAGCAATCACTCCTTCATGTGGTAAGAATCATATATTTTTTTGCAAAGGGATAAAAATTCATCCTTTGAAACATCACGGCAGATGGCTTCAGCAATGATGGGGTGCAATGAAGACTCCAGACGCTGAAAATATGCCTGATCTGCCTTGGCAACTCCATCGGGGTGGATAACGACCCCTTTCTGTCGGTGGATTAAAATGAAACCTTCTTGTTTCAGCTGTTGGTAAGCTTTATTGACAGTGTGTAAATTGATGCCAAGGTCGGCTGCCATTGCTCGAACAGATGGCAATGCTTCACCGGCAGATAGTTCTTTTTTAGCAATTCCGGCAATAATTTGTTGTTTCAGCTGTGTATAAATCGGTATGGTGGATTCAAAATCAAGTGTAAGAAACACATGGATTCACACTCCTTCTCTGTTTCAACTGTTATATATATAATATAACAACTATTTTTTTATGTCAATGAGAAAACAGCCCAATTTTTTAAATCAAGCTAGGCTCTGAATATTAACTTCCGGAATCTTCATTTGAACCGCTCTGGTTCTTGAAAATCTCTAAATTAAATATGCTGTACTTAAAGGAACTGTATGCCACACAAAAACAGAACAAGTGTTGCTTTTTGTCGTTTTGTAAGTTATAATAGAACGAACATACGGAAAAATGATACTTGTCTTTATACAAGTTAACAAGGCTAACTCTTCCATTATTTAATTGACTTCCGGATAATTACCCTGTAAATATCTGCATGGTTTTAATCGGAATGAGGGGCTTATAGTAAGTTGCTGCAGGGTATTTTCGTATTCAGTGCTTTTCTTCTTTTGTTCATGGGGAGGAAGAGAACCACACTGAACAAAGATTCAATTTTATAATATATACCGTAAAGAAGAGGGGGATTGCATGGTTAGCTGTCTCGTGCTGTACCACCCGGAAATTACAATTATGACAAAGTGCAAGATGCTCCGGTTTCATTTTCATGAGAAGGAATATGAAATAGCTGTCGAAAATAACAACAGCGTTTGCATCTATCTATGGAATATCGAAAAAAACCAATTATACCAAGCTGCCATGCTGTTCGAACATGAAGGATTGAGCACGGGATACGGATTTGGAAAAGATAAATCAGAAGCGCATCGCCGTGCATGGCAAATTTTGTTCAAAAGAGCGTTAGAAGAAGGGAAGAAAAAAGGACAGCAAGCGGGGGGAGAGTATTCGGAATAATCAAGCATGGAAAAAGGCTGGAGCGTACCAGCCTTTTTCTGTCAATGATTTTTGGAACGGACATTATATATCTTATCCGCATGCTTGAATTCCTTCTGGTAAAGCACTTGCTGTGTTTTGTTGAGGGTTTTATCAACCCTGATCGTTTTATCTTTCATCAAAACCAGCCTCCTTTGGTACTAGCATTGTCAAAGAAAGCCGAAGATATCCGGGAGTATGACGGAAGTTAGCATGTATGCAGGGCGAGTTTACAGACTCAAAACAGATTGTTACATGGCATCCTCTGAGACTTCTGATACATTTGCAAACGCCAGATAGGACGCATAATGTTCTTTCGTTATGGCAAATAGATCGTATTGCTGCTGCCCGCCTTGATTCAATTTATTGTAAACATCAGGGTACATGTCGTTGCCTAAAGCTGTAAATGAGAGTTTCAATACTGCTTTTCGAGACCTGATATTATCTTTGCGCACTTTCATGAAGATGGTTTTGATATTATGTTGGTAGAATAGCTCTGCAAAGAAAGCGTCCTTTGCCAAGCGGTTGTATCCTTTGCCAAAATACGGCTGGCCAAGCCAAGTGGCCAGAAAACCACAGTCATTTTCAATGTCAAAAAGGTTGATAGTACCAATAGGCTGCTGAAATTCATCCAGGATGGTGCGGGAAATCAATTCTCCTTGTTCTTCTGCTTCTATTGTTTGTTTAGTAAGAAAGTAATATTCATCAGTGTTGTACGCTTTATGGCGGACGAATGGGAATACATCGGTATGCGACATCAGCTCGAATAATACTGGTACTTCATGAAGATCACGTTTTTTCAACATGAAAAATACCCTCCTTTTCGGCGCAGGCGGGCATAGATATCCTATAGGGAATCAAAGGATGGACCCACCGCGAATTTTTATTAAGCTTGCAACAAAAATTCGGGGTGGGAATCGAACCCACTAGAACCGGCCAGACCGGTGGCGCACCATTTGCCTTCCCTATGTACTTTATTAGGTTGGATCGTGAAGTTTTTAATGAATCACCTTCCGTTTTGTAATTTTATTTTACACTGGTTTGAAATGAAAGGGAATCATTTTTTTTAGACAAAATAGTGACAAAAAACGACACGGTATTTAGGGGGATTTTCCTCCAATTTCAGCAGGACCGGACTATGTCCTGTTAAGTGTGATAAATATTGTCCAGTGCTTCTGACAGTGCTGCATGCTGGAAGGTATAACCGTATTCCGTTAATTTTTTCGGCAGCACATACTGGCCCTGCAGAACAAGTTGACTCACTTCTCCTGCAGCAAGGGAAAAAAGTCTGGACGGGACTGTAGACCAAAAAGGGCGTTTTAATGAACGGGCTAAAAGTTTCATGAAATCCATATTGCGTAATGGCTGGGGAGCTGTGGCATTTACTGGTCCCTTCATATGGGAATGGAACAAACAGTATATAATGATTTCTACGACATCGTCCACATGGATCCATGAAATCCATTGCTCGCCATTGCCGATTTTTCCACCTGCGAACAGCTTAACTGGTAAAGCCATCATCGGCAGCGCACCTTTTTCCCCCAGTATGACGCCGAAACGAACAAATATGGTACGGATATCGAGTGATACCGCTCTTTCAGCTGCATTTTCCCATTTTTTCGCAACGATTGCGAGGAAGTCTTCACCAGCTTGTTTTGTTTCCTCTGTGTATATCAGGTCTTCTGACGTCCCATAGTAGCCGACTGCTGATGCGCTGATGAAGGCTTTTGGTTTGGCAGGCATTTTTGACATGAACTTCACCAGTTTATCTGTCATGAGGAGCCTGCTGTCGATAATTTCTTTCTTTTTCTTTTCTGACCAGTAACCAAACAATGATTCCCCGGCCAGGTTGATCACTCCCTCCATTGCTGGAAGTTCGTCAGTCAGTTCATCTGTATGAATGAATGTTGTATGTTCGTCATTTTGGTGTGCTTCCGGACTTCTTGTCAAAATAAATATGTGATGGTCTTCCTGCTTAAGGCGTGCAGCCAGTTTTGTCCCTACGAATCCGGTCCCGCCCGAAATAAGGAAATTCATCGCCATTCTCCTTCGTCATAATGTTCTTTGTCCCCATTATATATGAAAAGAGTGCGCTTTCATAACGAGAGACTATTCTTAATGGTTTTTCGTACACCATAGATGTATCATGATAGAAGGGAGGAAATAAAGATGAAGAAAATCACCAGGATCACAACACAGAAAAAAAACAAACATCGTTTCAATGTTTTTGTAGAAAACGGAAAATCAGATATGTATGCTTTTAGTGTGGATGCCGATATCCTAGTGAAGTACAATCTTCGTAAAGGACTGGAATTATCCAATGGCGACTGGGAAGAACTACAGGAGCAAAATGATCTGCAAAAGGGCTATGGAATGGCTTTGCATTTTTTAAGTTACCGTATGCGGACTAAAAAAGAAATTCATGACTACCTGTATGGTAAAGATGTCGACCCAGAGCAAATCACCGAAATAATAGGACGTTTGGAAAAAGAAAAATTATTGGATGATCAGGAATTTGCAAATGCTTTTGTCCGTGACCGTATGGAGTTCTCAACAAAAGGTCCGCAGATTCTTATACAGGAACTGATAAAAAAAGGTGTGCCACAAGCGCAAGCCGCCGAAGCTGCTGCCGCCTATACGTATGAAAAACAATTTGAAAAAGCATTCAAGCTTGCTGGAAAAAGGTTGGAACGTTCCACAAGCAAGTCTTTCAAACAGCAATTGCAGCAACTTCACGCTCATTTGCTCCAAAAAGGCTTTTCAAATGGGGTGATAAAGGATGTTGTGGAGCGTTATAAGAATGAAAAGGATACTGATGGTGAGTGGGAGGCTTTGTTAAAACAGGGGGAAAAGCTTTGGCAAAAAAATGCCAGGAAATATGAAGGATACAATTTGCAGTTGAAAGTGAAGGAAGGGCTTTACAGAAAAGGGTTCGAATTGCAAGCAATTGACAGGTTTATAGAGGAGAAAAAGACGGAAAATCAAAGCTAAGACCGGAGGAGAGGCAGAACCAGGTATGAAAGCAGGCAGCTTTATCTGCTGCCTGCTTTCTTCGTCTTTAGCGATCGATATAGATTGTTTCTCTGCCATCATCTTCGTTGAATATTTGAGCCGCTACTGATTCTGCCCCTTTCAGATTTTCCGGTTTATCGACATGCGTATGTTTATCCCAAAAAGGCGTGTTCATGCCACCCATATAGACCGCAGTAACACGGACCGATTCATCCTGCAATTCTTTTCTTAAGCTTTCTGTAAACCCTCTGACAGCAAACTTGCTGGCACAATAGATGGATTCATGGATTTTTCCGCGCAATCCCGCAGTAGAAATGATATTCAAAATTCTGCCATGGGTTTTGCGGATCAGTTCCAGTGCGGATTGAACCGCTAGAATCGTACCTTTGACATTTGTATTCAACATACGTTCTATGTCTTCAAGTGAATATTGCGCTATTGGTCCAAATGCGCCAATCCCGGCATTGTTAATCAACACATCTAGCGTGCCGATTTGCTGAAAAGCAAGACTGACTGAAGCGGGTTCTGCTACATCACAGATGACGATTTCAGCACTGCCTTTTTGTTGGTATATTTCATGCATGACCATATGTAATTTATTATCCGTTCTTCCAAGTAAATATACATGATAGTTATTTTTGGCGTATTCCAATGCCAATGCCCGGCCCAAGCCGCTGCCAGCACCTGTTATTGCTACTGTAGGCATCATGTACTCCCCCTTTTATTAACCAAAAGTCTAAAACTATTGTCTAACGTAATAAAGAAATTGTAAAATGATATGAGAAGGGAGTTCGAAACAATGAATTACCGATATAGTGATTATTCTGTTGAGCAGCTGAGACAAGAAGTAGGCAAGCTGAAAGAACAGCTTCAAAAGGCAGAACAGCTGGGAAATGTCAGTGAGGCAGCCATATATGAAAGAAAAATGCAGGTCGCGCTCGCTTATACATTAAGCCCTGCAGATTTCAAGCCGGGAGAGACGTATCCCTTACGGATGGATCCAGGACATCGTTTTAAGATAGACCATTTGGAAGGTGTATTTGCTTGGGGCTATCGTATAAATTTGCTTGATGACGTATATGAAAAACTGGAAGCTGTTCCGATTTCTCTGTTAGGGAATCAATAAAGGACTTTTGAAACAAACAAAAAGCAGCGGATTCCCCGCTGCTTGCTTTCATCATTGCTTATATAGGATTATCTCCGACAAGTAATTTGCGTTTCAATTTTCTTTCGGAATATATCCAACCGGTATAAGAACTAATAATATGCCGGTCTTTACCAACCTGGACAACAGCAACAAATGGGTAATAATCCTTTGATCGGTATCGTAAATCAATAAAACGGATTTCTGTATACTGATCATATTCATTGATTTCCCACCGGTACACCGGTGAAAAGGAAAGAAAAGCAGAGATATTGCTGTCAGTGTTTGCAAGTGCCATTACATCAGAAGCGGGCAGTGGGACCTTATTGAATTCATCAACAATTTCGATATGCCCATTGCTGACAGTTCCTACATAAAATTTGTCCTTCGTCGTAATGGCTACACGCCAATCGTTTTGCTTCATGGTTGGGGACGTTGCCACCTGTAAGGTGTCAGGGAAATAGTCGTTTATTTTTTTGACAATTTCTCTTTTGTCCATGTACCGTTTGATATAATACAGGAAAATTACTGCGTAAATTGACAGGAATGTGTAACCAGGGTTTGCCCCGATAGCCCAGGCGATAAGTCCAACGACATGTAAGCCGAATATGAACGGATCGAAAGTATTGATAAATCCGTAGGCCACCCATCGGTTGGAAAACGGTCGGTAGGCCTGTGTTCCATATGCATTGAATACATCAACGAGTACGTGAATGATCACCGCTGCAAATGTCCATGCCCACAGATGAGCTAAGGATACCTCAGGCGCAAACGCATGAATCACGGCTGCAATCGCAATTCCCCAGAAAATGACAGCTGGGAGCGAGTGTGTAAGTCCCCGGTGGTTTCTTATATATGTTGCATTGTTTTTCAGTTTAAGAACAGTATCAAAGTCTGGTGCATTTGAGCCGATGAGTGTACCGGCCAAAACGCAATTAAAAAGGGTTGGATCATTGTGAACGGCTGGATCCAGTGTTGCGAGACCTCCTAAAGCAATTCCCATAACAATATGGGTACCTGTGTCCATAAATGTGTGTCCTCCTTGGATGTTGACGAAAATGATTTCCAACTACCTATACTTATTATTGTAACATAAGGAAGTGTTTTTTATGAAAGATGAAACGTTACGATATTTTGACAATTCGGGCTTCCAAGAGAAGCTTATTTCCTGGTATCAAGCTAATAAACGAGATCTGCCGTGGCGGCAGAATCAGGATCCTTATCGTGTCTGGGTTTCTGAAATCATGCTGCAGCAGACAAAAGTAGATACGGTCAAACCATATTTTGAACGCTTCATGGAAAAGTTCCCAACTGTTCATGCGCTTGCTGAGGCTGATGAACAAGCTGTTTTAAAAGCATGGGAAGGCCTTGGTTATTATTCCCGGGCACGCAATTTACAAACCGCTGTACGTGAAGTGGTAGCGGAATATGATGGAAAAGTGCCAAAGAATAAAAACGAGTTGGGAAAGCTGAAAGGTATCGGCCCATATACAAAGGGAGCTATTCTTTCTATTGCTTTCGGCCAGCCGGAACCTGCTGTCGATGGAAATGTAATGCGGGTGCTCTCACGTGTACTTCGTATTTCAGACAATATCGCTGAGGCCAAAGTGAAAAAAAGATTTGAAGCAATCGTCAGTGAAATGATTTCCAAAGATGATCCATCTTCTTTCAATCAGGGATTGATGGAACTCGGGGCATTGGTATGCACACCGAAAGCTCCCCTTTGTTTATTTTGCCCGGTTAATGCATATTGCCGCGCATTCTCGGAAGGGATTCAGGAACAGCTCCCAGTGAAATCGAAAGCGAAAAAACCGAAAAGAGTTACATATTTGGTTCTTTTGCTGAAAAAAGGTAAGGAAGTCATTATTGAACAACGTTCAGAACAGGGACTTTTGGCAAACCTCTGGCAATTTCCTATGATCCCAATGAAAGGTGAAATGGACGCTGCGCAGGCGGAAAAATGGTTTGAAGCAGAATATGGGTGGTCCATCCAGATTGGAAAGGAAGCTGGGGAATTGAAACACGTCTTCACTCATCTCGTGTGGGACTTGAAAATTTTTGAAGCAGATGTATTGTACGCTTCTGATGATACACGGTTAAAATCGGTAAATGAAATAGAAATCAGTGAATATCCATTTCCTGTCTCTCATCAAAAAATGATGAAATTCCTTTGACTGTGGTAACCAACCATCCCAACCACTTACCAAGTAGAAATGACTTCTTGCTCATCTTATGTTTGATAATTTGAAATGGGGCGGTACACTGCCCAGAAAGTCGTCTCTCCAAAGCATATCAATTTGTCCTTAATTTTTTCTGCATAACAATGAACAAACTGGACAAATTATTAACGCGGAGGTGATAAGGATGGCTAAAAACCCTAAACAAACAAACGCAGGTACAAACGTGCAGAAGGTCAAACAACAAAACCAACAAGCTTCTCAAGGTAACTATGGTACAGAGTTTGCTTCTGAAACTGACGCTCAGGAAGTAAGAAAGCAAAATCAAAAATCACAGCAAAACAAAAAATAAGCAATTCCCCATTGCTGGACAAAAAGAGCTTCCTTCTCTTCAAGGAGGCTCTTTTGTATTTTGGTAAAGATATTATACTGCTTCTGACAGATGAGAAACTTTTAATTACCTGTGGATAGAAGCGAAGGAATAGCTATCCATCCTGATGCTGTCAGTTAAATCGCTTTAAATTTTACATCTTTAACTATATAATGAAGGCATTATCAATTGGTATATGAGACTGGTTAAGCGATTATTCGCAGGAAATATATAGTCCGAATACTTTTAAAAGCGAGAGAAGGTATTCAGATTGTTTAGCTAAATGCTTATGATCCATGGCGCTGCATTATCTTTGTCTGCTGCCAAGAAAGGAAGATTCAATGGTTGCTCCTGATGCTAGATCCGAAATGGTCATTCGCGCATATAAACATAATGGGAAGCTTCATCGGGTATGGAAAAATACGACAATATTAAAGCGGACGGAAAAAACGGTAATCGGAGCAAACGACAAAACCCTTGTTACAGAAAGTGATGGCAGAACCTGGGTTACGAGAGAGCCTGCAATTTGCTACTTTCATACAGAACGATGGTTTAATGTAATCGGAATGCTTCGTGACAATGGTATTTATTACTATTGCAATATTAGTTCTCCGTTTATTTTGGAAGGAAATGTATTGAAATATATCGATTATGATTTGGATTTAAAAATTTATCCTGACATGACTTTTGACTTGCTCGATGAGGATGAATATGAGGAGCATAAGCGATTGATGGATTACCCTCCGAAATTGGACAAGATATTATATGAGCAAATCGAAGAGCTGAAGAGTTGGGTTCTTCAGAGAAAGGGACCTTTTGCGCCAGGGTTTGTAGATCAATGGTATGAGCGTTTTTTGACCTATCTTTGGTGAAATACTCCTTGTTACAATTTGTAGCAAGGGTTTTCTAATGTTTGGCAGGATGCCCCATGAAATAAATGTTTTAAGGATTAGTGATAACATGAAAAGTGTGAAACAATATCTGCAGTTTGTAAAACCGTATAAATGGAAGATATTCTGGACTGTCCTAATTGGAGTCGTCAAATTTGCCATTCCGTTATTGTTGCCGCTCATTTTAAAATTTGTTGTCGATGACATTGTGCAGGCAAAGTCTCTGAGTGATTCAGCTAAAATTTCCAAACTGTTTTGGATGATGGGTGCCGCATTCGTGATATTTCTTGTTGTTCGGCCGCCGGTCGAGTATATACGGCAATATCTGGCTCAATGGGTAGGCAACAGGGTGCTATATGATATCAGAGATAGATTGTTTGATCATATCCAAAGGCTCAGCCTGCGTTATTATTCTAAGACAAAAACCGGCGAAATTATTTCCCGGGTAATAAATGATGTCGAACAGACCAAGAACTTTGTCATGACAGGGCTGATGAATGTTTGGCTGGATATGATGACGATTTTGATTGCAATCGGGATTATGCTGTCGATGGATGTTGGCTTGACGATCGTTTCAATTATTTTGTTTCCGGTCTTTGGATTATCAATAAAGTACTTTTTTGCCAAATTGCGGCGGTTTACCCGGGAGCGCTCCCAAGCCCTCGCCGAAGTACAGGGACATTTGCATGAAAGGGTGCAGGGAATTCCGGTGACAAGAAGTTTTGCATTGGAAGAATACGAGCAAGAGCAATTCGCCAAGCGCAACGAACACTTTTGGGAGCGTTCGATGAATCAGATTAAATGGAATGCAAAAACATTTGCGGTTACAAATACGATTACTGATTTGGCTCCGTTGCTCGTCATTGCATACGCCGGTTATCAGGTTATTATTGGGAATTTGACGCTAGGTACGATGGTCGCCTTTGTCGGCTATATGGATCGCGTATACAGTCCGCTACGGCGTCTCGTCAATTCCTCAACCGTTTTAACGCAGGCAGTTGCCTCAATCGACAGGGTGTTTGAACTTCTTCATGAAAAATATGATATCGAGGATAAAGAAAATGCAGTGGAATTAAAAGAGGTAAACGGACATATCTCATTCAAGAACGTCGGTTTTTATTATGAGGAAAAGGATGAAATGGTTCTGCACCATATCAATCTGGATGTGGAAGAAGGGGAAACTATCGCCTTCGTCGGCATGAGCGGCGGGGGGAAATCGACACTGATCAGTTTGATCCCACGATTTTATGATGTGACAAGCGGTGCCATTCAAGTTGATGGTAAAGACATCCGGGACGTGAAGGTTCGCTCCCTGCGTGACAAAATCGGCATGGTTTTACAGGATAATACCTTGTTTAGCGAATCGATCGCAATGAATATCCGGATGGGTAATCCGTATGCGACGGATTCAGAAGTGGTCTCAGCTGCGAAAGCGGCAAACGCCCATGATTTTATCATGGGTCTGCCACAAGGGTATAACACGATGGTGGGAGAACGCGGAGTGAAACTATCCGGAGGGCAAAAACAGCGGGTAGCAATCGCACGTGTTTTTCTCAAGAACCCGCCTATACTGATTTTTGATGAAGCTACATCAGCTTTAGATTTGGAAAGTGAACATATGATTCAGGAAGCGGTGGAAAAGTTGGCTTCGGACCGGACGACTTTCATTGTTGCTCACAGGTTGGCTACTATCACACACGCAGATAGAATCGTTGTAATTGAAAATGGGGAAATCATCGAATCAGGTTCCCATGAAGAATTGATGAGGAAACAAGGGAGTTATTATAATCTTTATCAAGTACAGAATTTAGATGTAGAAGGACAGCAAACAGCCAGACAGGCACCCTGACAGAATTCAGCGTGTGCCTGTCTGGCTGTTGCTCGGTGTCAAGGGCTATCTGTTTGAATGTCTTGAACCCTAACTTATACTTGTGCAGTAAGTCAAGAATCGGCTTGCTGACTTAAATGATCATTTCATCGCCTGTTTCAGTTTGGCAGTATAGATATTGCGTATCACAATGAAATTGAAAAAATGCAATATGAAAAATATGCCGATCACGGATGATACTGATGTCAATAATGAGGCATGCAGCATATTGTGCAATGCTTTGAATGCGAATGCCGCATGAAGTGCCGCGATAACAAACGGGATAAAAAACAAATAACCGAGCTCTGTTGTTGCTATTTTTCGCATATCTTTGTTGGTCAGACCGATGCGATACAAGGAGCGATAATGGTATAAGTCTTTATCAATATTTTGATACATGCGAAAATATAGGATTGAACCGGCAGCTAAAAAAAACAAAATACTGATGAACACACCAAAAAAGAAAAAATAGGATGTTCCGTTTTTCATATTCAAATAAACAGAACCTTTGGACTGTACATCCGCATGTTCACTAGGAACGGTCTTTTCGATAGCAGTAAGCGTGTCAACGTCTTTACGCCAATCTGCCAATTGGATGGCGTACTGCTCGTGGATATGTTTTTTCGCTGTTTGGTTCTTAAATTTTTGAAACGTATTGTCTGGCAAAATGATGCTATAACCTGCATATGGCGTTGAGTTGTATATATCTTCAGCCATAGCGATAGGGATGCTTTTTTTCATGTGGTCTGAAGACAGTTCCATGGTCGATGGGACTTTGTATGGATAAGCAGGAAGAACTGCCGGCCAGAGTAATAAACCTTTGTTACTCATAGCTGGTAGAGCATGCTGTTTATGCTGCATCCTTGCCATTCGTACGAAATCGGAATAAGCGTAGGCCGTGACTGGGATATGATCCCATTGCTTGCCGCCATCCAGGCGCAATATGATGAATGTGCTGTACATAGCGTTAAAATGGATGTCATTTTCGTCCAGCTCATTCTCCACTTTTTTCATAGATTGATGGAAGTCCGACTTGTTCTTCAAGCTGACCATGCTGAAATCTTGCGGCATGTAATCTTCCAGCTGCTGATCGACTGTATTATAAACACTATAGAGGATGCCAGATGATGTAAAGGATACTGCGCTCAAAATGGTGACAAAGAAAAGCATTTTCGCATTATCTCGGAACTTATAGGCCATATCGGAAAAAACGAGCATATTTTTCCCAAAGAAATATATTCGCGGTATCCGCTTCACTATGCTTGTCAATGCTATAAGGGACTGACTGAAAAAGAAATAGGTCCCAGGGATGACCAGAGCAAGAATCGGAAACATGCGAAGCATCATGCTGATAAGACTAGCTGTATAGGCAAGATAGTATGCATAACCGATCGCCAGCATGGAAAGTGCACTGATGATAAATGAAAACTTCGGATTGCGGTTACTTGCCTGCTGTATTCGAAGCAAATGTAAGATAGGCTTGTTCCGCATCGTCATTACGACAACTAATGTCGTTGCTTCAAACATGAATAGGAACAAGAAGAATGTCCATTTGATTGCCGTAGCCGGGAAATAAAATGGCAGCGCCTGTTCCAGTCCAAGTACTGCGGCAAAAACCATCATGAACAGTTTGACGAGTAAGGCGCCGATTCCGATGCCTGCTAAAATAGCTGTCAGCGCGATAATTGTATTTTCTATGAAAAGCATCAGATTTAACTGAAATTTTCTCATGCCCAGCGTCATCAGCACGGCAAATTCTTTTTTGCGTGACTTGATGAAAGCCCCTGTAGAATACAAAATAAACAAGAAAGAAAACCCGTAAATCATCACTTCTGAAGCAAATACTGCAGTTCGTACGATTTCTCTTGCTTTCAGTAAATGGAGGTCTGGATGAAAGACGATTACAGCAAACATGAAGAAAACTGTCACTGCAAAGGTGCAACTGACAAAATAACTGACATACTGCCGTAAATTGCGTCCGACATTATTGAAAGCGAATTGTATGAAAGTCATCTGTATTTCCTCCCAGTAGTGACTGGACATTTAGAATATCCTGGAAAAAACTTTGCCGGTTGCTGCCGCGCATGATTTCATTAAAGAATTTTCCATCCTTGATGAAGATAATACGTCTGCAAAAACTAGCGGCAAATGGATCGTGTGTAACCATGAGTATCGTATGTTTTTTCTCATGAAGCATTTGCAATGTCTGCATCACTTGTAATGACGACGCTGAATCAAGATTGCCGGTTGGTTCATCTGCGAAGATGACTGCAGGTTCATGAATGACTGCTCTGGCGATCGCAGCGCGCTGCATCTGGCCTCCGGATATTTCGTGGATTCGTTTATGTAAAAACGAATCGAGTGAAAGTATTTTGGCTACATGCTCCAACCTTTTTTTCATCTCGCTTATTTTACATTTTTCCAATGTGAGCGGTAGAAGAATGTTTTCCTTCACTGTCAGGGTTGGCAATAGATTGAAGTCCTGAAAAACAAATCCCATTTCACGCAGGCGGAACGCAGCAAGTTTGTTTTTCGACAAAGAAGTGATCGAAGTACCATTAATGATCACTTTTCCAGATGTCGGTTTGTCAATGGTGGACAGGAGGTTGAGCAAAGTGGTTTTTCCGCTCCCGGATGGCCCCATAATCCCGATGAATTCCCCAGGTTCGACATTCAGATGAAAATGGCTCAGCGCCTGATGTGAGGCAGTCCGTTTGCTGCCGTAAATTTTTGATAGATTATCTGCTTTTAAAAGCGGCATAGTGGCATCCTCCTGTTTTTTGATGTTTTTATCTGTTTTATTCGTCTCCTCGAACAAATGTGATGGTCACGGTAGTTCCGATATTTACATTTGAAGAAACATGAAGTTCATGGCCAAGTGCATTGCAGATTTCTTTGGATAAATAAAGCCCCATGCCTGTCGATTCATGAAAAGTTCTTCCATTGATGCCGGTGAAAAAAGGATCGAACACCCGCTGGATATCTTGGGATGGTATCCCGCATCCTGTATCGCGAATCATCAATCTCCGTTGTCCATGAAGTTGCTCGGCGGTGAAATAAATCTTATCGGATTCTGGCCGGGAATATTTGATAGCATTTGAAATCAATTGATTTAGCACGAAACGGAACCACTTAGCATCGGTTGCGACAATTATTTCTTTATCTATTTCCAAAGAAGGAAAAACTTGATTTCGAATGAAGCTGGATTTGAACTCCTGTATCGATTGCCTGACCATTTCCTGCAAGTATACTTGTTCAACGAGAAAATCACGATCGAATTTTTGAAGCCTTGATTGGTATAAAGCAAGCTCCAACCCTTGCTGCAGCTTTTCCAGTTCCTCCTGCATGTTCTGCTGTAATGTTTCTTCCATGTTTTCTTTTTCCTTTTGTAAAATCAGCTGTAACACAGAAACTGGCGTCTTCATTTGATGAACCCATTGCTGAATAAAATTGAACTCCATCAGTTTCTCTTCTTTAAGCATCTCGATTTCTTCCGTATATTGATTTGTCTGTTCCAGCTGCTGGTCCCTAATAATTGCCAGCAACTTGTTAGGAGGATCGGGTAATTCATCGCTGTAGGGCAGTTTTCTTAGCTGATAGTATTCTTTTAGCTTCATATAACGAAATAAAAGGAAAATAGCTAAACAAACGGTGACAAGCAGGATGATGTAGGTGACCGTGTCCATTCCAATGCTATGGTTGTCGATGGTTGCGGCAAGCTGGACTGTAATGATAATCAAGGCACATTGGGAATAAAAAAACAAAATATAAGATAGCTGGTCCTTAAGAAAAGCCATCATGGTTTGCTGCTCCAGGAATCGATCATCTTATAGCCAGCGCCGCGAAGTGTTTGAATACTGTCATAGATACCTATCTCTTCCAGTTTTTTCCGTAATCTTGTCATATTGACAGAAAGTGTATTGTCATCGACAAAGTTTTCATCATCCCATAATTCTTCAAGCAAATAACTTCTGCTCAGCACCTGGTTCAATTTTTGAGCGAAAGTCTTCAGCAGCGTAAATTCATTTTTTGTCAAGGTAATACGCTGTTGACCAAATTCTGCTTCCATAGCTGTCAGATGGAGAACGAGGCCATTGATATCAATCATGTCCGTCTGATCGTTTTTTGCATATTCCCCATATGTCCGGCGCATTTGGCTTTTGATTTTTGCCTGTACGACATCGAATTGGAACGGCTTTGTTATGTAGTCATCACCACCATTTTCGATAGCCATCACCTGATCCATACCACTGTCCCGAGCAGAAATGAAGATAATAGGACAGTTGGATAAAGTACGAATTTTTCTACACCAATAAAAACCATCGAATTTTGGCAGATTGATGTCTAACAGAACCAGGTGGGGAGATAACGCAGTAAATTCTTCCAGCACATTGTCGAATGATTCAACAGTAGTCACACCATAGGCATACTTTTCCAAGTAATCTTTTAATAGAGCTGCAATTTTCGGGTCGTCTTCTATCAGATATATTTGCTGCATCGCAAACCTTCCTTTTTGATTTTGATTTTATATAAATGAAGCTTTATTCAGCATGGATTCTGCTGAGTGCTAAACCAGCTTATATATGGCACGCGAGTTGGTTACTCGCAGCTTCCCGTTTCCATAGCTGGAGAGGAAAAGCGCAACCAACCATGCATGGATAAGGTGTGTGAAGATAAAGGTTGATTGGCGCCACTCAAAATGAATGATTCCTTCTTCCTTATATCCTACCTTAATTGCAAAAAGAATGACAAGCCAACCCCCATCAACGCATATATATTATAACAAGATATGGGGGCATCCCCTCGCTGCACCTGCAGTGATCACGTATTAATGTACAGGGATTTTCCCCTTGTACAAAAGGAGCATAAAAATGAGATTGGTTGGCTGGCTGGTACTTGCCTTGGTTTGCGTTGTTATGCTGCTCAGTTTTTACGGTTTTGTCATAGGAAGCGGCAGAAAGAGCAGGAAGTGGTTTTCGGAGCGTTTTTCTTTGGAGATGTTTTATACCTTGCTTATCATGTACAGTATTTTCATTATTGGTTTCGGCATGATTTATTTCATCCTTTCCTTTCAGGGGATCATCCTTGTGGAAGATGGCAGTCTGGATCCAGTAAATATGATCGGTTCCCTTATCCATTCTTTTTATTTCAGTGGTGTGACCCTGATGACTATCGGTTACGGTGATATCACCCCGGTCGGGATTGGCCGTCTGGTAGCACTGATCGAGGCTCTTGTCGGTTATGTACTGCCGGCAGCTTTCGTCATGCGTATTGTCCAAAACAATCAGCGCGATCGCCAAGAGTAGAAATACAATATTTTCAATGCTATAGTGAAGTTAACAGTATTGAAATTGGAGGTCTGACAATGAGTAGTGTAGAAATCGGCAAACAAGCACCAGATTTCAAATTACAGAACCAGGAGGGCGAAACAGTCTCCTTACGTGGTTTTCGAGGAAAGAATGTCGTTTTATATTTTTATCCGAAAGATATGACCCCCGGATGTACAACTGAAGCGTGTGATTTTCGCGACCATCATGAGAGTTTTCAAGATGTGGACGCCGTGATTTTAGGGGTGAGTCCTGACCCTGCCAGCCGACATCAGAAATTCATGGAAAAACATGATTTGCCATTCATGCTGCTGGCAGACGAAGACCATGAGATAGCGGAGAAGTATGGTGTCTGGAAATTGAAAAAAAACTTTGGCAATGAATACTACGGTATTGAGCGATCTACTTTTATCATTGATAAAAATGGGATAGTTCAGCAGGAATATCGTAAAGTGAGTGTGAAAGGACATGTGGAAGCGGCACTCGCATATATCCGTGAAAACCTGGCTTGATAAGCTGAATTAGCCAGCGTTAACTGTCTCCGGTCTTAAGGCCGGAGCTTTTTTTGTTAGTCCCAGTGGTGATATGGAAACTTGAGCTGGTAAAAGATATTTCAATTTCATTACTGAAAGTAAACAAGCTCATATCACTTGCTATAGTGTCATAAGATGATAGCAATCTATTGAAAATGGAGGTATTCTTGTGAACATGCAGCAGGTTTCTCTCAAATCCGAATCCAATCCTATTGAAAAGCCTAATTCATATTTTTTCATGAAAAAATTACTTGATGTGACTGTCAGCTTGGCACTGCTCATCGTATTATTGCCTCTCTTCGTTATTATTGCGCTAATTCTCCACAAAAAGGAAGCCGGTCCTGTATTTTTTCGGCAAACACGAATCGGTAAAAATAAACGTCCATTTATTATGTACAGTTTTTCAACTACTACGCCAGCATCAAAAGTCATTCACGCTTTCCCCCCATATCCGAGTCCCAGATCTTGGGAAAATGGACTCCCCGATGAGCTTCACATCAAGCACCAGCATTGCCTTGTTACAAGGACAGGGAAATGGCTAAAAAAACATCATATCGAAAATCTGCCCCAATTATGGAATGTGTTAAGGGGCGATATGAGCCTGGTAGGACCGGCTCCGGAGTATCCAGATATTGCATGCCACTATGATCGTTATCAAGCCAGCAGATTGAAAGTGAAGCCAGGGATGACCGGCTATGCGCAAATCCATCGTCTATCCAATTCACAGCACAGCAAGAAAGTGCGTTTTGATTTGTTCTATATCAATCATTGCTCCGCGCGTCTGGATACAAAGATTGTCATTCATACGATTGGCGCCATCTTAAAAGGGAAGTAGAGAAGACATTCTGATTAGATAAATAAAACGTATACTGAACATTTTGTTTTCCATCGTTGGTCATTCCCGATACAATAAGGCTATACTATTGGCCACATGGAGGAGAAGCAAATGGAGATTCTTTTTTCAACCAAGCTCACTGACGACCAACGAGAATACCTGAAGAGAAAATACCCAGCGCAATCGTTTCATTTTTTTAAAAATATGGAGCAGGCAAAAGCATTTTTGCCCACTGCCGATGTACTTGTTACATATGGCGGAGACTTGAACCGAGAATTAATTCAGGAAGCGAAGCAGCTGAAATGGATTATGCTGTTTTCTGCCGGTATGGATGATATGCCTTTGAAAGAGATTGAAGAGGCGGATATTATTCTGACAAACGTCAGAGGAATTCATAAGGTTCCAATGGCAGAATATGCTATTTCCATGCTGCTCCAGGTATACAGACAGGAAAAAACCCTGGTGAAAAACGAAAACGAGCACAAATGGGAAAAATCTTTGCGTATGAATGAAATAAGCGGAAAAACGATGCTGATTGCGGGAACTGGGGCTATTGGCCAAGAAGTAGCCAGATTGGCTAAGGCATTTCGAATGAAAACAGTCGGTGTTTCGAGAAGCGGGCGAAAAGTCGATTATTTTGATGAGAACCATGCCAATACTGATTTGAAAAAACTGCTGCCTGAAGCGGATTTCCTTGTTTCTGTCATGCCAAGCACAAGAGAAACCTATCATTTTTATACAATGGAGCATTTTAAATTAATGCCGGAGCATGCTGTGTTTTTGAATATGGGACGCGGGGATGCCGTCGGTACCGATGTGCTGCTGGAAGCTGTACGCAATCATGAGATCGCTCATGCAGTGCTAGACGTGTTCGAACAAGAGCCGCTGCCTGAAGACAGCCCGCTCTGGAATGAACGAAACGTTACTTTGACTCCACATTTGTCGGGTGTTTCTCCTGCCTATATGACGCGGGCGCTGGAGATATTCGACCATAATTTGGAAGCCTATTTACGGGATGATCAAGAAAATATGCAAAATAAAATCGACGTTTCACGAGGCTATTAAGATGCGAATTTATACCAGATCAGGTGATAGAGGAATAACTTCTCTCGTATATGGCAAGCGTGTCCCGAAATTCCATCCTAGGGTGGAGGCATATGGAACGTGTGATGAAGCGAATGCGATGATTGGCCTGGCGCTAAGTTTTTTAGAGGATGTCGATTGGCAGGAGAAGGATGCATTTTTGCAGGTGATGTATCGTGTGCAAACAGTTTTGTTTCATGTCGGAGCAGAGTTATCTACACCTATTGGCAAGGAAGTTTACTGGAAACTGACTAAAGACCACATTAAAGAACTCGAGGCAGCAATCGACAAGTGGGATGCTGAATTACCGGTTTTAAAAACCTTTGTGCTCCCATCAGGGAACCAACCGTCAAGTACGTTGCAGGTTGCTCGTACAATCGTACGCAGAGCAGAACGGCTGATAGCTGCGCTTGGAGACGAGTTAGACGGTTCACTCGCATTGTCGTATATGAATCGCCTTTCAGATCTGTTGTTTGTTGCCTCACGATACGTCAATAAACAGCTTGGCGGCGAAGAAAGGCTGTTGCGGACAGATGTATGATTGGTGATCGGCAGTGCGCTGATTATCAAATGAAGGATGTCAGGAACCCTTGTTCTGAAAAATGCGCAAAGTCATAATGATTATCTTTTTTGAATATGCTATTGTTGACAGAACTCATCAATTGAGGGTACACTAATTATAAGAATTATAATCTAATAATTACAGTATATAAATTATCTTGGAAAGAGAGGTGCATGGCGGTGGCAGCAGAGAAATTGCAGCGAGCAATTGATACATTAAAAGAAGCTGGTGTACGAATAACACCACAACGTCATGCCGTGCTTGATTTTTTGTTAAATTCAATGACACACCCGACAGCTGATGAGATCTACAAGGCACTTGAGGGAAGGTTCCCAAACATGAGTGTGGCTACGGTCTATAATAATTTGCGTGTTTTGCGTGAAATTGGACTGGTACGAGAGTTGACCTATGGAGATTCTTCCAGCAGATTTGACTGCAATACATCTAATCACTACCATATCATTTGCAGTGATTGCGGAAAAATTGTCGACTTTCATTACCCATCCTTGGATGAAGTGGAAAAATTGGCGGAACAGGTGACAGGATTCGATATCAGCCATCATCGGTTGGAAGTTTACGGGCTTTGTCCAAATTGCAAAGAAGAAAAGAAAGCACAGATGCATTAAGCATATTTTTCACTATATGCACAGAGTAAAGAGTAAATGGTATTCCAGCAAGCTATATTATTCATTCATGACCAAATCGAATGTGGTTTGGTCTTTTTTTATTCCAAAATTAGGCCGGTTGTATATATAAAGAAACAAGACCCGCGATATTATCGCGGATCTTGTATAAAGGAATAAATGTAATGCTATTCAATTTCATTCATTTTCTTGCTTCATTTTGGATATGGCTTCATTTCGAAAGCGCCGTTTATTATATCGTTCATCAAATTCGATGCCTTCCAGATTTTTATCCAGTGTCAAAGGCTGATTGCAATGCATACATGCATCAACATGTCCAAGCACTTTCGTGGGTTTTTGACAGTTGGGACAGACGACCGGGACGGCTTTGACTGAAAGTGAGCCGATCCATAAGTAGACAACACAGCTGAAAACAACAGCCAGCATGCCTAATATGAAAAACGTTGCCATGAGCCAAGGTATCTTTTTAAACATAATACCTACATACATAAGCAAGATACCTGCGAACACCAGTATTAAGGCAAAGGAACGAATCTTATTTATTTTGCTTGAGTAAGATAATTTTGCCATGCTTGTCCTCCTTAGCTATTACAATTACAGTATAGCACCTTTTTCCAGTTAATGAACACTTCTCCATTTAATTTCCTGTCCGAAAAATGATAAGTGGAAGGTTCTAACCTGCTGATTCTTATTATTCGTTTGACCGCAGTAATGAGTTGTCAGCGATAAAGGAGCCTTAAACACAACATTTCATCTCATAAAAGCTTAATGTCTTTTTCACGAAACTTCTTGTCTAGGACTACATTTCCTGTGATTTCTTTTTCAGCCAGGGGTCTGTGGAAAGCTGAAACTTTTGAATTGGTATCCATATCTTATTCAAATGGAATATTTCCCGGTCTTCCCGCCGAGTCTGTAAAGGGGAGTTGCGGCTGCTTGACTGCATTGACAGTATAAGATTCGTTGTAAATTCCTCTATAGGAGTTTTGGATAAAGCAGTGCTGAATAACCTTATCCCCAGTTTGCTTAAAGGGGAATGGGAATTATCATACTTATTCTTTTAGTAAGCATTGTTAAATGGAATGATCGCATCCGTGAAAAAATTGGGTTGGTTTATGACAGCAACCAACGGCATGATATAACGTCATTTATCTAAAATATATTGTATGCAGGTAGAAGAGAACGACTTTGGTTAAATGAAAGTTATTCCAGCTATACCAGCTATTTCGCCTCAATACAATTTTTGTAAAATAAAATGGAATAATGTTATTGACTTTCATTTGAAAGCATGGTAAAGTAATTCTTGTCGTTAAAAACGAAGGCGATTCAAACCTAAAAACTTCTCAAAAACTTAAAAAAGTTATTGACAACAAACATCGGAAGATGTTATGATAGTGGAGTCGCTGAAAAAACGACAAATGAAAAATGCTTTGATTTCGTTCTTTGAAAACTGAACAAAACGACCAGTATGTCAAGCGAGTTCGATGCAAGTCATCGAATGGAAGATGAAAAAACAACCCTGTTTTTTCAATAAAGCAAG
>NZ_JBHUIZ010000019.1:0-2903 GCF_042683165.1 Tigheibacillus halophilus
TTGCTTTTTCGACTTATCGACGATGCTACGATCTTGCGTATGGACCCTAGCCTCAAGATACAATGGTGGGTTGAATTTCGTATCCTTTATCTTGATTGTATCGCCGAAACGGATTTTTTTATTTTCCATGCCAGGAACATTTTCTAAGTCAGCTATGGTGGATTCATATTCCACTACCTCACCGATACGCTTGTTTAATTCTGTCCTGGTGTACTGCTCCAACTTGGTAATAGACATACTATCGTCACTTGATTGCGGCTCATACACATCAATTAGATGCTGCAATTCACCTGTGATTGGATCTGGTCTGCCCCAACGCTGCAGCGCTTCTTTATCTTCAACAAACACTTCTAAGCGTGTCCCATCTTCTTTTTCTGGACCTAAGCCGATCAGTGCTGTGTAGAGGTTATCCGTTTTTTCATTACGGCGAATACCAATTAAATCCTTACCAAATTCAACCTCTCTTCCGCGCCATTGACCTATACGCTCCAACAAATCCACATAGCGACCTATTACGCGTTTCCCGTCCGTCTCCGTACGGAAATTCAACTCAAGTTCAAACTCTTTCGCAATGGTCTTTAAAAAAGCATATGGATTAGTATGTTTTTCTATGTTAAAGGAACGAGTGCCTTTACCTTCGATAATGCCTGGCACCCATTCCGTTCCATTTGTCGCATGACTAACTGCCAAGGAAGGCGTCTGGTCTTTAAACGACTGTGGATTGATCACCTTTGCTTTTTTCAGCAGTAGGTAACTTGCAGATGCATATACCTCCGATTTCAATCCTTCCGTATCTCGGTACTTTTCGAATTCTGTAATGACAAATTCCTTGTACCCATTGTCCTCTGCAGGAATGATGACACGGTTATGCTTTCCAAGGTGTTCGTTATAGGGTTTATCACCACGCACACGCATTTCATATGTTTCCAGGTTATCTTTTAAAGATTGACGGTGATTGTCGTCAATGATGTTTTTATATGTGATAAAGTCCAGTATCTTATCAGACTGACCGTCTGTGACGTGTATCATGTCTTCACCTCTTTTTTAACAAATAAAAAAACACACAATGGCATGCGTGCTCTTCAAAGGGTTGTATGTTTATTGTTTATTTATCTAACTCATCCATATATTCCAAGATTATTTCAAGTTGCTTCTCCAATATCGATTCATAATTTTCCTGTGCTTCAATTAGCTCATTTTCAATAAAGTCCCTTAGTATTTTCCACTTTTCATTTGCCATTTCATCCCCCACCTTCTCATATATCTTATTTTGATATAAAATTAACCCATAAAAGGGAGGTTAATAAAAATGAAGGTAAAACTGGAAAAAGAAGATTATATTCATCATTTACAAGAGCAAGTTCAATTTCTTAAAACTTCATGTGATTCCTACGATAAAGGATTTACTGGTGAAGCAAAAAGAATAGCAACAACAATACGCGTTCTTGTTCACGATACCAAAAAATCTATTTCACTGCTAAAACAACTGAACAGAAAAAGCATCTACTACTGCAATACTTCTTTTGTGTATAATCCAGCCAATTTATTAACACATATGGGGCTGATTGGTATACGAACTGGACCGGGTGGCCAGGTATATCATCCCTTTTTAGATGACGGACCAAGCGGAAAAAGATGGAACACCTTTAAAAAATGGTGGGCTGAGGATATCGTGCTTGTTGACAACAATAAAAATAAACTTACTAGAAAAGACTTAATCCTTAGCAGCTCAAATAAAGACGGCGGTGCCCACGTAGATCCCCAATTAGATAGAGCATATGCAGAATTGAACAGGAAAAACACAATGGGTTGGGTACAAGTTACTGACGGTAAACAATCTCCAGTTTCAGATCCACACTTAGCCAGCATTAGACAAATCGGGTACGAGGTGCTTCAAACTTTGAAAGAAGAGTTTAGTGACATTATTGTTGTATAAAACTAATCCTATCCTTCACCTAAAGGATAGGATTTTTTGTTACCTATACCGTTTCCTGTATGCCGCTTCGCCCTGCAGGCTGTCATCCGGATGCAGCACCAGCTGATTAAATCCTTTATGCAATTTAAAAAAGGATCCGCCAAAGTCTTTCAAATCTTTGCGGTCCTCACCATTAATCAGTATCTCTTCATTTTTATGGTCAAATGTAATGGTATCACCTGGTCTTGCAATATATGGCGTTTGATCAATGGTAGCTCTTTTCAAACTGCTTAACTTCACCCGATTGATACCAGCTTCATTCGGTTTGTCGAATTCACCATATTTAGCAGCATCAATGCGCACGTATTTCAGCTTTCCGGCATATTCCTTTGCATTATCCACATAAACCTGCCGGATACTCTCAATATGATTCCCCGCTTGCGAGATACGGGCCACATACATGGTGATTGTATTTCCTTCCCTTGTGACACGTAAGATACCACTCCAAACACGCTGATCAGGTATGTGATAGTTACGGTCACTGATAAGATAGTTTTCATACTGGCTAAGATATTCGCCAATTCTTCCCTCTGCATTTTTCTGCATTCGTTTTGGCGACTTATCCCATACCCGCAACATACCAATTTCATTCATCTGTTCGTCATAGAAATTGGTAGAAAGACGGAAAGGCATGTCCACACGTTCTGTACGGACGTTGATAAAAAATTCCAATTCAAAATCCTGTATTGGCGTGGTTAATGTTTTCATAAGACCTGGGCCATGCCACGCATCACCTGTACCGTAGGATTGTACTTGTATTCCACGGCTGCCTCTTATAAAACTACCTTGCGAAGCGCTCGTTTCGTCCCAAGAATCTAGCGTGTCTCCTACTTCATCAAAAATAGTTGTTTTTTCGTCCACCACTTCCGTATCTACATCCGTAGGCTCACCAATCAGCATGTACTCATCCAAGTCGTTCTGTACCATG
>NZ_JBHUIZ010000020.1:0-543 GCF_042683165.1 Tigheibacillus halophilus
GGGTGAAGTCGTAACAAGGTAGCCGTATCGGAAGGTGCGGCTGGATCACCTCCTTTCTAAGGATTATATAAAAGGCGTAAGTGCCTGTTCATCAACGTACAGATTGGACGGCTCCTGACGAGATAAAGGAAACACGCCTCGACAAGAGGTGTGCGACGTTGGCCGTAAAGGCCGTAATTAGTCGGCTCTCCTACAAACGAGACGATGTTGACTTATCACAGGATGGAGAAGGAAATCTGCTAGTTGATAGGCACTGGAGCTGGATTATACGGAAATAACGGCTTTGGCCGTTATCAAGCAGACATACTGGTTAGTTTGGTTCAGTTTTGAGAGAATGAAAAAAACTCTCAAGGGATATAAGGAACTTCTATTAAATCCCGTCACGTCCTGTGACGAACATAGAAGTCACCACATCCTGTGGAAGCTTGTACCTTGAAAACTAAATAAGAGTAATAACCAACGACATCAATGATTTAAAAGCGATATATAGCTTATTCATTAGTTAAGTGAATAAGGGCGCACGGTGGATGCCTTGGTACTAGG
>NZ_JBHUIZ010000021.1:0-547 GCF_042683165.1 Tigheibacillus halophilus
CAAAGGCAGAAGGGAGCTTGACTGCGAGACCTACAAGTCGAGCAGGGACGAAAGTCGGGCTTAGTGATCCGGTGGTTCCGCATGGAAGGGCCATCGCTCAACGGATAAAAGCTACCCCGGGGATAACAGGCTTATCTCCCCCAAGAGTTCACATCGACGGGGAGGTTTGGCACCTCGATGTCGGCTCATCGCATCCTGGGGCTGTAGTCGGTCCCAAGGGTTGGGCTGTTCGCCCATTAAAGCGGTACGCGAGCTGGGTTCAGAACGTCGTGAGACAGTTCGGTCCCTATCCGTCGTGGGCGTTGGAAGTTTGTGAGGAGCTGTCCTTAGTACGAGAGGACCGGGATGGACACACCGCTGGTGTACCAGTTGTTCCGCCAGGAGCATAGCTGGGTAGCTACGTGTGGAAAGGATAAGTGCTGAAAGCATCTAAGCATGAAGCCCCCCTCAAGATGAGACTTCCCATCACTTCGAGTGAGTAAGATCCCTCAGAGACGATGAGGTTGATAGGTCCGAGGTGGAAGCGTGGTGACACGTGGAGCTGACG
>NZ_JBHUIZ010000022.1:0-2163 GCF_042683165.1 Tigheibacillus halophilus
AGCCGAAGAAGGACGGGACTAACTCCGATATGCTTTGGGGAGTCGTAAGTAGACGTTGATCCAGAGATTTCCGAATGGGGGAACCCACTATTCGTAATGGAATAGTACATCTATCTGAATACATAGGGTAGATGAGGCAGACCCGGGGAACTGAAACATCTCATTACCCGGAGGAAGAGAAAGCAAAAGCGATTTCCCAAGTAGCGGCGAGCGAAACGGAAACAGCCCAAACCAATGGGTTTACCCATTGGGGTTGTAGGACACTCCTTTGGAGTTACAAAGGAATTCTTTAGATGAATCGGTCTGGAAAGGCCAGCCAAAGAAGGTAACAGCCCTGTAATCAAAAAGGAATTCTCTCCGGAGTGTATCCTGAGTACGGCGGAACACGTGGAATTCCGTCGGAATCCGGGAGGACCATCTCCCAAGGCTAAATACTCCCTAGTGACCGATAGTGAACCAGTACCGTGAGGGAAAGGTGAAAAGCACCCCGGAAGGGGAGTGAAAGAGATCCTGAAACCGTGTGCCTACAAGTAGTCGGAGCGCATTCATGCGTGACGGCGTACCTTTTGTAGAATGGACCGGCGAGTTACGATCGTATGCAAGGTTAAGTGGAAGACACGGAGCCGCAGCGAAAGCGAGTCTGAACAGGGCGAATGAGTATGCGGTCGTAGACCCGAAACCGTGTGATCTACCCATGTCCAGGGTGAAGGTCAGGTAACACTGACTGGAGGCCCGAACCCACGTATGTTGAAAAATGCGGGGATGAGGTGTGGGTAGGGGTGAAATGCCAATCGAACACGGAGATAGCTGGTTCTCTCCGAAATAGCTTTAGGGCTAGCCTCAAACGAAGAGTACTGGAGGTAGAGCACTGATTGGACTAGGGGCCCTCATCGGGTTACCGAATTCAGTCAAACTCCGAATGCCAGCTACTTATGTTTGGGAGTCAGACTATGGGTGATAAGGTTCATAGTCGAAAGGGAAACAGCCCAGACCGCCAGCTAAGGTCCCAAAGTATACGTTAAGTGGAAAAGGATGTGGAGTTGCTTAGACAACCAGGATGTTGGCTCAGAAGCAGCCATCATTTAAAGAGTGCGTAATAGCTCACTGGTCGAGTGACTCTGCGCCGAAAATATACCGGGGCTAAACGTATCACCGAAGCTGCGGATTGTTCTTCGAACAATGGTAGGAGAGCGTTCCAAGTGCAGTGAAGTCAGACCGTGAGGACTGGTGGAGCGCTTGGAAGTGAGAATGCCGGTATGAGTAGCGAAAAAAGAGTGAGAATCTCTTTCACCGAATGCCTAAGGTTTCCTGAGGAAGGCTCGTCCTCTCAGGGTTAGTCGGGACCTAAGCCGAGGCCGAAAGGCGTAGGCGATGGACAACAGGCAGAAATTCCTGTACCACCTCATGACTGTTTGAGCGATGGGGGGACGCAGTAGGATAGGGAAAGCACACGGATGGAAGCGTGTGCCCAAGCAGTGAGAAAGCCGGAATAGGCAAATCCGTCCGGAGTTTTGAGCTGTGATGGGGAAAGGGCCTTGTGCCCCAAGTTCCTGATTTCACACTGCCAAGAAAATCCTCTAGTGAGGTCATAGGTGCCCGTACCGCAAACCGACACAGGTAGGCGAGGAGAGAATCCTAAGGTGATCGGGAGAACTCTCGTTAAGGAACTCGGCAAAATGACCCCGTAACTTCGGGAGAAGGGGTGCTTCATGAACATGGAGCCGCAGTGAATAGGCCCAAGCGACTGTTTAGCAAAAACACAGGTCTCTGCGAAGCCGAAAGGCGAAGTATAGGGGCTGACACCTGCCCGGTGCTGGAAGGTTAAGGGGAAATGTTAGCTCGCAAGAGCGAAGCATAGAACCGAAGCCCCAGTAAACGGCGGCCGTAACTATAACGGTCCTAAGGTAGCGAAATTCCTTGTCGGGTAAGTTCCGACCCGCACGAAAGGTGCAACGACTTGGGCACTGTCTCAACGAGAGACCCGGTGAAATTATACTATGCGTGAAGATGCGCATTACCCGCGACAGGACGGAAAGACCCCGTGGAGCTTTACTGTAGCCTGATATTGCATGTTTGTGCAGCTTGTACAGGATAGGTGGGAGCCAGCGAAGCATGAGCGCCAGCTTGTGTGGAGGCAATGGTGGGATACCACCCTGGCTGTAC
>NZ_JBHUIZ010000023.1:0-1340 GCF_042683165.1 Tigheibacillus halophilus
GAAGAATTTAAAATAAAGCTTGTCACCGAGTATTTGTATGGTCATCTTGGATATAAATCATTGGCGAAAAAATATAATATGCCCAGTAGTACCCCATTAAGAAATTGGGTGAGTTCTTATAAAGTACAGGGCATGGAAGGATTAAAACGAAGAAAGACGAAGCAGGAGTATTCTGTTCAATTTAAATTAGATGCTGTACAATTTATGTTAGAGACAGGTGCTTCTTATCAAGAAACCGCTGTTCAATTTCATTTGAACAACCCTTCCTTAATAGTACGCTGGTTGAAAGCATTTCGCATACAAGGGATAGAAGGCCTGAATACAAAACCCAAGGGGCGACCTTCTATGTCTAAGAAAACCAATAAGCAAAAGAAAAAAGGAGAAAAGAAGTTAACACGTGAAGAAGAATTAGAACGCGAGAATGAATTATTGCGACTAGAAAATGCTTACCTAAAAAAGTTGAGAGCTTTTCGGGAGGATCCGAATGCCTTCCACGAAAAGCACAAGCAAAAGTGGCATTCGAACTCAAAGAAGAAGGATTCCGATTAAAAGATGTTCTCCTTGTCGTGGGTATTCCTGAAGCAACCTACCACTATCACGTGAAGCGTTTTGACAAAGAAGACTCGGATATCGCATTAAAAGAACTCATTACAGACCTGTTTAAAAAGTTTCATGAACGCTATGGTTATAAACGTATCACGAAAGAATTAAAGAAATTAGGTCATGAAATTAATCATAAAAAAGTGTACCGGATAATGCGGGAATTAGGTTTAAAATGTGTGAAATTTATGCGGAAATCCCGTAAATATAATTCCTACAAGGGGAAGGTTGGAAAAGTAGTTAAAAACCGATTATCTCGCCGCTTTTACACACCTATTCCTCTTCAAAAACTAGTAACGGACATTACAGAATTCAAATGTCATAATGAAGAGAAGTTATATTTAAATCCGATTCTTGATCTTTATAACGGAGAAATAATTGCGTATGAAATCAAGAAACGTCCAACGTTAGATCTTGTCATGGAACCTTTACAAGAAGCAATAGAGATAATAAAGAATCGGGCAACCTACCGTACCACGCTTCATACCGATCAAGGCTGGCATTACCAGCACAACCAATGGGTAAGGACATTAAAAGAAAATAAAGTATTCCAAAGCATGTCACGCAAAGCAACCTGTGCAGATAACGCCTCAATGGAGAATTTCTTCGGTATTTTAAAGCAAGAAATGTACCATGGAGAAGAATTGGTGAGCTATGAAGCATTAAAAAAACAGATTGAAGAATATATCTACTGGTATAATCATGAACGAGCAAAAGAAAAATTGGCTGGATGGAGCCCA
>NZ_JBHUIZ010000024.1:0-1053 GCF_042683165.1 Tigheibacillus halophilus
ATACATTTAAGTAGCTTGTTCATGCAAGCTACTACCGCAACCTTGTCCTTTTTAGGATGAGGTTGTTTTCTTAATTTATAATAGTAATCTATAATGTGATTCGGTGCTGCTTTTTGTTGACGAATCATGTTCCGAACAATGAAGTATAAGACTTTCCTTCCTTTTGGATTCCCCCGTTTATTAATGTGATCTTGGCCTACATATTTTCCTGACTGGTATCTTCTAATATCGATACCTATAAAGGCGTTGACTTTTTTATGATTCGAAAAGCGTGAAAGGTTTCCTATTTCGCCAATGAAAAGTGCTGCGCTAATCTCGCCAATGCCTGGAAAACTTGTGAGTAGCTCAAAATCCGAAAGTTGTTTTGCTTTTGTAATCAATTGTTCAGAAACATTTTCTTTCTCCTCCAATAAATGTAGAAGTTGCCGTGCATAATACTGAACTTTTTGAGCTTGAATACTGGTTGAAGAAGCAGCTGGATAAGATTCATTCGCATATTCTATCATTTGGCTTGCTTTTTGTTTTGCACGATTTTCTGATATTTTTTTGGTTGTACTTTTCATCAAAAGATTTTTGATTTTTGTTTTACTTGTTTGTAGCACAAATTCAGGATGTGGAAATAAATCAATCAGGGTCAAGGCATAGGGTGTGATTCTGCTTGAAAAGAATCTTTCAAGTTCCGGAAAACTTAGTTGTAGCGCATTATGCAAGTACATTCGTGTGCGTTTTATATCGTCTTCTATTTCTTGGTAAAAGCGAGATAGATCACGCAATTCATTATAGACGTCTGGTTGCTGTATTTTTTCTGGTCGGTCATTCTGTTGATGAACTTGTGCCAATTTATGGGCATCGTGCTTGTCTGTCTTCCAACTTCGCAATGTTCCTTGTGCTAATTGTTTTTTTGCTGCTAAAGGGTTTAATATGCAATAACGCAGCTGATTTTTTTGGCAAAATGTCTCTACTGGTTTGGAATAAATACCTGTAGATTCAAAAACAAGCATTAAATCTTCAGGAAGTGTTCGAATCTCGTTCATTAGTTCCTGAAAACCAGCT